>RZZM01000116.1 GCA_009929845.1 Spartobacteria bacterium
CTATTCGACATTCATCCAGGGCTGGTCGCTGCTGAAATTGTAGCCGGGATCGGCGGTTATGGCGCCGACATCGTTGGCGCCGCCTGAAAAGGATATATTATAATTCGTGGTGTTGTTCTGCGCGTAGTTGCGAACCACATAGTTGTATGTTCCAGTGGCTTCAAGCCCGATCCAGTTGCCGGAAATACGGTTATCCTTGAAACTGTTGTAATCGCCCTCGGCGCGAATGCCACGCTGGTACATATTGTAATGACCCGCAATGACCGAATCACGGACCTGCCCGCCCCGTCCGAGCACGATACCGTCCACAATATTGCCGTACACCTCGCAGTCGCTGATCAGCCCGTCATACTCGGAAACAATGCCGCAGCCCGAATTGTTCCTGATAAAGCACTCATGCACGGAGCCGGCGAAAGACATCGTAATGCCGTTCGACGCATTTACACTGATCACTGAATGGTGAATCATGGAAGCATAATCGCTGTAAACACCATCTCCGCCGTTCCCGGAGACTGAACAATCGCGGATCACATTTCCGCCCAAAGTCGCACTGATGCCATTACCGCCATTCATAGTGGCCGAACAGTCGGCCGCGATGCCGCCGACGGAGACACTAATGCCGTCCGCCCCGTTCTGCCACGACGAGGAACCCCGAATAACGCCGCTGTCCGTATACAGCCCGATGCCCGTATTGCCGCTCGCCACACACTGCTGGATCACGCTGCCCTGGGCGCCAATAATGCCCACGCCCCCGTTGCCCTCGCTTGCGCAGTCTGTAATGGCGCTGGCGTAGCCGGCTGAAATGCCGGTATCACCATTAAAGCAGGCCACACAATCTCGCAGCACACTGTTCCTTCCGGTCCAGATGCCATACTGCCCGTTGGTGGTGGCCGTAATGTTCTCCACACGGATTGATCGACCGCCGGAGAGATTGACCCCGCTCTGTCCCCATTGCTCCACCGTGCCGTTACGAACCGTAATATTCTTGTAATTGCCGGCCACGGTGATGCCGTCCAGCGTGCTGGAGCCGCCTACCAGCGCGTGGCCGCCCAAATCAATCGTGACGTTGTCGGAGGCAATCGTAATCCCGGCCGCCACGTTGGAAAGGTACAGGCTGCCCGCCAGCGTGACCTTCGCCGGCCACGCAATGGTCTCGGGCAACTCGCCCAGCACAAGGCTGATCTGGTTGCGCGCATGCAGTTCGTAATTAGTCACATTGCCGCTCACCATATTGTCCGCGATCGTGTTGTAGCCGTCCAGGACCTCCAACCCAATCATATTCTGCTGTGACACATTGTTCACAATGCGCGACCCCGGCCCCGAAACCACGATACCCGCGGCATTCGTCTGCCACAGGCATTGATTATTCTCGATGATGCTCTGCGCGTCGGCGACAATACCCGGGCCTGTGTTATTCCGGACCAGACAGCGGCGCACCGCGCCATCGACACCCGCATAAATTCCAATGGTGCCGCTCTTCTGCGCCGTACAGTCCACAATTTCATTGCCTGTGCCCGACGCATAAATGCCGATGCTGTTGTCGTGCGCCGTGCATGCATGCACACGACATCCCTGCGCCAGAAAAATCCCCATGCCGCCATTCCCGCTGGAGAGCACATTCCGAACCTCGCTGAAGGGGCCGGCGGCCAACCCGTCGAACGAGTTGTTGAAGCACTGCAGTTCGCTGAACATGGCATTGTACGACATGCCAAGGTCAATGCCCACGCCCCAGTTGCGCACAATCCCGTTGCGTATGGCCACGTTGCTGTGGTTGTTGGTCATGACAATCCCCGAAGCGCCGGCCCCGGCCCCATTCAGGGCGTACCCGTTCAAATCCAGGACCACATCATCCGCATCGATGGTAATCCCGTCCATGCCGCCCGGCAGCGTCAGGTTGCCCATCAGGTAATAGGACCCCGGTTGCGTAATGGCCACCGGCAGACCTTCAATGGGAATGCGCGGCTCCACCTGCTGCAACGTTTTCATTCCGGGCCCCGGCGGCCCCGATGGGGCCAGGTCACCCTGCGCCCCCGCCATACGAACCACACTCATAACCGCCAGCAGTACCCCCACCCACATACGAATACAACATGCCTTCATATCAATGCTCCTCTCTCCATAGCGCCTCGCGTATGTACCGACATAATAAACAAACAGCCCCTCCCTGTCAATACGCGCGGCAAGTAAGCTTTTTCCCACATTGTTTCAGGCAGGGATTGCAGTGCAATTTGTTTTATGCCATGAATACGGCATGAGCCGAGTGTTTCTACATGTGGATATGGATGCGTTTTACGCATCGGTCGAACAGCGCGATCATCCCGAACTGCGCGGGAGGCCGGTCGTGGTCGGTTCGCCGCCCAACCAGCGCGGGGTTGTATCTGCGGCTTCGTATGAGGCGCGTACCTTCGGCATTCATTCGGCCATGCCCTCGGTCGAGGCCGGGAAGCGCTGTCCGCACGCGGTCTTTCTTCCGGTCGATATGCCCCGCTACAAAGAGGCCTCCGAAACCATCCTGCGCATCCTGGAGCGATTCACTCCGCTCATCGAGCCGCTTTCCATCGACGAGGCCTTTCTTGATGTCACCGGGGCCATCCGCCTTTTTGGCGAAGGCCCCGAGATCGGACGCCAAATCAAGGAGGCCATCCAGGCCGAAACACAACTGACCGCCTCCGTGGGTGTGGCCTCCAACAAGTTTCTCGCCAAGCTGGCCAGCGACCTGGAGAAGCCGGACGGCTTGACGGTGGTCCCTCGCACACCCGACAAAATCAGGGCCTTTCTCGCGCCCCTCCCCGCCGAACGGATATGGGGCGTGGGCAAGGTCACCCGCCTGCATCTGAGCAAGGCCGGCATCGTCACCATTGGCGACATTCAACGTGTCCGCCTTGACACTCTCGCGTCCCTGGTCGGTCGTCATTCGGCCCACCACCTCAAACAACTGGCGATGGGCGAAGATGCGCGAGAGATCGAAATGAATGTCGAGGAACAAAGCATCTCGCGCGAATTCACGTTCATGGAAGACTGCGCCGACCGCGAGGAACTCGAGGCCATCCTGTGCGATCTGGTCGATGATGTAGGGCGTCGCCTCCGGCGCGTGGAAAAATACGCCTCGACGGCGCACATCAAGGTGCGTTGGACCGGCTTTGAAACGATCACCCGCCAGATGAAACTTGATCCCCCCTGCTGTGATGATTTCCAATTGCGCAAAGCCGCCATGGAACTCTTCGGAAAGGTCGAACTGACCAAGCCGGTTCGTCTGATCGGATTCGGGGTCACGCAACTGCATCGCAAGGTGGAGCAACAGTTGCTGCTTTTCCATGATGGCGTCCCCCCCGAACGCGCCGAGAAACTGAGCCGAACCGTAGACCAAATCCGCTCGACCTTCGGCCCTGACAGTATCCACAGCGGACGCGGACGCCGCCTGTAACCTCCCTTATCCCCTGTAAGACGAACACCTACAAAATAACAAGAATTTTGCTGACATGCATTTTTTTTGACGGTGGGTTACATTGTAGGCATCGAAAGGAACAGAAGCAGGGAACTGAGAGCAGTTATGAAACGGATACTGATAGTTGAAAATGACAGGGAAACGCGCAACACGCTTTCCATAGTACTGCAAGTGGCAGACTATGATGTCATTACCTTCCCCGAAGGTCAGAGCTTCCAAGTGTCCGACGCCGCCGAATACGATATGCTGATCTATGATATGGCCAACCTAAAAAAGACATCAAGCTATGTCCTGGATGCCATCAACATTATTGCCCGACAACTCCCCGTGGTGGTCATCTCCGAATTCGGCCACGAGTCCTGTCTTAACTGCCTGATCGATAACGAATGCATAGGATTTTTACAAAAACCATTTAAATCAAAAGAATTGCTTGCCATCGTCGAAACACTATGGCATAAAACAGCAGATTCTGAGGTCGTAGCCATGGAGGAAATCGCATGAGCCGACACGGAATCATAAGAAAACATATTTTATTTGGAGGCGGTTTCTATCCGTGTTTCCCCCCCCCTCCCCCGAACAGCGCGGGTAGGAACGCCTCCATTATGATTTTAAAGCAACAGGGCCGGGGAAAATGTCGAGAGGTACTCCGGTTGCTGATCACTTAGAATTGACCGCGAAAGCGGTTGACCGTCCCGCCTGCGCGCCCCCTCCCCCTCCCCTCCCCCGATGAGCGCAGGCGGGACAACTTTTTCCCTACCGAGCAGTTTCCACGAGCACACCGGAAAAAAAGGTTTCAGCAATCCGGGAAATTCATTACAGTCCCGAGATAGGCGCAGTGAAACAACGTAGGTACATGGTGTGAACACAATCAATGGTTCATTTACAGGACGGCTCATAGAGTGCGCGCAGCACAGCGCGCTCATCGTCTGTGATCTTTCAGAACCCGAAGCGCTGGTCCTTCATGTGAGTCCGGGAACGGAACACCTGCTGGGGTTCCGCGCTGAGGACGTCATTGGACAACCCGCCATCTCGTTCGTGCGCGAAGAGGACCAGGCCTACTACCGACGTGTCCGCAGCGAATTACTCGAGCAGGGCAACGGTTTGACCACCCATGTCCATGTGCGCAAAAAAGACGGGGCCTATTTCCCGGCCATGATGGCGATTGATCCGTTGCGCGACGCAAATAATGCCATCATCGGCCTGCTGATTATCCTCATGGATATCACCCGCGAATCCCAAACCCAGGAAGCCCTGCTCAATTACACGATTGAAAAGGATGCCCTTTTGCAGGCCTTGCGCGAAAATCTCACCTTTCAGGACCAGGACCTGCGTATCCTCTGGGCCAACCGCGCGGCCGCCGACTCGCTCGGTCTGAATATGTCCGACATGGTCGGCAAACACTGTTACGAACTCTGGCAACGACGCGACACTCCCTGCCCCGGATGCCCGGTCGTCAAGGCCCGCGAAACCAACACACCCGCAGAAAGTGAAATCACCACCCCGGACGGCAACTTCTGGCGCATCCTGGCCTACCCCGTGCACGACAGCACCGGGAAAATGGCCGGCATCCTCGAAACCTCCGAATGCATCACCCAACGTAAAAACGCCGAGCGACTCCTCCAGCAAAGTCAGGAAAATTTCAAGTTGCTCTTCGACGCTATCGGCGATTTTCTGATGATTGTTTCCGACACCGGCCGGATACTCCACTGGAATGCCGTCGTGCCAACCCGCCTCGAATATACCCCGGAGGAACTCTCCTCCATGCATATCACCCAGGTCCATCCACCCGGTCGGCGCGACGAGGCCCTGCAGGCCTTTCGGGAAATCAGGAAGGGAGAACGTACCAGTTTTTTTCTCCCCCTGCAAACCTCGCGCGGAAAAATCATTCCCACCGAAACCCGGATCGCCCTGGGCACCTGGAACAATGAAAAAGCCATATTCGGACTTTCCCGCGACATCAGCGAACAGATCAAATCCGAAGAGCAGTTGCGCCAGTACCGCGACCGACTGGAGGAACTGGTGGAACGGCGCACCGCGCAGCTCCAGCAGCTCAACACCAATCTCGAACAGGAAATCACGGGACACCAAAAGACAGAAAGCGCCCTGAACAATGGACGCGAGGCCCTGCGCGCCCTTTCCGTCCGCCTCCAGAATGTGCGCGAAGATGAACGCACCAATATCGCCCGCGCCATTCACGACGAACTGGGCTCCGCCCTGACCGGCCTTAAAATGGACATCGCCTGGCTGCAACGCAAGTTGTCCGCGAAGAGCACGCCCGACGGCATCCTGGAACGTACCAGGGAAATGCAGAACGACATCGACCGCACCATCAGCCTGGTGCGCGAATTATCCACCGAACTGCGCCCCGGGGTCCTGGACACCGTCGGCCTCAGCGGCGCCATGGAATGGCAAACCGAAGAATTCAAAAAACGCACCGGCATCCGCTGCATCCTCAACCTCCAGGAAAACATCCTCCCGGACCCCGAACGCTCCACCGCCATCTTCCGGATTTTTCAGGAAATCCTCACCAATATCGCCCGCCATGCCCAGGCCACCACCGTGCGCATCACCCTCGAAAAAATCGACCACTCCCTCCATCTGCAAGTAAGCGACAACGGAATCGGACTGCGTCAGGAAGACATCACCGGCCCCGAGGCCATCGGGGTACTCGGCATGCGCGAACGCGCCCACGTCTTCGGCGGCGAAGTGGAGATCACGAGCACACCCAATCGGGGCGCTACCGTGCTGGTCCGTATCCCGCTGCCCGATGCGCCGCCCCTTGCACCCCCACCATCCGATGAGGACATCCCATGAAAATACTGATTGTCGATGACCACGCCGTGGTACGCCGCGGACTGATCCAGATGTTGTGCGACGAATTCCCGGACCTCCAGTACGCGGAGGCGGACAACGGCCAGGCCGCGCTCGATAAGGTCTGGGCCGAACCCTGGGACGTGGTGGTGCTGGATGTGACCCTGCCCGGACGCAGCGGCCTGGACATCCTCAAGGATATCAAGCACCACACCCCCGACACCCCCGTGCTCATCTTGAGCATGCACCCGGAAGACCAGTTCGCTGTGCGCGCCCTCAAGGCCGGCGCCGCCGGCTACATGACCAAGGAAACCGCACCCGAAGAACTCATCAACGCCGTCAACAAAGTCATGCAAGGCGGCAAATACGTCAGCCCCTCCCTGGCCGAAAAACTCGTCAATGACCTCGATGTCGGCGGCCGCCCCCTGCACGACGCCCTCTCCGACCGCGAATACGAGGTCCTCCGCCTCATCGCCTCGGGCAAAACCATCTCCGAAATCGCCGGCGACCTCTCCCTCAGTGTCAAGACCATCAGCACCTACCGCCAACGCATCCTGCAAAAAATGAAACTGCGCACCAACGCCGAACTGACCCACTACGCCTTCCAACACGGACTCGCCGAGTAAATAGGGGTCAGAGTCCCAGTATTTAAGTATAGCCTGTAAAACAGATCGCGACTTTTTTTTGAGTGGGCGAGGCGCGCTATACGCGGCAGACTGAAGGCTGTACAACGCGCTTTTTTTTCACATGTTGTCGTTATATAAATGCATTCAGCGCGGCCGATGGCCGCGCTGAATTCCATACCCTGGCGCCTCCAGGGAAGTTTCTATTCGTGAGGATTAACCGCCGATGAGCTGCATGACACCGCCCGGCAGCGCGTTGGCCTGGGCCAACATCGCGGTACCCACCTGGGTCAATATCTGGTACTTGGCGAACGCGGTGGTCTCAAAGGCCACGTCCACGTCGCGAATCCGGCTTTCGGTGGCGCGGATGTTTTCCTCGTAGTTGCGCAAACCGCTCAACGTCTGCTCCATGCGGTTCAACTCAGCGCCCAGTACGGAACGGATTGAGCTGACATAGTCGATCCCGATGTTGAGTTTGTCCACCGCTCCCTGGGCCACCGACTGTACGGAGACGCTCAGGTGCTGGCAGCAGATCAGGCTGGCCCAGTCCACCTGCCGCATGCTGGAGCCCATCAAGGTCATGTTGATCGAGCCATAACTGTAGGAGTTGTACGAGCCGATCGCGGCAAAATTTGTGCATTGCAAATCAATGGTATCTTCCTTGAAGACCATGTTGCTGTCCGGCCCCACCTGCAACTGCACACCGCCGAACCCAAGCTGCACGCCGTCGCCGGTCACCGTGGGCACGCCGCTGCCGCCGCGGAAGAGATACAGGCCGTTGAACTTGGCCGCCGCGGTGGCACCGCTGGTGATGCGCTGCACTTCCTTCTGCATCTGTTCAAATTCTTTTTGCAGGTTATTGCGGTCAATCTGGCTCTTGGTGCCGTCGTTGGCCATCACGGAAAGTTCCGCCATGCGCCCGAGGATGTCGTGCACCTTCTGCAACCAGGCATCCGCCGTCTGCAGGTAGTTGATCTTGTTTTCCACGTTCTGCGCCGCGGCCGCCGAATTGCGGTACTGCGTGCGCAGTCGTTCGCTCATGGCCAGCCCGGCCGGATCATCGCCGGCATTGACAATGCGCAGGCCCGATGACAACTTGGACATGGACTTACGCAGACTGGTTACATTCGCCGTATAGTTCTTCCACACTGAGAAGGCTGGGATGTTGTTGTATACTTGCATGGTCTTTCCTCCGTGAATCTATTCGTTACCATTCCCGCCGGCGTCCATGCCGACCGGGTCCTGCCGCTTCGCCTTTTCTTTCAGGACCGTTATGTTGTTTCTGTTCATCATCGATTCTTCCGTGAATCCGTTCGTTATTCCAGCAGGTGTTCTGACCTGCCAATCTCAACACAGACCGGTTAAAGCACAGCCGATGCCACGGAATAGAAGCAGAGGAGAAAAAATATACAGAAGACCACTTAACGCATAACTGCTTGCTATGCAATAAATTGCGTGTATTTATGCAACTTTATTGATGACGCGGAAAAATTTTCCGCCCGCGGAAGGGCATTTAGGCGTCGTATTTTCCTGAGGCGACCGCCTCGAGCATGGCGTCCACTGAAGCCTCGACAGCCTCCCTGGAATTGCGCCGGTTGTTCCAGCCCCAGGAACGCACCTTATCAGTGTTCAACTGGTAATACGGCACATCCGCCTTCCACCCGCGTGAGCCGCCGGTATAGTTGTAGGCCACCCCCTTGAGCCCCATGCGTTCGCATACGATATCCGCAATCTCCGTCACCGTCAGGTGATCGGGCGTGCCGACATTAAACACATCATACCCGCCGGTTTGCTTTTCCTCCATCATGCGGAACGCGGCAATCACATCGTCGATGAAAATGTAGGGCTTGCACTGCGTACCATCGCCGAAAATCTTGAGCTGCGCGGGGTCCCGGCGCAGCCGCATGATAAAATCATGCGCCACGCCATGCGTCTGGTTCGGGCCGACCACGTTGGCGAAACGCAGCACCGTCCCCGTCATATCGAACATGAAACTGTAGGCGCTGATGAGCGATTCGCCGGCGAGTTTGCAGGCCCCGTACGTGGAGACGGGAATCATCCGGTCGTAGTCCTCCGGAATCGGACGCTGTGGCACTTCGCCGTAGACCCCGCTCCCCGAGGTAAAGGCCATGCGCGACACGCCGGTCTTGCGCATGGCTTCGAGGACGTTGTTGGTCGGGATGGTCCCGTTGCGGAAATCCACCGTCGGGTCCACCTGCGCGCTGGCGATATCCGAATTGGCCGCGAAATGGTAGACCATGTCATGCCCCGCCATCACGTCCAGTAACGCCGCTTCATCCTGCGCGTCCGCCTCGACAATCACCAGGCGCGGGTCCTTCACCCGCTCCCCGAAGTGCCAGCGACGCCCCGTGCTGAAATTATCGAAGACCGTCACCGACGCATCCGTGTTATCCAGGATATAATTCGTCATGTGCCCGCCGATAAACCCCGCGCCGCCCGTTATAAAATACTTTTTCATGCTCGCTACCTGCCTTCATTGCTGCCTTATTCTCAAAATCCATTTTTCCAATCATTGGAAAAATCGCGTAAAAAGTTTCCAATGATTGGAAAAAACGTCAAAATTTTTTCCAATGGTTGGAAAAAGTATCGCAAATTTTTCCAATGATTGGAAAAAATATCTCACATTTTTCCAAGGGTTGGAAAAAACGGAAAAAGGCCGGGGTTCAACCGCGGGAAAACAGATACAGGCTCGATCCCGCGAGTAGCGCCCATGCCGCCGCCAGGATACATCGGCGCCGCAGACCGAAAACATGGCGGGTCGGTATGGCCACCTCAAAGGGCACAGTGAAAAGATACGCGCCCGCGAGGGCCACCAGGATAAAGCAAAACCAGTCGAACCATAAAAGGAACGCCATCCCCGGCAGGAGCAGCGCGATCTGGATCGCATAACGGCGGCGCCGCGGATGCGAGACAAAAAGGAGGAGAACGAGTCTGCCGCCATCGAGCATGGGGACAAGCACCAGCAGATTGACCAGCAGGGTGAAGAGATTGATCCACCACAGCGCATAGAGCCACCATTCCAATCCGCATGTTTCCATCGGCAGGTGCGCGCCATACCAGGTCAACCCCCAGGCCAGGAGCGCGTTGGGCACACTTCCGGCCAGGAAAAAACCGCCTTCCCAGAAGGGTCCGAATACCAGCCCCGGCAGGTAGTCGTCCTCATCGAAGGCCAGGCCATGCCGCCGGCAGTAGGCGCGCATCGACTCTTCTCCAAGCGACACATAGCCAACCACCGGCGACACAAAGACGGAGGCGCGCAACCCCGCGCGCCTGCCGAAGAGCATCGCATAGCCCCAGTGTCCCGCTTCATGGATGGAAACGGCCACCAGGCAGGCCAGGCATACCTCCCAGCCTGCCAGCCACCAGGTACCCCCGGTCAACAGGACAAAGGCCGCCAGTTTTATGCGCATGCAAATTCCCCACCCAGGATGTGCACGGCTTCGTTATACGAAAGAATACGCGTAACGACCTTGTCGCGCATACATTCCAGCGGACCGATAATCGCGTCCACCTCTTCATGGCCCAGGTCCTCCTTCTTTTCGAGTTCTTCTGCCAGGCGGGCAATGGGCGCCTCCAGGGCGCCCACGACCTCCTGGGCGGCCAGGAAACAACGCTCCAGCACCAGGCTGACCGTGTGCTGGTATTCCACCGGCCAGGGATCGCCCTTCTGTGTCATGTAGCGAAGCGCCGCGCCACGAATGCCCAGCCCGACCCCCAGGTCGGCGACCGCCTGCGAAGCGAGCGTCGTCGCCTTGTCCAGGTCAAACCCCGTTCCTACATCCCAATGCCCTTTCAACGCCTGTTCGGAAAGGGCGCCGGCAAGGAACACCACAATCATGCAGAGCACCTCATCGCGCGTCAAGTTCTTCACCTGTTCCTCATCACGCGCCAGCAACGTCAACCCCGCCGTGTCCAAACGCAGGCCAATCGTCAGGCGCTCGATACGCTGATGCGGCAGCAGCGCGCGCAGGCAGACCGCGTGGCCGGCCTCGTGACGCGCCACGGAGGCGCGGTAGTCCGGACTCAGTTCACGGAACTTCTTGCCCAGCAGCATGCAGTCCAGCGCCTGCGCCACCACGTCCCTGTTCAGCGCGCGGAGCCCGGCGCGTTCGGCCGCCAGCTTGGCTTCGCTGACCATCTCCTCAATCTCCGCGGGCGAAAAAGGCCCCGCGGTGCGCAGGGTGATGTACTCGACGAGGGCCTCATACTCGTCGCCACAGATACGCGGCGACAGGCAACGCCGGACAAGCTGCGAACGGTGAATCGCCTTGAGGGGCTCGCATTCCACGCGCGTCCCGAAGCGGCGGGGACGGGTCAACGCGATATCCAGATCGTCGGGGCGGTTCGTGGCCCCGATGACAATGATATCCTCCGCGCTACCCACGCCGTCCAGCTCCACCAGCAAGGTGTTGAGGATGCTCTTCGCATCCAAGCCTGCCTCGCTTTCCCCCATGCCATCGCGACGACCAAAGGCATCCAGTTCATCCACAAAGATAATGGAAGGACGATAAACACGCGCGGCGACAAAGAGTTCACGAAGGCGCATCCCGCCCCATCCCGCGTATTTCTGGCTCGTGATTTCGGAGGCCGACACTGAGAAGAACGGTAATCCCGTTTCCCCCGCAAAGGCCTGGGCCAACATGGTCTTTCCGCTACCCGGCGGTCCGACCAGCAGGATGCGACGGGCGGGAACGACATCCAGCGCACGAAAACTTTCGGGATTACGCAGGTACCGCACCAGGGTTTCCATGCGTTCTTTGGCATCATCCAGCCCCACCACATCCGCGAAACGCACCTTCGGGCGTGTCACCATAAACGCGCCGCCATCCACCGCCTTGGGCGCGCGCATGGCCAGGTCGCACAGCGTCACCGTCCCGCATTCCCGGTCAAGGCGCAACTTATACGTCAGGCGATGCCCGCTGTAACTTTGCTGCCGGGCCTGGGCCTCCAGCGCGCTGAACCAACGCTTCAGCGGCCAGGTGGGGCGCGCCAGCACCGCCGGCAAATCCCCGTTGGTTTTTTCGACCACCACCCGGAAGGCGCGTTGCGCACCGGGCGCCGCGCTGACCAAATCCACAATCTCGAACAACAGCCGGCGGGCGGCGCCATCCAGGTCACGTGGGGTCGGATAGCCCCGGCCGAGAATGAGCACAGCGCAGAGCTTGAGCACCGAGTCAATGGTCAGCTCCACTCCCTCCAGGTGCTTGTGCAGGAATCGTAACTCACAACGGAATTCCCGGTACAGCCGATGCGTCATGTGTCGGCAGGAAGTCAGCGCCATCACCACCGAATTGTGGTTTTTAATGAGATCCCAGAAGACCGGGGGTGTTTCCCGCATAATCACACACCGCTCAAGGGCCTCCTGTTGAGCATTACGCAGCAGGACGACCATTTCCTCGGCGGTATACGCCGCGGGGTCCGACACGCCCAACGGCGGCAAGACGTGAACAAACACCAGCGTATTGTTCATCCACCGGGCCAGGTCCTCCGAGTTGGAATGTGAGAACGGCTCCGAGGAATCATACGTTTCGTGCGCCGCGTGACCGTGCGCGCAAAACGAGAGCAGACTGTACACCGCCCCGCCCGGCGTGGAGGACGGGAACCCCTCCACCTCAATCAACGTCGGCGGATTGTCCTCCAGCTCACTGATCAGGGCCCCGCACGACGATATCTGGTCCTCGATCACCAAAAACCGGCATCCCAGCTCCTCGGCCAGGGTCTTGAGCATGGTGGTCGTCCCGTGACCCGGCAGCCCAAACAGGAAAATGGGTCCGGGTTTTTGTTTCGCGTCACCGGAAAAATGGCGCGCGCCGCGTTCTTCGATAATGGAGCAAATCCGGCGGACAGCCTCGCGCTGCGCGGGCAGTTTGCGCCCGCAGACGTGCGCCGCCCGCCGCAGTTTATCCCGCAGGTCACCATACGAAGAGGCGATGGAATGCCGATACCACATACGGCTGGGCGTGCACATAAAAAGTTTCCGAACGAATTGTTCCGTATCCATAAACACCTTTTCATCCGGGACCTCATCATCAACATCCTCAAGCAACGTATCCTTGAACAACATACGGGACGAAAAATGAACGCCATCCAAATCCACTTCGAACGTTTCCGGTATCGGCTCGGGGTCACGCAATTCATGCTCCGCATACGGAATCACATCAATAGCCAGTGTCCGCGCAGGCGGATAGGACAATGTGGCCCTTACCAGCGCTTCATCATCCATCTGCCCCCCGCCCAAATACACCGCAATACGTTGTATCTCCCTGACCATTTCATTCATCTTCAATGTTTCCCGGTTCGTTTTTCTCTTCATGATCCACCTGCTCCTTTCATCCATTGCCATCGTCCATTCTGCCGTCATTACCTGTCACAAAAAGAAACGAACACGGAGGGGAAATCTTACATCAAAAAATTTGAAAGTTTCCAATCATTGGAAAAATCACCCAGACCGATCTGGTCGGACCAAGGCAATTCATTGCAGGGCAAGGAATAACGCCTGTTTTACGGAAAAATTAGGGCCTTGGAAGCTCTTTTTGATGACAAAATCATATTTTCCAGCCTCAAACAGCCTCAAAATGGCATTTTGGACCGAAAAATGTATCTTCTCAATAACCCATTTTGTTAGCCACGGATGAACGCAGATGAACGCGGATAAGAACATACCAAACGGCCTTTATGAGCCGGAAAATGACCAAAAATGGGCTCTTCAATGCCCCAAAAGACCTTTTTCGCCATTTTTTCGGCATTTCCCACCG
>RZZM01000505.1 GCA_009929845.1 Spartobacteria bacterium
CCGTATGTCAATCCCGCGGGCAGACTGGCGGAAGTGATATGCAATAAGCCTGTTCAGCCGACCTGAATGCTTTTTTTTAGCGCCTCAAGCGCAGCCAGACGCGATTGAAGGGCCGCGATCTCACTGGCCTTTTCGTTGCGCAACGTGGTAATCTCTGCATCTTTCTTGCGAATGATCTCATAGAGTCCCTGAATGGCGGCCAGGGCCACCCCGTCGGCGTCACTGGTGGTAATGTAATGGTCATCGTCGCCTACGGCAAAAGCCGTATAGAAATCCTGCGCCATAGGACCGATGTGCGTGATGGAGGGGGTCCTTTCTTCTCTCTTTCCCTGCAAAACCGGTCACCCGGCTCCACGCTCAATGTAACGGGCCAAGGGTGGCATGGCCACCGCTGAAGGTCGATTTAAAAATCGATAGGGATAGACACAATCCGCGCCCGATCTAGGCGTTTCCGGGTTTCAGGTGTCGCTTTTTTTGTGAAGTTCCTTCTTCAAAGTTGGGGCCGGGTGGTTTAGGCTGTGGCGTTTTAAGGTTGTTGGATGGTTGACGCGAAAGAAAGAAACAGATGAGAGAAGTACCGGAAGCACTGGGCATTATTGCGGGCAGGGGCGTGTATCCGCGTCTTCTGGCGGAGTCGGCGCGCGAGCAGGGGGTGCGGCGGATTTTCGCGGTGGCGTTCAAGCGCGAGACGGACCCGATTATTGAAAAGGTGGCCGACGAGGTCTGCTGGCTTCATCTGGGAAAGCTCGGGGCGTTGCTGGAGGCGTTCGCAAAGAGCGGGGTAACTTGTGTGGTCATGGCGGGTCAGATTACGCCGACGCACCTGTTTAATGTGCGCATGGACCGCCGGATGCTGGCCCTGCTGGGCGGGCTCAAGGTGCGTAACGCGGACACGATTTTCGGCGCGGTGGGGGATGAGCTGAAGTCGGTGGGCGTCGAGTTGCTGCCGGCGTACCTGTTCATGGAGTCGTGCATGCCGCGGCCCGGACAGCTCGCGGGGCATGAGCCGGATGAACAGCAGTGGCGCGATATTGAGCTGGGGTTGAAGGTGTCCAAGATCACCAGCGGATTGAATATCGGGCAGACGGTGGTGGTGAAGCAGGGGACCATTCTCGCGGTGGAGGCCTTCGAGGGAACCGATGAGACGATATTGCGCGCGGGGCGGCTGGGGGGCAAGGGCGCGGTGGTGGTGAAGGTGGCCAGCCAGGGCCATGATATGCGTTTTGATATTCCGGTGGTGGGGATGCGCACCATGAAGTCGCTCAGAAAGGCCCGCGTGGGGGTGCTGGCCCTGGAGGCGGAACGGACTATTTTACTGGAAAAGGAGCGGGTGGTGGAGGAAGCGGAACGAATGGGGGTGTGTTTGATAGCGGTTAGCTGTGAAAGAGAGAGCGGTACAGATGATGACAGGTAAGGTGAAGGTCGGTGTGTTTGGCGTGGGTAGTCTGGGGGTGCATCACGCCCGGATTTATTCGGAACTCGAGGAGACGGCGTTGGTGGGGGTGTTCGATGCGGACCCGGCACGGGCCGCGGAGGTGGCGTCGATGCATGGCACGACCGCCTATGACTCCATGGAGCGGTTGGCGGCGGAGGTGGACGCGGCCAGCGTGGTGGTGCCGACTCATCTGCACCGCGAGGTGGCGGGGGCGCTGATCGAGGCCGGGTTGCACCTGCTGGTGGAAAAACCGATTGCGGCCACCACGGCCGAGGCGGAGGCGCTGGTGGCGTTGGCGCAGGGGCAGGGGACCATACTGCAGGTCGGGCATGTGGAGCGGTTTAATCCGGTGCTGGGATTCCTGGAACAGGTGACGGAACGTCCGCGGTTTATCGAGGCCCATCGGCTTGCGCCCTATCCGCCGCCGCGCGAGGGATTGCACCCCCGGGGCACGGAGGTCAGCGTAGTGCTGGACCTGATGATCCATGATCTGGAAGTGATCCTGCACCTGGTGCGTTCGCCGATAAAAGATATTCGGGCCGTAGGCGTTCCGGTGTTGAGCCCGAGTGAAGACATCGCCAATGTGCGCCTGCTTTTTGAAAATGGGTGCGTGGCCAATGTCACCGCCAGTCGCATCAGTCCGGAGCGCATGCGCAAGATTCGCGTGTTCCTGGACGACGCGTATATTTCGCTGGACTACCAGGACCAGAGCGGGGAGGTGTATCGGAAACAGGGGATGCAGATCAACCGCGAGGAGGTGCCGATTGAAAAAGGCGAACCGCTCGCGCTGGAGCTGCGCTCCTTCGCGCAGTGCGTGGCGCGCCATGACGACCCCAAGGTCAGCGGCGAGCACGCGGCGGAGGCCCTGAAGCTGGCCGTGTCGATTTTGCATTCGATCCAGAAGGGGGCTTCATGAGTGACCCCGACGCGCCCGGCCATCCGCCTGCCGTGAGATCGCGCCAGATCCTGGTGGTGGCGGGCGAGGTCTCCGGGGACATGCACGCGGCCAAGGTGGTTCGCGCGCTTCAGCGCCGGGACCCCACGTTGCGCTTCTGGGGGATTGGCGGCGAGGAGTTGCGGGCGTGCGGCGTGGAGCTTCTCTACGATGTGCGCGATATGGCTGTGCTGGGATTGACCGAAGTCCTGAAACGCTATGGATTTTTCCGCCGGGTGTTGCATGACATGTGCCGACAAGCGGCGGTTCGCAAGCCGGACGCCGTGCTGCTGGTCGATTATCCCGGCTTTAATCTGCGCCTGTCCAAACGGCTCCACCGCACGGGACCTAAAATCTGTTATTACGTGTGTCCGCAGATTTGGGCCTGGCATCAGTCGCGCAAATACCAGATGGCCGAGATCCTGGACTTGCTGCTGGTGATCTTTCCCTTTGAAGTTGAAATTTTTTCCGACACCGGCCTGCGTGTGGAATTCGTGGGGCATCCGCTGGTTGAAAAGGCCCGGCG
>RZZM01000506.1 GCA_009929845.1 Spartobacteria bacterium
CCGTTGTTGTTGTCCCAGATGGTGTCGCCGTCGTTGAAACAGCAGTTGATTTCATAGGTGCCGGCGACCAGGGAATAGGTGTACTCCCAGTGGCCGTTGTTATAGGACATAGCCGGACTGGGCGTGACCACATCCTGCCAATTGTCGTGGCCGACATGGATGTAGACCTGCGAGGCATTCTTGAGCGCGCCTTCATTGGGTTTGTAAATAATCAGCACATCATCACACCCGGTCGGCGCCGATGGATTGAACTCCACGCTCGCGGGCCCGGAGGTGCTGCACGCTGATACGGCAACCGACCAGTAGGCGCCCGCGTTGTCGTCGGTAAGGCTCGGACTGCTCAGGGCGTTGACAAACTGCACATACACATCTGAAGCGCCCGAAGGGATGCTGTCCGTGTAGACCCAGTTGCTGTTGGTCGCCGTCATGGCGTGCCGGTTCCAGTTGGAGCCGTCGAACATCGTGTCGATGTAGACCGAGCCCTCGCCTTCGAGCGGGCGTCCGGCGGGATTGTAGGTGGTCCGGAAGGTATTGCCGTCGCAATCGGTCGGCGATCCCGGCCAGAACACCACGGCGGCGTTGCTGGATACACAGTTGGTTATGGTGACCCCATAGTCCGCGCCGTTGTTGTTTTCCCAGGTCGAGGCGCCGTCGTTGAAACAGCAATTAAGTTCATAGGCGCCGGCGGGCGGGGTGTACAGGTACTGCCATGTTCCGGCGTTGTTGCTCATGGCGGGGTTGGGGGTGAGCACGCCCTGCCAGTCGTTGTAGCCGACGTGGATGTAAACCGGTGAGGCCGAGGACAACACGCCGTCGCCCGGGTCGTAGGAAATGAGAATCGGGTTGCATCCGTCGGGCTGGGCGGGATTGAAGGTTGCTGAAGGCGGCACGGCGCAAGCGGAAACGCTCACGTTCCAGCCGTCGCCCCCGTTGTCATCATAGGTGGCGCCGGAATGGAATTTCACGCGCGCGGAGGTGGTCCCGCCGGGGATGGCGTTGGTGTAGCGCCAGAGGGCGCCGACCGTGCCGGACATGGTATAGCTGTTGCTGCTCGCCCAGTTGTCGAAACTGATGATCAGGGTCACCGGGTCGGCGCCGGCGAGGCTCCTGGAATCGGAATTGTAGATGGTCACCAGGTCGTCACAATCTTCCGGAAGGGTGGGCGTGAAGGAAACCGGCACAGCATTGGTGGCGTTGTAGACGCCCACATAGCAATGCACGATATCGCTGCGGGTCGTGTTGTTGTAGGTGTCCACCGCCTCGATAAAGTAATCAAGCAAGACCTGGCTCTGTCCACTGATCGTGGCGGCATACTTCTGGGCGCGCGCGCTGGGGCTGGGGACGATGTTGTCCGGGCCTTTGACGGTCGGGTCCCACGAGGCGGACATGGTTTCAGTATTCCAGACGCCCACTTCCGAACCGCCCGCGTAGGTCTCGTTCTGCGTGGAATTAAGCGGATTGACCCCGTCGTTGTCCACGCGCCAGTTGAGCGTCACACGGCTCAGTCCGTTGACATCAAACACGAAACTCCACACTTCAAAATCGGAGGACGCGGGTTCCGGCTCGTTCCACATGTAGCCGCCCGGATTGTAGGGATCGCGCTGCGGCGGAAAGATGCTGGGGCCTTTGGCGTCCGTGCCGCTGTGCCGCCCAATGACGTTGTTGGCCTCGCTGATGGCCATGTTGCAGGCGCGCGTCACGTTGCCATCCCAGGGATTGGCGCGGTCCATATCCCAGTACCAGTAGCAGGAGGTCTCCGCGCTCAGGTAATAGTGCCACGCGCGGGCGGTGTCGTTGTTGAGCCCCCATTCCACGTCGTCCATCGGGGACCCCGGCGCCAGGTAACTGTTTTCCAGGGCGTCCGCCAGCAGGACGTGGTTCTGCGCGGCGACCAGCACCGACCAGGACCAGCGGTCAGGACATTCGCCATCGACATAGGTCGAGGACAGCCACTTTTCAAAATACGGGGTGCCTCCGTCAATCCCGATCCAGGAGCCCGGCTCCACATGGATGACATCGTTGATGTCCGGCGGGTACATGTCCAGGTAGTCCTGGACGGAGGTGTGTTCAAAATCGCCGTTCCCCTGGCACATGTCCAGGAACGCCTGGTGCTGGCCATGCCACGCGTCGGAGTTCTTCATGCCGTAGTTGTCGCCGTCACTGTGACACAATAAAAGCATCGGATGACTGGCATCCGTGTTCACGCTCGATACATGCGTCCCCCAGACGTTTTCAGGTTTGAACGCGCCATAGCCGCCGCGCCCGTTTTCGTTGCCTTCATAACGTCCCGCCGGTACCGCCACAATTTTCTGGACGGCGCCACTGTCCGGATCGACATACTGCACGTAATGCGGCTGATAGGACCAGGGCGCCAGCACTGGCGTCGGGGCCCACACATTCTGGAGCTGTACCCACTGGCTGCCCAGCGCGGAGGACGACGGGTTGATTACATCCGCCGGATTCGGGCGGCACGAACTGGCGTCTGACCAGGGAAAATCAGGGACGGCGCGAAACAGGTGGCCGTTGTCGACGATCACCCACTCGAGGCCTTCCTCTACCAGCGCGGGAATCATGTTATTCGCAAACGCGCATTCCGGGGGCCAAAAGCCTTTGGAGTAGGAAGAGGTATCCCACAATTCCATGAATTGTTCTTTGTGCAGACGAATCTGCATGATCATCGATTCCTTGCAGGTGAGTGGCATCAGGCTGTGATGATAGGCGATGCCCACGGTATCCAGCCGGGGATTGTTCAAACTCGTGCGCAGCCCGTTGCGCGCCCAGTCAACGCCATCGTCCCACGACGCCCCCGTGCAGTAGCCCCAGAGATTGTTATTGTTCTCCGCCAGCGACCCCGAATAGCTCATCTGCGCCCCCGCATGCGCCATACTCC
>RZZM01000117.1 GCA_009929845.1 Spartobacteria bacterium
TCATCTTCATCTTCTCTTAAGGTTGCCGGTGATAAAAGAGTCTCAGTAAAAAAATTCAGAACTCCTTACCTCGTGGAAGTTGACTTGACACCTTCTTTCCTGGCGGCGTTTGCGGGTTGACATAAACGTCGCGGTTATAGTGCAACGAAGGGGTTGTGCGATAGCTGCGATTTGAATGTGCCAGAGGCTGTTTTTGCAAATGGAAGTGTTCAATTCGCTGTACCAGTACTTATTGAAGTATCGCTGATAGGGTTAACTCATTTGCAGGATGTATCCCGGCAAGAAATTCTTCGCACGGGATACACATCACGCCATCAACTAACATGCGTTCTTTTCCTCGGTATACAAGGCAGGTTTGTGCTTGTTCATAGTCTTGTTTAAATGTTCGCAGTGGCCGCACATCACAGCGATGCACATTCCTTGAATTCTTGATTTCTATCGCCAGAAAGGCCCTGGGCCCATAGACAACAAAATCCACTTCATTCCCTGACTTTGTGCGCCAGAAAAAGAGAGTAGACTCTTCATGATTATATGCGATCCAGGCCTGTAAATGTTGTGCAATAAGACCTTCAAGGGCTGCGCCTGCCAGTTCTTCAGGTCTATCCAGCGGTCCAGATGGGCGAATAGAGCGAAAGACTCCCACATCGAAAAAGTAGAATTTCGTGTGTTGAACCAGGTGACGCTTGGCGTGTTTTGAAAAAACGGGAATCTGAAATCCAAGCAGAAGGTCTTCAAGAACCTCTAGATAACCCTGTACTGTATTTCTGTTCACCTGGCACTCGCGTGCTACGCTGGAAACATTCAACACGGACGCATGTGAAAAAGAAATAGCTTCCAGAAAACGGGCAAATGAACCAACGTCACGAACCAATGATTCTGCTTTCACCTCTTGCTCGATATATAAACCAGCGTAAGCATTTAGTGATTTAACTTTATTCTTTGAAGAATAGACAACGGGAATAAGTCCCAGTTGTAATGCATCGTCTAATGAAAATTCCGCACGCAACTCAGCGGCCATAAAAGGATGCATGGACAGATTCGCAGCTCGACCCGCCAGCAAATCAACACCAGATCGCTTCAGCTTGCGTGCACTGGATCCTGTTAGAATGAATCGTCGGTCGGGCAGTTTTTCCATCAAATAGTGAACCGTATCCAGCAATTCCGGTATTTTCTGAACTTCATCCAGTACAATATTTTGCTTTTCTGGATTAGCCATAACCACTTCTGATAAGCGCTCAGGTTTTGCCGCATATATTCGGTACGTTTCGCGGTCGAGGAGATCCAGCCACAATGCATCCGGGAACTGCTGTCGCAGCCAGGTCGATTTACCGGTTCCTCGTGGCCCAAATAAGAAAAAACTTGTACCTGGATCCTTCAAAAATCGACTTACAGTCGTCATAAATGCTTCCTTTATTACATCATTAATGCAAATAATGCATCAAAAATCACGAAGTAGTCAATAAAAAATATGCATAAATACCCATCAAAAAAATGGCACAGTAGGGAGGGGTATGCCCATTTCCCGCCCAAAAACGTCTTCCACCTGCCACAAATAAGCAAAATGGCACGCCATAGCCCGTCAAACTGACTTTTACGCCCATCGTTCCCCGATCTGTATAAATTTATGGAGTGACAACAATATAATGCGTGTCCTGGGCTCCCCAGATTTTACCGCACAACATGTAATCCTGGAGGGAGATTCCTATCGAGCCGGCCTGTACCTGTTCCCACTCTTCCCCAAAGAACCTGCGGTGCCCCGGGGCTCTATGGTCACCGCCCTCCGAATCCCTGTTGTCACGATCGGCGAGTTAACGAGTGCGATTAGGATCAGCGAACCCCCGGAGAGGAACACACGGGTATTTATTGCTGGATGCAGTCTTTCCAGACGCCGAATTCCCCGGGCGAAAGCAGGTAGACGCCGACATAGTGCAGGAGTTTTTTCTTGTCGTCTTCCGGGTCCGGTTCGACTTTCAACGGAAAATTGACCTCAAAGGGCCGCGCCTTGTCGATGTCTTCGTACTCCCTCATGTAATGGTAGGGGGGCTCAGGGGTGATCCAGTCATGCTGCTTCAATTGATTAATAACGGTTTCCCGCTCGCCGACCTCGGCCTCCGGGGGCATCAGTTGCCGCACGCTGGTGGTGGATGGTTCAAGCATGTCCAGCAGCGCCCGCGCCCGGTAGGTGTTCAGCTCGCGCACCCAGTCCATAAATGCCGTGTAATCCGGGCCGCCCTCCTTGACGAGTTTACGGGCATATCTTTCATGGCTGTAAGCGATGCTCCGCTTGGTGGTTATCCAGTCGTTAAAGCTATCCGGTCCGCCGTCCAGGGCGGCAAAAATCCGCCGGATTTGCGACATCTTGAACGCACAGGGCTTCAGGATGATATCCTCAATCTTGGCGCGGCAACTCTTTTGCAGGTGGGTGATAATACGCTCACGAACGGAGGAATTGACGTCAAAATAATGTTCAAGCAATTCTTCGTCAGTCGCCAGTGACAGAATCAACGTATTGAACATGTTTTTTTCCTCAACCTCTACATTTCATGGCACATATACACTTCAGTGCGCACCTCGGTTTACGCTCAAAGATTAACAATACAGATTTTTTCGCTGTTGATCAAATATGTTTACAGATAAGTTTGAAATGTCCTGAAAATGCCTTAAGACAAAAAGCCTTGTAGAATGTCGCATGCGGCAGTGTAATGATTAAAAAAGGAAGATTTCCGGCAATATCTGTTCGTCGTGTCGGCATATAGCTTGTATGAGACAACCATGGATGCAGATTCACAACTGATTAAACAGGCGAAAGCGGGAAACGAAATGGCCGCGGAAAAAGTATTGCGCAAATACCAGGACCGGGTTCTGGGCTATCTGTACCTGATGTTGCGCGATTTTCAGGAGGCGCAGGACGCCACGCAGGAAACATTTGTCGCTGCGTTGCGTGGATTGCCCCGGTATGAGGACCGTGGACAGTTCAAAAGCTGGCTATTTGGTATTGCCCGGCATCAGGGATCGCGCGTGCTGCGCAAACGCAAGGGGTTTGTTTCGTTGCTTTCAGATGCCGATGAGGATGCCGTTAGGGCTCTTCCAGATACCGCCTGGCGTCCTCCGGATGAGGATATGAACACGCGCGAGGAGCGGGGGCGGCTGTACAAGGCCATCGGCGCGTTGCCTGAACAGGAACGACAGGTGCTCCTGTTGCGGGTCAAGGGAGAGCTTTCCTTTCGCGAAATCGCCAAACTCCTTCATTGTCCGCTGAACACCGCCTTGAGCCGGATGCGTACCGCTGTGCATCGCTTGAAAACATTGATGTCGGGAGATGCCCCATGAAAACACCATGTGATCACGACCAATTGCTCCTGTTCTGGAGCGGAGAATGTACCGAAGCCGAAGTGGAGCGCATACAGGCGCATCTGGTGGACTGTCCCGCGTGCTGCGCCCGGATGAACGAGCTGCGCGCCATGGCTTCGCGTATCAGCGACCTGCCCACTCCGCGCAGCCCGCGCGACTTTGCGGGGGATGCGGTGACCGCCGCGTTCAAGGGCGGTGAATACCGGTTTATATGGAATGACCGCACCCTCCTGGGGGTGGCGGCCGGACTGATCTGTGTGCTCGGCCTCAGCCTGCTCTGGTCCCTTCAGGCCCTTTCCTCCGTCAGAAATGAAATTTCGCAACCCGTCCCGCCGCCGACCGTCCGGCCCCGTATCCTGGCGCTGGGCCTGACCCCCGGCGAGCAAGAAGAAAAGGCGCTGCACGAGCGTATCCGGCGCCTGGAACACGAGGTGGCCTTGCTTCGTGTCGGGCAGTACCAGGCCTTTTCAACAATTTCACATGGCGTGAAGGACCGCTTTGAAGGCCCTTCCCGCCTCTCGGAACTCAGGACCCGGACCCGCTTGTTCCGGGCCTCGTTAGGCACAACGTCAAAAGAAGGAGCGTGATCATGAAACGTATTATGTGGACCCTGCTGATCGCAATCTGCGTGGCCGCCGCGTCCGCGCAGGAAACTATCTGGGAGCGGGAAATCAGCGAAGAGGAGATGTATGCCTTCCTCGAACAGAACCTTCCCCGACAGGCGGAGGACCTGCGCGCGCTTGCGGCCATCAACCCCGTGGAATATGCGGAGCGTATGAAGGGCATGACGGACGGTATCCGGCGTTACTATGAAGTCAAACAACAAAACCCGCAGGCGGCGGAAAATATGCTGGAGGCCCACCGCATGGAGTATCAGTGCGGCGAATTGGCCGATCGTATCGTGGCTGCGGACGACCCCGCGCGCAAACAGGAGTTGACCAGTGAACTCCACGGCAAGCTGCTCATGGTCTTTGACCTGCACCTCGCCGAAAACCAGCGGCATGCCGATATGCTGCGCGGAGAACTCACCGAAATCGAAGCCATGCTCGAAAAACGCAAGGCCGCCAAGGACCGTATCATCCAGCGCCGCCTCGAAGAACTTATCGCCCAGCGTGACCAAACCCTGCAGTGGTGGTGAGGATATCCGGAATAGCGCATGGCATGTAACGTGACACCAGGGATTCGGAGGGCGGTGACCATAGAGCCCCGGGGCGTCGCAGGTTCTTTGGGGTAGACGGGGCACGGGTACATGCCGTCTCATTCGTACATGCGCAGCCGTTTCATGGGCTCGATGGTGTCGGGGAATTGTTCGCCGAGTTGAGGGCCGGTGCTCATGGTGATATCGTCGAAATGCCATCCGGGGGCGCAAAATACGCCATAGAGGCCCCAGGCTTCGGGGGTGTCATCCAGGATGCGGAAGCCCATCCAGGTATGGGCCGGGATGATGATTTGCGGGGCGTGCCCTTTGGTCGGATCCGGTCCCAGGACGATTTCCTTAAACGATCCGTCGGGGTAGATGAGCAGTTGTTGCATGGGGGCGCCGGCGTGGTAGACAAGGATTTCATCGGAGGCGAGCTTGTGCCAGGGATCGAAGAGGCCCCCGGGCATCAGGTAATAGATGAGGGAGGCGGCCGGGCGGCGCTTTTCATGGTCCGCGCGAATCTCACAGGCGTACATTTCCTTGTAGTATCCGGCACAGGCACCGTCATCAAAGGGGACCAGGTTCAAGGCCGCGATGATTGCCTCCTTCTTCGGGGGATGTTCCCCGCATGACTTTTCGGTGGCGAGTCCCAGGGGGGATATGGTCAAAAACAGAACAGCGGTCGGTATTGCTATCCATAACCTGCATCTCATGGCGGTTTGCTCCTTTCTTTGGTTCAGGGAAGCGTTCTTCCCGTGATGGGATTTCCGGCTTCATCAATGGTATAGTCAAGGACGTACAGGTCGGCCGGCGGCGGCGTGGCGCCGCGGGGTTGCGTCGCGCCCAGCACGCACATCTGCATCAACTGCATCATAACCCGGTCGATAATTTCACTGGGGACGCCGAAAAAATTGAAATTCAACGGCATGCCGTCGGCCAGTAGCAGGATGTCCTTGTACGGGTGTTCCCTGGTGGTGCCGGGCGGAAGGGTGGGGCCAAGGAAATGTACGCGTATGCGTGTGCCCTGACTGTTCTCCGTGAGGGGATCAAGCAGCGGCAGGGTCTCTATGTGCACCGTATAATGGCCCATGATGGAGTAATCGTTGCCGCGAAATTCCTGCAACCACGTAATGACAGCGGCAAACTCCAGGTTTTTGGTGGAGCCGCTGACCAGGTAAATGCGGTTTTTGACGCCCCGCAGCAGCAGGGTTTCCATGGTGGCGGGCTGGAGGACCGAAAGGCCGGTCATGCCGATGAATAAATCCGTTTCAAGCAACGTGGCGTCAGGGATGTCATCAAGGGTGGGATATTCGGGCGCGTCGCACAGAATGGCTTGTCCTCCGGAGGGCGGCGCGACAATATCGACGCCGACGGCTTGTCCGGGCGCGAGACGGTGAACAAGGTGGCTGAGTACGAAGCGTCCGATGTTGCCGTGTGAGCCGATCACGACGCCGCTTCGTGGAAACAGGCTGTCGCCCTGTCCGTTCATGATCTCCTCGCAGGCCATAAGGATGGACATGGCCGCGCCCCGGCCTTCTTCCACATTCTTGTAATCGGAAATGGCGATGGTGTAGGCGGGGTAGGTGAGTTGTCCGCAGGTGCGTTTGACCTTGGCCAGTTGATCGTAGCCGTTGCGGGTATGCTCAACACTGGCCAGGAAGGTGTCGCCCAGCCAGCCCGCCAGCGGTCCATCCACCGCGACATCAGGGAAGGCCGCGCGGAATGTTTCGGGGTTTATACGGCCGTAAGCGAGGGCTTCGGCAATGGTCATGTTATTCTGCGTCCAGATATTCAGGACCGGCGCCACGTAGCCGCCGTCTTCAACAAGCAGCACCCGCGATCCTTCCTGTTTGGCGGCGATGACCTGCCGCAAAAAAAGATGGCAGGCGGTTATGCGCATGGCGGCGAAATAGTTGTTGGGGGTGGCGCGCAGGAAGTCGGGCAGGGGCTGGAGACGGTCGATGGGGGAGAACTGGCGCGAGAGCACATAATGGCCGGACAGCGTTTCCTCATCGCCAAGATTGTGCAGGCTGTGAAAGACAAAGCGCTCCTCGGGCAGGGAAAAAAGGGCGTCCAGGTAGGCGTCGGGGGTAACGCCCTTATAGCGGATAAAAAGGCCATGCATGTGGGCGCAATTCATTTTTTCTAACGCCTGGATACAGCCGAGGGTTTCCGCGGTCAGGTGATGGATAAACAGGATGCGGACTTGTTCAAGCGCCGCGGTGGCCCCCGAGGCAAAGCGGTTGAGGTGGGGCATGCGGGTCAGGTAACTGTTCAGGTCGGCGGGCGGTCTGTGATGGTCAATCGCGATGTTCAGGCAGGCGTCCCGACGGGAGAGGTAAAGGAAGGCGTGCCTCGGGCCGGAGATCAGCTCAACGGCGTGATGTTCCGCGAGGGTTTGCAGGGTGGCGGCGTCCTCGAGCAGCATGAGCATCTTCGATACCAGCGCCTGCATCCCGGGGTCCTGGCCGAGAAGAAATCGGGACATGTTCTTGTTGAGCCAGGTGAAGCGGATGAGGTGGACCTGTTCAAGCCCGGAGCGGGCAAGCAGGTCGAAGATGGCGGGTTGGCGTCGGGGGTCTTCGCTGTAGGTTTCGCGCTGGTTCTGGCAGGCGTGATGAATGCCCAGCAGAATGATTTCGGTCAGTTTGCCGAGGTCTTGCCCGTAGAGGGTCTGGTCCTGTTCGCTGATCAGGCGGTGCGGAATGCGCTTGAGAAAAAGACGGTTGCTGTCGTTGAATTCGACGGTGATCCGGAGGAATCCGTCCGCGGCCTCAAACTCCAGTAGCAGGAAGTATCCCGGGGCCTTGTCTTCGGCGTCAAACGGAAACAGCCAGGCGATCGGCTCGGTTGTGTCCCCGGCGCCGAAAAGGTTATCGCGAACCCGCTTGTTTTGCAGGGCATTGATGACGGTGTGGAGGCGCGCAGTGAATTCGGGGCGGTTGCGCTGGAGGCCGTGGGCGACAGCATTCCGGGTGTAGAGGGTGATATGGCGCACGCCTTCGCGGGCCAACTCGGGATTGATGTCGTCGTTGATGGTATGCTGCGCCATGATGTCGGTGCTGCCGATGCGGCATTGTTCAAAAAACTGGTTGCAAAGCATATGGGCCAGTTCCGGAATGCCGGTCAGGACCTGGATATCCGACAGGTCGATACTGAAGCCGGCCTCCGAGGAGCGCCGCAGGGGGACCCCGAGGCTGGTGGGGCGGATGGACGCGTCGGCGTCTTTTGGCGCTTCACGCTTCTCAAAGCGCTGCGCGTGCTTAAGCTGCGAAAGAATGCTGCCGATTTTTCTGTCGCTCATGATGTGCCGTCCTTAATGCGCAATTCCGCGGCCCGTTTCTTCAATGTTTTAAAGTAATCACTGTCCGTAATTTTTGATACTTCTTTTTGTTGTTTGTTTCGATCAATGGTGATGTGGAGCTGCCGGACTTCCGCTTTGAGTTTTTCTTCGCGGTAGCGGACCTTGGCAATCATGCTCGCAAAGGCGCGGGCCAGGCGTCCCAGTTCATCCGAACGGTTCTTCAGGTCGTCCAGGTCCCCAAGGTGTTCGTAGTCCTCGTTGGCCATATCGTCAGCGCTTCGGGTCAGGGTCAGGATGGGCAAGGTGATGCGTCGGACAAAGAAGGCGGCCACCGCGAAGCCAAGGATGATGACGAGTAAAGCCAGCACGCCGATGGTATAGAGATTGGACGCCGCCAGCGACGAAAGCGCGCGGCGCCCCCAGATGGTCACCATGCTGGCGGCGAACGTGGCCAGCGCGACCAGGCTGGTCAGATAGGTGGTCATAAGAAAGATGGCGGTGGGGATGTTGATTACCAGCAGGCCCGCGCCAAGCATGCACAGCGGGATGATGATGATGGCAAACAGAGCGTCGGTTACGAAGATCGGCAGGAAGAGCAGGGCGAACGCCTCCTTTGCGCCCAGCGGCCCCAGCGCCCATTCAACTCCGCAGGAGAAGATATAGGGCAGGGACGTTGACAGCAGGAGCAGCATGTAGAGGGTCTGCATGCCTTTAAGGGTGGTTACCTTCCGCGCGTTACATCGCGCCGCAAACCCGGGAATCAAGCCCATGAGACCGTTGGCCGCCGCCCAGTGCCACAAGGGCAGCGGATTGGTTCCCGCCAGCAGATAGCCCAGGGTGTCCCCGCAGGCCCCCGTGAGCAGTCCGAACAAAGGCCCGTAAAAGATGCCCATGAAAATGGGCAGGCAGACCTGCGGACGCAATTCCGCGAACGAGCATCCCGGCAGAAATTTCTTGCCCGAGATGTAGTTGGCGACGCCGTACAGGAGAATGGCGCCCAGCAGGGTGAGCATCCGTTTCGTTCGCGCTTTGGATCGCATACTCACAGTTGCTCAAGCAGTTGACGGTATTGTTCCGTGATCGCGTGTCCGGGGAAGCGTGTGACAAATACCTCGTGGCTGGCCAGCGCCATGATGTCGTCGCTGTGCGGAATGATCGCGCCCACCGGCAGGCGATAGGCTTCTTCCACGCGTTTACGCACATCCGCTGGATCAAAGGCGGCGGGGGTCTTGTTGACCAGCAGGAGGATATTGGGGACCTCCAGTTCGCGGGCCACTTCGACGGTGATGCCCGTACCTTCGTAATCCTGGTAGTCCGGGCGCATGACCACGATCAGCGCGTTGGAGATAGCCAGCGAAAGCAGCGTTTCTTCGTTGAGGCCCGGGTGCGTATCAATAAGGAGTATGTCCAGGTTCAGCTTGTCGATCAGCCGTTTGAATCCATCGCTGAGCAGTTGAATGTCATAGCCGTCATTGAGAATACGGGCAATGTCCGCGGCGTTCGCGCTGGAGGGGATGAGAAAGAGCCGACCTTGTGTGTCCGCCCCCAAAACATCCGTGACATCATGCGCGGTCTGTTCGATCTCGCAGCGTCCCCACAGGAAATCGTTGAGCACAAACTGAAAATCAGCCTCTTTCACCTGGAAGAGGACGTGGATGCCCGGCGACTGGATATCCGTGTCAACCACGCCGACCCGCCGTCCCTCCATCGCCAGCAGGGCACCCAGGTTGGCCGTCGTATTCGACTTGCCCGTGCCGCCTCGGAACGAATGTACTGAAACAATCTTTGCCATCTTCATTCTCAATCTTATGTCGAATGTCAAAATCACCATTGGATGTGGGGCGATAGCGGAATATCCGTATGGTGCATTTTTTAGTTGGGTCTATTAGATGTATGCGTAAACAGGTGTTTCAATTACTTTCTTTGGCTTCTTGTGTGCCTTGATAATACCGTGAATATGCTGAACCGTATTCGGCGAGAAAAATTGCTCGCCGGTTTCTCGACATGCTCGAGTTGGCACATGCTCAATCAGAAAGAACTTGCCGTTGTGCTCAAGTGTGTATGTGACAAGACTCATATTGCGGGTCAACAATCTTCTGCTTGATTTCTTCAAGTAAGTTCATGGGTGGATAGTAATGCAATCCTGCCGGATGGTCAATGTCTCAACATTGATCTTCTACATCATGTTTATTGGCATTCTTGATATACAATGCCCGGAAGTCAATCATTCGAATGGTCATATTGCTCCATAGCACGATTTAACCCACAGACGTGCGCAGATAAAAAGAACGGCCATTTAAAAGGGATATTGTAAGTCCGATGGGGGAGAATATGTGCTTCGCATGCAAGTGAAATACATACGTAATGATCCCCATGTCAGAACCGTGTGGTAAGCGCAGGATGCGCCCACGCGGAATTAGGCCAAATTGAATTGCCCATGCGTTCTGATTTGGGGTAGTATAGGCGGCATTGATAGGAACCATAACGAAGGCAAGGCGCAATGACAGAGAATAAACAGATCGCCCATGTGGTGTATTGGATACTGATAGTGATTATGGGCGGGATGCTGGCCTTGAGTATGTTGATTAACGGCCTGGTGGTGATCGGCGTCGCGCTCAGTGGTGTGGGGCAGCCGGTTGTCGAGCAGGCGGAAGATGAATTTCCGCAACTGACCGAGCGCTGGTCCTATGGCGAAGGCGAATACAAGGCGGCGCGCATTTTCCTGCAGGGGGTTATCGTCCGGGAGGCGCCGGGCGGGTTCCTGACCCCGGATTTCGATCCGGTGGAGCGCATCCTGCAGCAGATTCGCGCGGCGGAAAACGACGAGTACGTCAAGGCGATTATTCTGGAGGTGGATTCGCCGGGCGGGGCGATCACGCCCAGCGATGAGATTTACCGGGCGTTGCTGGCGTTCAGGGAGACGGATCCGGACCGCCGGATCATTGTGTTCATGCGCGATGTGGCCGCGTCCGGCGGGTATCTGGTTTCCATGGCCGGCGACTGGCTGATTGCCGAACCTACATCCCTGATCGGTTCGATCGGTGTGATCATGCAGACCCTGAACTGGAAAACGCTCAGCGAAAAAGTCGGGGTGGTGGATGTAACTTTCAAGTCCGGGGCCACCAAGGATGTTCTCAACCCGTTTCGTGATGTGACCGAAGAAGAAGAACGTATGATGCAGGCCGTGATCGACAACCTCTACCAGTACTTCTTTGCTATTGTGATGCAGGGGCGCGATATTGACGCGGCGACCCTCTCCCCCCTGGCGGATGGCAGTATTTTTACGGCGGAGATGGCCTTGCGGCACCGCCTGATCGACGACATCGGATACTGGGACGCGGTGATGGAAAAAACACGCGGACTCACAGGTCTCGATACCATAAAAATAGTGCGCTACGAGCAGGAAAAAGGGTTCTTCGAGATGCTGGCCCAGGCGTCGTCGCCGCTTGATCCGCGCTCCTGGCTGATGTCCCGACCACCCCGGATGATGTACCTCTGGAACCCCTAACCCCGAACAGGAAACGCTATGAATGATTCCAATGGTTCCGACACAATGAACACCGCGTCCGCCTCTTCCCCGGTGCGGACGCAAACCGCGTTCAGCGTCGCCGCCAACCGGAATGATGGATGTGTGGTTGTCATCCCGTCCGGACGGCTGGACGCCTTTGGCGCCAGGCAGTTCCAGGCCTGCCTGGATGAACACGTCGTCGAAGACGTGCGGTGCGTGGTCGTGGATATGGCCGATGTTCATTACCTGAGCAGCGCCGCGATCCGCGCGTTGGTTGTTTATTTCAAACAATGCCAGCAGCGGGGTGGCGCGTTGGCGCTGGCGGCGCTGCAACCCTATTGCCGGGAAGTGCTGGATGTGGCGGGGATGCTTGACCGGTTTATGGTGTTTGATTCGGCGACGGCGGCGGTTGGCGCCTGTCGCGCATTGATTCGCGAGCATGTAATGAACACGCACTGGGATGAACTGGAAGCGCACAAGACCCCCTGTGGAACCTTTAAATTCATACCGGGCAGTCCCGATGCGTGCGCCATTCACGTCCTGGGTCATGTGAACGAAGTGCTGGATGCGTCGGTGAACGCGCAGGCGATTTCTTCCAAGCGGTTCAGCGAGACCGAATACTCAATCGGGCTGGGCGGGCTCGGTAACGAGGTGGACGACTACTACGGCATCATGGGCGAAATGATCACGATCGGCGGCACCATGGTCTGGCTGCCAACGGACGGGCATGATACCCCGGATTTCCTCATTCCGAAGACCGACCGCGGCCAGGTCACCATCCGGACCGCCTACAATGTGGCGATTGCCGGGCATTTCAACGAGTATGTCTATTTTGAATCCGACGAACCCGGCGGCGCCCGCGTGGACGATATCTACCAGGCGTTGTTCTCGCTCTCCAGGCAGCGCCGTGAAGACTATCATGGCGTGCTGGGGCTGGCGTTTAGGGCGCAGATGAACGCGGTATATGGTTCCGGTATAACCCACTCACCTGTCCGGGAACTGGCCCCGAAGGATGGCGGCCGCATTATCGATCCCGCCAACGTGAAGGACTGGTTTGAATTTGACAGCGCGCCCCGCCACGAGCGCGTCACCGCCCTGCTGTGCGGGGTGGGGGCCGACATGAACGGGGACCTGTCGTTTTACGACGAAAAATACCTGGGGGCCGTGTTTTACCTGAATCCGGGCAACAAGGATAAGCCCCGGGCCCTGTTGCATAATCACGGCGTGTTTTTCTCTGAATTGCCCATGCCTTCCCGCGCCGCGAATCTCGAAAAGGAAATTCAACATGTGCTCGATGATGGCGACTTTGTGGACATGCGGCACCTGCTGGACAGTTCCACGATCACCTCCGCCATAATCGGCATCAGTTACATCCAGCGTTTCATCAAAGATCCCGCGGGGCATTAATCTTGACTTTTTTGCAAATATTTTCAGAGTATACAAAGACACCGTTTCTGGACGGGATGTCTGGTAATGTAGATTGGAGAAGATTGTGAAACGCAAGGTTCTCATAATTGATGACGAAAGAGACAGTGTAACGCCATTGATGATGGTGCTGGAGCGGGAGGGGTACACGGCGTTGTACGCGGAAAATTCCGCGGACGCGCTCGCGATTCTTAAAGATACCGTGCCGGACCTTATTCTGCTGGATGTCGTGCTGGGCGGGGACAGCGGGTTTGATCTTTTCCAGACGATTAAGAACGAACCGGCGACATCGGATGTGCCTATTCTTTTCGGTTCCGGTCGCAGCCAGGGTTCCGCCATCGTCGAAGGTATCCGCATGGGGGCCAACGATTACATCACAAAGCCCTACAGTCCCCACGAAATTTGCGCGCGCATCGAGTTGCAGATCAAGCTCAAGGAACAGGAAAAACTCCTCAAGGCGCGTAACCGCGAACTGACCATGGCCTACAAAAAACTCGAAAACGCGCAGTCGGTGGCCATCCGTTCGGAGAAACTGGCCGCCATCGGCAGCCTCTCGACCGGGATTGCGCACGAGATGTCCACCCCGCTTTCCTTCATTATAAGCAACCTGAAAATGCTCGGTGAATATATTGGGGATATCTACCAGGTGCTGTGGGCCTTTCAGGACGTGACCTCGGAGTGCGTGAACCATTCCACCGATGAGGAACTCGTTAAACTGGCCCAATCCGCCATCGAGCTGCGCGAGGCCCTGGCGCTGGATACGGTCATGGATGAATTGACCGAGCTGGCCAGGGAGAATCTTGAAGGCGCCGAAAGTATCGCGCGCATCGCCAAGGACCTGTGCGAGTTT
>RZZM01000507.1 GCA_009929845.1 Spartobacteria bacterium
TGACCGGAGCGCCGTTGGCGTCGCGCGCCTGAAACGGCGGCGCGGGACGCCCCGGGGCCAGGCGCGCCGTCCCCATGGCTTTCTTCATGGCCGTCACCGTAATGGAATTATTGCCGGGCGCCGTCGGGCGCACAACCACCAATGGATCATCGGGTCCCCGTCCGCCCGAGTAGGCGTATTTTTCGCCGTCATAATAGGCCGACTTTGTGAATGCGTCGATCAGTCGGCTGATCGACGCGATGTCGCCCTGCTTCGCGTAACACTCCGCCTGTACAATATAGACCTTTTTCATGTTCTTCGGCCCGTCATCCGCAAAACGGCCTTTGAGCGTCTCCAGCAGGTCCATGGCCTCCCGATGCCGTCCCTGCATATCCGTCAACGCCTGGGCCTTCAGCAGCGTCGCCTCGACAACCAGGTCGTATCGCTTCGCCCGGTCCGCCGATGCCGACAAGGCATCCAGGCGCGCGAACAGGTCGGACCATTCCTGTCCGGAATAATACCCATGCCCCATCGACTGCAATTGACTGCGCACGGTCTTGTACTCCTGCGCCAACGCCACATCATCGGCGTAACAGACGCCCCTGGATATCCCCCCCGACACCATCGCCATCATCAGAAACCAACACCACTTTTTCATACCAAGCGTCCTTTCATTTTCTGTATACACCATGAAACAACATCTTGCAACCACGGAAGGAGTCCGCCAATATCCAGTTATGAAAAGCTGGGTAGAACAATCGATACTGTATCAGATTAACCTGCGGTCACTGGCGGCGCGCGAACCGCGGAACGCCTTCGAGGCCGCGCTGGAGGAAGCCCCTCCATCCGAGTCCCCGTTGCGCTATGTCGCCGCCCGCCTGGCAGGGCTGAAGCCACTCGGGGTGAATGTACTGCACATTATGCCGCCTTTTCCCATGGGCCAGGAAGGTCGTAAGGGCATCGGGTCGCCCTACGCCGCCCGGGACTATCAGGCGGTGGACGGGGAATACGGCACGCTGGATGACTTCAGGACGCTGGTCCGAAACGCCCACGACGAAGGGTTCAAGGTTATCATCGGCATGGTCCCCAACCACACCAGCCGGGACCACGTATGGGTCACCCCCCACCCGGAATACTACGTGCACAACGACGCGGGTGAGATCATCTATGACCTGGACTGGTCCGACACCGCCAAGCTTGATTACACCCACCCGGATTTGCGCCGGGCCATGATTGCCGTGTACGATTTCTGGCTCAACCTGCTTGATAATGACGGCGTAGACGGCTTTCGCATTGATATGGCCCACTTCATCAATGACCGCACGTTCTGGAACGAGTGCATGACGGAACTGAAGGCGCGGCATGCCGGACGGGAGCTGCTTTTCCTGGCGGAATGCTACGGCATCGACAACAGCGTCGACCTGTTTGACCGGGGCTTCAACGCCTCTTACGACGACGCGTTTTATAAAATCCAGGAACGCTTCTATGGCCGGGATGCAAACGGCGCGTCCTGCTTCCTGCCGGAACCGGGCATGGAGCATGACGCGGGGTGCCGGGATATGTATGACGCATGGCTTCAGGGCGGCGTTCCACGCGTGGCAAACAATCTGCTCGAACACTATGAATCGCTTATCCAGGCCCGCCCCACCCCCGCTTTTTTTGCCCGCTATTCGGATAACCATGATGAAGGGCGCGGTGTGTATCGATTTGGCGACGGCGCGGTCCGGGCGTTCAATATCATGGCAGCGCTTTCGCACTACGCCCTGCCCTTCATACTGACCGGCCAGGAGTTCGGCGCCGCCAACCGTCCATCCATCCATGAACGCGTCGGGCCGTGCGACAAAGGCTTCCGCACGAAACGCGATGGAACGATCATCCGGCGAGAAGGCGTTGAATTCGAAGGTAATATCTTTGCCCGTGGTGTTGGAGCCCGCCGGGCCTGGTATGCCTTCTACCGCGAACTTTTCACCCTGCGCAACAACCACCCGGCACTGGTCCACGGCGCCTGGCGTCCGCTGGATGTCGCCGAAGATGGACCGGCCACGGAAAAATCCATTGTGGCCTTTGAGCGGACCTTTGAAGGGACCGTCATCCGCTGCGCGGTCAATGTCGGCCCGATGACCAGGCCCCTGGACACATCCTCCCTGTTCAACGGCGAGGTATGGTATGGCCGCTGCCCGGAAGGTCGGCTCGCGCCATTCTCCGGGCTGGCGGTTCGCGTCGAATAATTCGGAAATGCCTTATGGAACGAATGGATTATTTTTTGCGACGATTGCTGCTGATCGCGCCGACCTTCCTGGGGATCACACTGCTCTGTTTCACCCTGACCCGCTTTCTGCCGGGCGGCCCGGTTCAGCAGGCCATTCTGAACATGAAGGGGGTCATGGTGGGCGAAGCCGGACGCGGCTCCGACGGCCCCAACATGATTACCGAGGATTTCAAACGACAACTGGAAAGCTATTACGGATACGACAAACCCTTCTACCAGGGCTATTATGAATGGCTCATTCACAACCGCCTCGGCATGAAGGCGCCTTCCTACAAATTCCCGAATAAAAACGCCTGGCAACTGATCCGCCAACGTCTGCCGGTGTCGCTGATCTTCGGGATTACCGGCTTTGTGCTCAGCTACCTGATCTGCATCCCGCTGGGTATCACCAAGGCCCTGCGCCACGGCGGGACCTTTGACCTGCTCTCCAGCCTGATCGTTTTCATGGGCTACGCGATTCCCGTGGTGGCGCTGGGCATGGTCCTCAAGATGCTCTTCTGCGGCACAGTGGAACCTCTGTGGGACATCTTCCCGGTGGCCGGGTTCGAGGCGGACAATTTTGCCTCGCTCTCCTGGGCCGGAAAGCTGCAGGACCGTTTCATGCATATGTTTTTACCGGTGCTCTGTTATGTCATCGG
>RZZM01000118.1 GCA_009929845.1 Spartobacteria bacterium
CACACCGGCACAATGGTCCGGATGGCGTCCGCCACCTCCCCACGCAGGTCGGCCAGGATATCTTCGTACGGAAATGCCGGAATCGGCTCGCCGGTCCGTTGCGCGTACATGCGTAAATCGCGCGCGCAAAACACCCAGGGGATCAACGCGTCCAGGGCAAGAAACTCATCCCGGCCCGCCAGCCGGTCCGTATCCAGCCGATAGCGGAAGATACCGAAGTTGACGAGTTCAATCCGGGGCATCAGTCCACCCGGACGGTTAAATTCGCCATTGAGCAGGCCTTTGGTGTGATGCCACTGCCAGTAACCGCTCAGGATGGTGCCCACGGTGTCTTTTCGGAGGTGTTGACAGCGGGCGGCGGGGGTATATCGGAGTTTTTCTCCGGCGGCGATCAAGGCGTCGGAGATGGTGCGGTCTTCGTCATTGGTCCGGTGGCGCTCATCGTACCCGCCCACGCGCCGCAGGGCGTCCGCCACAAAAAGGGTATTGGCGCCATAGAGGAAACGGGGTTGATCGACGGGATCGTCCCCCCAATGCTGCGCCATATGCACCCCGCGCCACCGGTCACCCAGCGTGGTTGAAAAGCGTTCATCCAGGCGTCCCCCCACCCCGGTCGCGCCGGAATTATTCATGGCCTCCAGCAACGAAGCCAGCCAATCGGGCGCAGGAACAACATCGGCGTCAAGGCCGGCGATCAATGCCGTTTCGCAGGCGCGCAGCGCGGTATTCCGGGTCCGGGCCAGCCCCTGGTTGGTATCGTGCCGCAGGACGTGTATGCCGCTACATTTGAGCGGCGGGGTTGACCCGTCATCGACCAGGAGCACCTTCGCGGGCGTCAACGTCTGGGCGCGAATGCCGCGCAGGACCTCATCTACTGTGGCCTGCGCGTTGTAGCAGGGAACATACAGGGTGATATCCGGGGCTTCATACATCCCCGAAACCGGCGGCTATCTCGCTGAAAATATCCGTGAGGCTTTTTGTGATCGACCAGTCCGGGAAATGGCGATGCATTTTATCGAGATTGGAAATATAACAGATGTGGTCGCCGATACGGTTTTCCGCCACATATTCAACATCCATTTTATTTCCCGACACGTCTTCGGCCTGTCGGATCGCCTCAAGGACCGAGATACTGTTCTGCCGTCCGCCGCCCAGGTTGTAGACTTCGCCCGGGCGCGGGTTCAGGTAGAACGCCTCCAGCGCACGGCACACATCAAACGAATGGATGTTATCGCGCACCTGCTTGCCCTTGTAGCCGAAAATCCTGAAGTGACGCCGCTCCATGGCGCACCGGATTACATAAGCGAGGAACCCGTGCAGTTCCGCAGCGGAATGGCCGGGCCCGGTCAGGCATCCGCCGCGGAAACAACCGGTCTTCATATTGAAGTAGCGGCCATATTCCTGAACCATGACATCCGCCGCGACCTTGCCGGCCCCGAAGAGACTGTGTTTGCACTGGTCGATACGCATATGCTCGTCAATGCCGTTGCAGTCCTCCGCCTTCGCATATTCCCAGCGCGTTTCCTGTTCCGTCACCGGAATTTCATTGGGGGCGTCGCCATAGACCTTGTTGGTGCTCATGAAACAAAAGACCGCCTCCGGGACTGAGCGGCGGGTCGCCTCCAACAGGTTCATGGTACCCACTGCATTGACATCAAAGTCATCGAACGGACGGGACGCCGCCAGGTCATGGCTGGGCTGCGCCGCGCAATGGATAATGTACTCGGGCCGGACTTCATCAAAGAAGGCCAGGATCGCGTTCCGGTCGCGGATATCGATTTCATGATGCTGGAAATGCGAGGTGACCCGTTGCACACGCTGGAGATTCCAGGTGGTATCGCCGTCCGGCCCGAAAAAGTCCTTGCGCATATTGTTGTCGATGCCATGAACGTCCCAACCCTGCGCGTCAAAATATACCGCGCACTCGGAGCCGATCAACCCACTACTGCCGGTGACCACTAGTTTCTTCACAAGCCGGTTCTCCTTTAGATTTTTTTGCCGGCCGGGCGGCCTACGGACGGCCGACGGAATGATAGATAAAGCCCTTGTCCGCCATCAATTTCGGGTCAAAGGCATTACGGCCATCGATGACCACCGGACTCTTCATCACTTCCTTGATTTTATCCAGGTCCATATCCCGGACCTCCGGCCATTCTGTAAGGATCAGGACCAGGTCCGCATCCTTGGCACACGAGATGACATCCGTGCAGTAGTCGACATCCGGATAGACGGCACGGAAGTTCTCTTCGGCAACCGGGTCCCAGGCCTTGATGTGCGCGCCGGACTCGATCAGCTCATCGGCAAAATAGAGGGAAGGCGCTTCGCGGATATCGTCGGTACCGGGTTTGAAGGCCAGGCCCATGAAGGCCACGGTTTTACCTTCGAGCACCCACAGTTCGCGTTTAATTTTCGCGAACAGGTGCTCACGCTGCGTCTTGTTGATGCGCTGCACTTCCTCGATCAGCTTGAAATCATAGCCCAGGTCCGCGGCGATGTGCAAAAACGCGTCTACATCCTTCGGGAAGCAGGAACCGCCGTATCCCACGCCCGCGCAAAGGAACTGGGGACCGATACGATCATCGAGCCCCATCCCGCGCGCGACCTTTTCCACATCCGCGCCGGTGAGTTCACAAACACGGCTGACCGCGTTGATATAGGATATTTTCAGGGCCAGGAACGAATTGGAAGCGTGCTTGGTCAGTTCCGCGCTGGCGATATCCATTTCGACCAGTTCGCATCCGCTGCTTTTGACGATGGGCGCATAGGTTTCGCGCAGGAGCTTAGCCGCGCGCTCGGTTTCCACGCCCACCACAATGCGCGTGGGCTCCAGCGCGTCGGGAATGGCGCGCCCTTCACGCAGGAATTCCGGATTGGAGGCCACGTCAAAGTCGATATCCGCCTTGGAATACTTGGTGATGGTGCGTTTGAGCTGCTCGCTAGTATTCACTGGCACCGTGCTTTTTTCGACCAGCAGGCGATACGAGGTCATGTGCTCGGCCACCTGGCGGCCCACCTGCTCGACATACGAGAGGTTAGCTTCTCCGCCGCGCCCGGGCGGTGTGCCCACGGCCACAAAAATGACTTCGGCGAATTCCGTGCCTTCCTTGATGGACGTCGTAAACTTCAGGCGCCCTTCTTCATAATTCCGCCGGGCCATCTCCTCCAGGCCATCCTCGTAAATGGGCATCTGCATCTTCTTGAGCATGTCAATCTTGCGCGTATCGTTGTCGACACACAACACCTCGTGGCCCACCTCCGCAAAACACGCCCCCGTGACCAAACCCACATACCCGGTTCCTACTACAGTTATCTTCATCAGCCATCCTCATCTATTGTTTCACCGCGCGCGCCTTTACAAACGCCCGGCCTGCATTATTGCCTATAAATCAAGGATGAATTGTTATGGAATTATGCGCATAAAGTCAAACTGTAGATGCGCCTCAGCGTCAAAAAGTGCTCTGGCTACCGCAAAGCCTCCATGAGCATCCCAAAAGCACTTTTTTATCATCCGCGATCATCCGCGGTCACCTTTTTACACTGTTGACGAGTGTAAAAATAGCCTTTCCGGGGAATTCATGATTGACCCCGCGGGGCGATACCGATAGAACAATCCGCGTTCAATAAATGAGATAGTACCATGAAAATTTTACAGTATAATGACCTTGCAGTGGCCAGTGTGCGCGCGGCGTTTAATCGCACTGTGGAGGCCCTGCAAGCGGGCGATTTTCGCGCGGCCGATGTGAAGAAACTTAAGGGCACGCCTTATTACCGGGCCAAGCTTAATGACGCCGACCGACTGCTCTTCCGCTTCGGCTCCTATGGCGGCGAGACCTTTCTGCTGCTCCTGGAAACCATCCTCGCGCATGCCTACGAAAAGTCCCGCTTCCTGAATGGCGCAAAAATTGTCGAAAGCAAATTGGAACCGGTACACGACATAAACGCGGTCGACAAGAAGGAGGCAGTTCCCCTGCCCTATGTGAATCCAAAGCAGAACCATTTTCACGTGCTCGATAAGATACTTTCGTTCGACGACCGGCAGGTGGAGGCCTTTGGGCTGCACACCCCGCTGATCCTGATCGGGGCGGCCGGCAGCGGAAAGACGGTACTGACCCTGGAAAAACTCAAGCGCCTTCACGGTGATGTCCTGTACGTGACGCTCTCAGCATACCTGGCGGAGAATGCGCGGAATCTTTACTACTCCTACGGTTACGAAAATGAGCGCCAGAATGTGGATTTTCTGTCGCTGCGCGAATATGTGGAAACACTTCACGTCCCGACGGGGCGGCCGATCACCTTTCGCGCATTTGCCGCATGGTTTGCCCGGCATGTGCACGGATCCGGCCTGAAGGACGCGCACATGGTATTCGAGGAATTCAATGGCGTGCTTACCGGCATGACCGTGGATAAGCCGGTCATTGATCTTGACGAGTACCTGGCCCTCGGCGTTAAACAGTCGATCTTCCCGCGGGAACAACGCGAACGTGTCTACGCCCTCTTTCAGCGCTACTATGCGTGGATGAAAGACGATGGATGGTACGACCCCAACCTCATCGCTTTTGAGTATCTTACCCGCTGTACGCCCCGGTACGACTTCGCCGTCGTCGATGAAGTCCAGGACATTACGAATATTCAGCTTCATTTGATCCTCAAGTCGCTGCGCGTACAGGAAAATTTTGTGCTGTGCGGCGACTCCAATCAGATCGTGCATCCCAACTTTTTTTCCTGGGCCAAGGTAAAGAGCCTGTTCTACGAAAAACGAACCAAGGGAAGTGCCGAGATCATCCGCGTGCTGGACGTGAACTATCGAAATTCCCCACAGGTGACCGACACCGCAAACCGTCTGCTGCTGGTCAAAAACACGCGCTTCGGCTCGATCGACCGTGAAAGCAACTACCTGGTAAAATCGTTATCCGACCGTGAAGGCAACGTGGAGCTTGCGCGTGATTCGGAGGCGACAAGACAGGACATCGACAAAAAAACGGCGCGCTCGACTCACTTTGCCGTCATTGTGATGCGCGAAGAGGACAAGGCCGAGGCGAAACGAAGTTTCCGCACTCCCCTGGTCTTCTCGGTGCAGGAAGCCAAGGGCCTGGAATACGAAAACATCGTCATGCTCAATTGCGTATCAAATCATGCGCGCGCCTTTGATGAAATCACCGCCGGGGTGGAAGTCGAGGACATGAATAAAGAACTGCGCTATGCGCGGGCTGCCGATAAAAGCGACAAATCACTCGAAGCCTACAAGTTCTACACCAACGCCCTGTATGTCGCCCTCACCCGCGCCGTCCGAAATGTCTATCTGATCGAGTCCCATACCCGCCATCGACTGTGGCCCTTGCTTGGACTCGCGGAAATGAAGGGGACCATGAACGTGCAGACCTCCACCTCGACCGATGAGGACTGGAAAGAAGAAGCGCGCAAACTGGAGATGCAGGGCAAAGAAGAACAGGCCGAGGCCATTCGCAGAACCATACTGAAGACCAAAGACGTACCCTGGAAAGTCCTGACCCCCGACTCGCTTGACGAGCTGAAAATTGAGGCGCTGAACCCCGATCATTACAATCGGCAAGCCAAGTTGCTGCTTTTCGATTATGCCGTTATCCATCATGTCCCCGCCCTCTTCAACAAACTGGCGGAACTGAAATTTAAACAGGCCGAAGACCCGTTCAGCAACCAGAAGAAAATTTACGAGAAGTATCAGCGTGACTACACCGATCCGCAACGGAAGGAATTGAAGAACAAACTCAATCAGTACGGGATTGATTTCAGGGACCCAATGAACCGGACGCCGTTGATGATCGCGGCGCAGCTTGGGCAGGCCGACCTGGTCCGCGATCTCGTCAAAGCCGGCGCCCACAAAAACGCGCACGACAACTGGGGACGCAATCCGTTGCAGACCGCCCTCCTGGAGGCCTATCGGTCCCGCGAGTACGCCACCCATCATATCGGCGAGGTCTATCCGTTGCTTGCCCCCAGCAGCATAAAGGTGAAGGTCCAGGGCCGCATGATAAAAATCGATCAGAAGCATATGGAGTTTTTCATGCTCCAGTCCATGATTGCTATCTTTCAGGACATCGCCCGCATCAAGACCAAGTGGGACCTGCCCGCGTTTGAAACAGGCGATTTTGTCCATGCGCTGCGCCCGTTTCCTGAACATGTCATCCCGGAACGCAGGAAAAAGCGCCCGTATCTGAGCAGTATCCTGTCGAAAAATGAAGTCAATCGCGACGCGCCCTACAACCGCTTCCTCTTCGTTCGCGTCCGTCAAGGACGCTACATTCTCAATCCTTTGATGGACATCGACATTGACGACCAATGGGTCAATGTCTACGACTTGATCGGCATATCGACACTGGAGCAGGAGACCGAGAATACCTATGCGGGGCGTGCGCTTCGCGCCGTGCTGCAATTCGTGCGCAAAAAGCAGGCGGAAGCCGCGCAGGAATAATAATTAGTACCCTACTGGTCGACTGTTTTAATAAATAAGAAGAAATTCACCACAAAGAGCACAGAGATTCTGGAGCAGCAGAGACGCAACCGAAATTCTCGACAAGAGTAAGCACTGCGATTTCTTTACCACCCGCTTCGCTGGAGTCCACGGAGTGCACGGAGATAAAAGATGTGTGTTTGCTCATGTTTTATTACAGGAGGTAACAGAGGGAACAGAGAATCTTTGTTAGCTTTGTTTTCTTCTGTTCAAAAAAAAACGAAATTATGGGAGATTTAATCTCAGCGACTGGATGATCCAACCAGTTTTCAGATTCAACAGAATACTTCCTGGTTAACCCGGTCATTGAGGACCCGCCGTCATATATTACGGCGTGCCAAGCAATGACCCTCCCAGGAAGAGGTTCGTTGTACAGGATTTAACCTGCCGCGCACGCAGAGCCGCGCACGCACAGGGAGGGAACACTTAAATACTGCTGACCCCCTTTTGCGCCACTATACCAACAGCCCCTATCCCGTAGGGATAACCGATAATAGGCAGGCCTTTTAAGGCCTGTATCTCATGGCCACCCCCACATATTAAATCACGTAGTGATGGCCGACCAGGGGGCATGTCATGCAGTCGCTACGCGACGCCATATTCTCATGCGATTTATATCAACCGTGGGCTAAAGCGCCACGGCTATTATCGTTCTGTCGCTACGCGACGTGGATATAATCTCAGCGCCTGGACCGCGAGCTGGGCGGGGCGCGTTACCAACACATAGTCGCACACTTAGTCCCACACTTAGTTGGTTACACTTAAACGACCTGCTTCGTCGGTCCTGGGTGCCCCCGCGTACAACAACCCACCCACAAGGAAGCCCAGCGAATGGGGAAGCAACGAATAGATAAGAGAAAATGAACCTCATTCGCTGCTTTATTATTCGTTGGAATATTTTTTTGTTTTGCTGCCCTCTGCCCCCTTCTGACTTCCGACCTCTTGGGTTGTGGGCGCAGCCCTCATTGGAGATAAAGAGATAAATGACACATTTTCAGCACACAAATCGTAGGGTGTTGTTTCAATCATATCAGAATCCGAGTGGCAAGTGATTTTTCCAATCATTGGAAAAATCGCTTTTGGCACAAGTGCCCCCCTGCACACGCTGGTCATTGAGGACAATGACCCTCCCAGCGGGATAGGCGAGACGAATTTGAGGTGTTGTAAAACCATCATTTTTCACCCCGGCTGCAAGCGGTGGAAGAGGGAGTTATGTCTATTTGTCGTCGCTCGCTATTCCTAATCGCACACTTTCATCGCTTATCCCCTGCGGAGCAGCCTCCGGCATGATCGGCGATTGATGAGTGCGATTATGATCAGGGCCCACCGGAAAAAACATTTCAGGAATTCAAAGAGATTATTGAGGGACTCGAATCACGCAGTTTTTTGTACCGAAGACGTTCCAGGTGTAATCCCACTCGTAGCCCCGGTAGATTTCGGGACGCTCTTCGATCTCCATCCACTCCTTACGGGCCGCGTCATAGTACTTGTACTCATATTCCCCGGGAGGAAGCGTGATGCTGATGAAGGAGGATTTGACGTGAATCTTGGCGAAGCCGATTTTCGGGTGATCGTAATTGGTCATCCAGTCGTTGAAGGTGCCGGCTACCAGCATGTGACGCTGCGCCTGCTCGAAGCGCCCCAAATCAAACGTCACCTCGTAAAGGCCCGGTCCGGCAACAGGTTTAACAGATACCACCATCGTTCACTCCTGCACGTTCGCCTTTCATCTATACACCATGAACAGGAAACCTGTTCAATCAACCGGGCGGCATACTACCGCGGATTGGCCAAGGGCGCAAGCCTGCATTCAGGCGCGGGTGTCCGCACGACTTTTCGGGGCCAGGGCGTACATGGCGATACCGGCGGCCACCGAGGCGTTCAGAGAATTAATGCGGCCCTGCTGGGGAATGGCGACGATGTAATCCGCCTCGTTGAGGATGTACTGCCCCACCGCCTTGGCCTCGCCGCCGATCACCAGAAGGAGCTTTTCGTCATCCGCGATCGACAACTCGTCAAGCCGCTGCGTGCCCGCCGCGTCCAGCGCGGCCACGCGATAGCCGGCGTCAATCAGCTTCCGCACGTAGGTATTTGACGAAGTTTCGCGGCAGATGCGCAGGAACTCCGTGGCCCCCGCGGAGACTTTCACCACCGAGGGGTATACCTCCGGCACCCCTTTCATGGGCATGAGCACCGTGCTGAATCCGAAAATATCCGCGCTGCGCAGAATCGCCCCCGCATTGTGCGGGTCTTCCACGTTATCCAGCAGCAATATCCGTTTTTCGCCGATCACTTCTTCAAAGGGCGTATAGGGATAGGTGCTGGACTTCAGGACAACGCCCTGATTGTCCTTGCTCTCCGAGAGGTCAATGACCCGGCCTTTTTCCACCCATTCCACCGGGATATTGTTGCGCGCCAGGTAGTCGACCAGCTTCTTCATACGCGGGTTGCGGTCGGACGATTGGCTGACGTAGGCGGCGGAAACGTGACGTCGCCCGGCGCGCACCACTTCAAAGGCCGGGTTGATACCGTAGATATATTCTGTGCGGCGTTTACCCATCACGCCCTGGAAAGGAACTCATTCGTGCGGGTATCGACGCGAATCACTTCCTCGGGCGAAATATACTCGGGCACCTGCACCACCAGGCCCGTGGTCATGGTGGCGGGTTTCGACCGGGCCGTGGCGGAAGCGCCTTTGATGGAGGGATCGCACGACTCGATTTGCAGTTCGACCACATCCGGCAAACGAATGCCCAACACCCGTCCGTCCGACATCAGGGCCGTGATCCCTTCCATGTCGTCCACCAGGTACGGCACCGCGTCCTCGATTTCCTCGGTCGAAAGTTCAAACTGACTATAGTCATCCATGTCCATAAATGTATGCCGGTCGCCGGTCTTGTAAAGATACTGCACATCGCGCGTCACAAAATCGGCTTCCTTGATCGTGTCGTCCCCGCGAAAGGTCTTGTCCACTTTCTGACGGGTCTGCACATTGCGAAAGCGAACCTTATAGAGCGTGGCGCCACCGCGCGCGGACGGGGTCTGCACCTGGATTTGTTCCGTCTGGTGCGGCGTACCATCAATGTCCACAATAGAACTCTTCTTTAAATTACATGCCTTGATCACGACTGTCTCCAACTGCTCAACTGAGCTTACTGATGAACCGGGCCATGCGCTCCAGGCCTTTTTCGATGTTTTCCATGCTGCACGCGTACGACAGCCGGACATGGGTATCTATGCCGAACGGCTGACCGGGCACCACCGCGACTTTTTCCTCTTCGAGCAGCTTTTCGGCGAACTCGACGGAGTCAAGACCCGTCGAGGAAATATTCGGAAGGATGTAAAAGGCGCCCATGGGCGTAACGGCGGAAACCCCGGGAATGGCGGCAATCAGGTCCATGATCGCACGTCGACGCTGCGCGAACGCTGCGACCATATCGGCGACCACCTCCTGCGGGCCTTCCAACGCGGCCAGCGCGCCGTATTGCGCGAAGGTGACTGCGCCCGACGTGCTGTGGCTCTGCAAGCTGTTGACCGCCTTCACCAGTTTCTCGTCGGCCGCGAAGTAACCCAGCCGCCAACCGGTCATCGAATAGGCCTTGCTGAAACCGTTCACGGTGACCACCCGCTCCATCATGTCCGGTGCGAGCGCGCCGAAACTGAAGTGCTCCGCGTCGTCGTACAGGATTTTTTCATATATCTCGTCCGCGATTACATAGACCCCTTCATGCCTGCGCAACACAACGGCGAGCGCCTCAAGTTCTTCACGGGTATAGACAATACCGATGGGATTGGACGGACTGTTGAGGATCAGCGCGCGCGTCGCGGGCGTGATAGCCGCCTCCAGCGCCTCCGGGGTCAGTTTGAAGCCCGCGGCTTCTTCGGTCTGGACCACCACCGGCGTAGCGCCAGCCATGTTCACCATTTCCGGATAGCTCAACCAGAAGGGCGCCGGAATGACCACCTCATCGCCATCGCGGCAGAGGGTCATGATGACATTAAACAGTGAATGCTTGGCGCCGTCGCTGACCAGTATCTGCCCCGGCTTGTAGGCCATGCCGTTTTCTTTTTCGAGTTTCTTCGCGATGGCCTCGCGCAGCGCGGGCAGCCCGGGGCTGGGCGCATATTTGGTCTGACCATCAGCAAGCGCCTTGACTGCCGCGTCCTTGATATGTTGGGGCGTATCAAAATCCGGCTCACCGGCGCCGAAACTGCACACATCCTCGCCGGCGGCTTTCATGGCTTTGGCCTTGGCGGTCAACGCCAGGGTCAGGGAAGGTTTTACAGAGGCTATACGTTTATTGAATTCCATGATCAATTCTCCTGTGGATAATATTTTTCAACCCAATACGATATTTTGTCTTCATTGGCCTTGATGATGTCCATTTCCCGCGCCGAGTTCGAGGGGGAATCCGAGGCGTGGGCGGCATTGACCATGATGGTCTGGCCATACTCGCGGCGCACGGAACCCGGCGCAGCCTTGCTCGGGTCGGTCGGTCCAAGAATACCGCGGATAATATTCACCGCATCCGGTCCGGCATATACCAGGGCCAGGCATTTCTCCTTGCCGGGGGCGTCTTTCTCATCGTGCGGACACGTCGGGGGCCAACGCCCGGTCATGAACTGGATGATTTCATAAAACTGCTGGTCCCCGAATACGGGCCCCAGCAGATCACCCAGGTCGGCGCTCAACTCCTCCGGCAAATCCATTTTGAGTTCCTGGGAGATCGCCTGCATGGCCCGCGCGGCGACCATGCCCTTAAGTTTGTTCCTGAGCACATCGCGCACCGGCCCGTAGAACTGCTCCGCCTGCGCCACGCTCATACGCAACACCCGCGCACCGACAATACGCAGCCCCGAACCGGAGAACAGGTCAATGATATTGCCCGGACGGGTGCTCGGGAAACGGAAGTTATCCGGCTTGATCAGCACCAGCGTTTTTTCGAATGCCTCCGGGAGATCCGCACAATTTTCGATGATGCCTCCGTCCTTTGCGCTGTACTCGGCCCAAAGGCGCATGCGCGCAATCGCCGATTTCGCGGTGGGCCCAATCAGCACGGCCGGCTCGATGTACAGGACCTTGCCGCTTTCATCCACGACATAATCCCCGTAAATGTCACGCACCGTACGTCCGGACTCCATGTTTTCGCGGATATTACCCGCCGCCTCATACACCCGCCGGATCGCATTCTCGCCCTCGAACAACAACATCATCACACGGCGGCAACGACCGGTCTTCGGGTCCGGGCTGTAGGCGCGCAGCACATAATCAGCAAGCAGCTCACGAACTTTCGCATCCACATCTGGATCGGTTCGCAGCATTCCCGCGTATTCATTCACGAGTTCCTGACTCGGACCAAACATGCGCGCGGCCACCAGGTCCAGGCCCGTCTGCGCAATAATGCGTCCAATCACCCCGCCGGTACGCGATTTTCCGATGGTGTACGGATTTATCAATACAAATGCCAGTTCATGTGCCATTTCGGCCTCCTCTTTTCAGGAATTATATTTACAATTTTCAATATTATTGTGTACCAAGATGACCGTGTATAGGCAAAGTCATGCAAACGATCAAGACAAAGAAACCAATGAATCATGAATAATGTATCTCCCGCACATCCCGCGCGCGCTGCCCGACAGGCCGAAATCCTCCTTCAAATCATCGAACAAACCGAGACCGCGCGCCGGCGCCAGGAGGCCGTCGACAACACCCTCAGCGACCTTTTCCGGAAAAACAAACGCTTTGGATCGCGGGACCGCAGGTTCTATTCCAATGCGGTATTTGCCTGGTATCGCTGGTATGGATGGACCCGCCCCCTGCGCGCGGACCATCCGGCTGAAGCCATGATCCTCTCCTGGCTGCTGTCCCACGAAGAAATTCCCGACCCGATCCTGCATCTGATGGAGGTCAGCCCGTTGAATACCTCCTCATGGCGTCCATTATGTCATGAGCCCCTCGTAAAACGGGCTACCTGCCTGACCAGTTGGGCTCGGCTTGGCAGCACGCCTGCCGTGGCCGATCTCGCGCCGGCATGGCTCGCCGCCGACCTGGCCGTTCCGGCGGACCATGTTCCCGAAGCGTTTACCGAACGATTCATCGAAGCCCTCCTGGAGCGTCCCCCCACCTGGTTGAGCGCGCCCCCTGCCCTTCGGGAAAACCTGCGGACAACACTCGAAGCGACGCATCTCGCGCACAGCATCCACCCTCACCTGGATACCGCATTCTATCTGGATGCGCCCTTCACCCTCCCCGACCTCTGCAAGGCTATCGGTGTCGGCCTCATCATTCAGGACCTCGCCTCCCAATGCGTCGGCATGGTATGCGCCCCCCAACCTGGGCAATCCTGGTGGGACACCTGTGCCGGGGCCGGCGGGAAAAGCATCCACCTCGCACAACTCATGCACAACGAAGGCACGATACTGGCCACCGACGTCCGCGGAAAATCACTCCGCCAGATTCACCGGCGTGCCCAGGACGCGCGCGTCTCCATCCTGCAAGTCAAGCAACAGGACGCCCTTGAACCCGCCGACAAAAACCAGGTGTTCGACGGCATCCTGATCGACGCCCCCTGCTCCGGGATCGGCACCTGGGGCCGGAACCCGGACATGCGATGGCGAACCTCGGCAGATAACCCTGCCCAAAAGGCCGACATCCAGCGACAGCTCCTTGAGGGTGTCTCAGGGCAGGTAAAAAATGGCGGCACCCTCGTTTATGCCGTATGCACCAACACCCGCTCCGAGACAGAAGGCGTCATCACTCCTTTTCTCGCCGCGCATCCGGACATCACCCTTGATCCCGTGCCGCATCCCCTCACCGGCGTACCCACGGATGGACGCATCTGGATTTGGCCCTGGGACGGCCCCTGCAACGGCATGTTCATCGCGCGACTGAAAAAACGCTAACCCCCTTAGAATTATTAGGGACATACTATTTGTATACGCAGTTTACACCACGGCAGCACAGAGTATGAGGCTCGTTGTAATGCCTTCAGACTGCCGCGCACACACAGGAAAATATCGATCCCATCATGCTC
>RZZM01000119.1 GCA_009929845.1 Spartobacteria bacterium
GATGACATCCTGGCGCGTTTTCAACGGGATATCCTGCCGCATGGAGACGTCATTCAGGATCTGTGGCAGGCGACCGACGCAAGGGAAGACACGGAGGGGCGCCCATGAAAATCGCCATAAACATTTCCTGGATGATGCCCGGACAGACCGGCGGCATGGAATGGTATGTGCGCAACCTGATCGAGCAACTGGCGATCGTCGACACCACCAACCGCTATGTGCTGATCACCGGACACATGAACCACACCACCTTTGCCCCCCCTTCGGAGCGTTTCGAGAAGGTGATCTACATCGGCACGCAAAACCAGCCTGAAGCCTATCAGTACGCCTCCGGTACCGCCGGGCGGGCACAGCACCGCGCCATCCTCAGGCAGCACCGCAAAAACGTGGCGGGCGCACCCCATGTCTATGAGGACTTCGCAACACTCATCCGCGAGGAAAAACCGGACCTCTGGTTCTGCCCGCTGATCTTCGCGGTGCCGCCCGATATCGATATTCCCCTGGTCATCACCATTCCCGATTTGCAGCACGAGCACTTTCCGCACTTCTTTTCACCGCACGACCTGGCCATGCGGGCCATGGCCTACCCCTACGGATCACGCGCCGCCACCGCCGTAATCGGCATTTCGGATTTTACGGCCCGGGAGGTCCAGGACTACTACCAGCCGGACCCGGAACGGGTCTTCGCCATTCCCCTGGCGCTGGATGACCGCGAGCGACTCAGCGAGGCCGAGGCCGCGCAACGCGCGGCGCGGGTGCGCGAACGCTACAACCTGCCGGATGTCTTCCTCTATTATCCCGCCAATGGTTGGGCGCATAAAAACCATGAAACCCTTATAGAAGCTTTGGCCGTCATCCGCACTTCCCGTCCGGTTGACCTGGTCCTCACCGGCAGCGCATTCGATCTCTTCTCACGCATCCAGCCGCTGCTCGATCGCCATGCCTTGCAGGAGCATGTCCATCATCTGGGCTATGTCAGCCGCGAAGACGTGCCCGGCCTGATGAGCGCCGCCTCCGCCCTGGTCTTTCCCTCCCTGTTCGAGGGCTTCGGACTGCCCGTGCTCGAGGCCATGGCCCTGGGAACCCCGGTGGCCTGTTCGCGTATCGGAAGCCTGCCGGATGTCGGCGGCGACACCGTCAGCTACTTCGATCCGGCCTCCGCCCGCGATATCGCCGAGGTGGTCCTGGCGCTGCTTGAAGACCCAACCCGCCAAAAGGAACAGATCATCGCCGCCCGGCAACGAGCGGCGGGTTTCAGCTACCGCCGTACGGCGGAACAAACCCTGGACGTCTTCACGCAAATTGCTCAAAACACATTGCGCCCCCCCGGCCGCGCCGCCCCGGTCCCGTTGGACTGGGAAAACGCCCTCACCCACGGCGCCTGCCGTTTTCACTTCCGGTGTCCGGAGATGGAGCACATACAGTTTTCAATTTCAACACCCGCTCCGGGAACACTCGCCGTGACGCTCAACCGGGAACCCCTGCTGTCCACAGTCCTGCCCAAGGGCCGTCGCCAATCCTTTTCACTTAATCCGTCTTCACACCCGGCGGACCACTACTATACGTTTGAACTCAACTGGCAACGCGCCGGACGCCACTGGCCCTGGCATGCCGCGCCGCGCCTTCTGCAACTTGTAGCCGTCAACCAAACAGGAACCCCATTGCCTTTTATATCATGAGCGCTCCATCACATATTTCCGTCATCATGCCTTCCTACAACCAGGGCCCGTTTATCCGTGAAGCCATTGAAAGTGTGCTCTCGCAGTCCTGGCCCCGAAAAAGCCTGCACATCATGGATGGAGGCAGCACGGACGAGACGGTCGACATCCTGAAATCCTTCGGTAAACAAATTACCTTTCTTTCCGAAAAAGACGACGGACAATCGGACGCCATCAACCGGGGCATCTTCCAGGCCGACAGCGATATCGTCTGCTGGCTGAACAGTGACGACACCTTTGCCCCGGATGCACTGGCACGTGTCATGACCTATTTTGAGCGCCATCCTGAAGCGGATTTTGTCTACGGTCGCGGATGGAACATGGATGAAGCCGGACGCCAACTCGACGAAGCATGGGTAAAAGAATGGAACCTCTGGCGTCTCATTCACCATAAGAATTTTATTCAGCAACCCTCCTGTTTTTTCAGGAAGAAACTGTTTGAAGATGTCGGTGGACTTGATTTATCCCTCGACTACGTCATGGACTGGGATCTCTGGATCAAGTTCGGCGCTTATCAGCATGGCTATATTGACGAATGCCTGTCGTTCAACCGGGTCTATCCCGCCAATAAAACCGCCAGCGGCGGCCTGAAGCGCTGGAAGGAAATCCGGCGCATGACACAACGCTACACCCCGTGCAAGTGGCCGCCCGTGCTGTACATCTATTTTTATGAAATCATGTTTCAGCGCGCAGCCCTGGCGCCGGTCAGGAACTGGGCCATGAAACGGTTTGTGCAATTGATGCACAAGCCCTACAGCGGCGTACTCGCCGACGGGAAACTGGCCGAAAAGGCCCACCTCAGCGCCGGCAATCCCGGCGGGAAATCCGCCGTGAAACTCACCTTCAGATCGTCGGCAAAAGGCCTCGGTTCCGAAATCATCTCCTGGCGCAACTCCTGCGGCTCACGGGACATCTTCACCATCAAATGCAACGGCGAAGAACAGTCGGTAGCCCTCCCGCTCGACCGCCCCTCCCCCGGCAACTTCACGCACTTCACCCTGTCCCGGCCCCAACCCCAAACCGACCTTTTCCTCCTCCGTGCCGTTTCCTGTTAACACCACAAAAACGCGGTTTTTGGCCCACAGATTACACCGATTTTCACAGATTGGGGCGCGACATTCGTGTGATTCGTGCGATTTGTGATCAGCCTGCGCGCAGTGAAAAATGTGATCACGAATCGCACGAATGGCACGAATTGAGGGGAAAAAGAGAAAAATGGGGGACAGCGACGCGAAAATCGGATTTTTTTTGCTCTGTAGGTCGCATTTTTCCCCCTGGGACCGCGAGGCTCCGCACTCGCGCGTATAAAAAAAGGCGCGTACGGAGGCGCTCACGTCGGGAAAAGTTACTCCTCAATACCCTATTTTTTTAACCACGGACTTGTCACGCCGGAGGAACGTAGGCGGATGAACGCGGATGAACGCGGATAAAAACATACCAAACAGCCTGAAATAGACATTTTTTGGCCAAAAAATGGCTAATCCAGGCCGTTCAGGTCTATCGTACCGATGGGCCAGTCTGTTTTTCCGGATAAATCATGATGAAGGAGTCCCACCAAGAGGTTTTTCCTGAAATGCCGGTGAGATTTCCCTTGATTAAACGCACACGCTAACGTATGAGATACAGAGTAGCAGAAAGAACGACATGCCTACAATATCGATATTCTATGGTATTTTAATCCGAATGTTTTTCCATGACGTGGAAAAACATCACAAGCCGCATATCCACGCTGATTATCAGGGTCAAGTAGCGGTATATTCTATTGAGGATGGCTCCGTGCTTGCAGGAAGCATTCCTCCCAAGAAGCACAAACTGGTTGTGGCTTGGATTGAGATACATCAAGAAAATTTGATGGCTGATTGGGAACTGGCCGTCAATGGTCAAAACCCGCTTCCTATTAGAGGGCTGGATCAATGAGAATCGCCCGTGTTACACCAAAGGAAAATGGCATCCTCCACATTGTATCTGAAGGTGGGAAAACCGGGGTTTTTGATGTGCGCCCCTACCTGAACTCTGAGGCATTCAGACCGTTAAATGACTGGCATGAGTTTTCCTGCGTCACCAACGGCGGATATTTTATCGAGTGGAAATGCGGGGCCGACCTGTCTGCCGACACCATTGAAGCCCGATGGCAAATAGAGAACCGTGAAGAGCCCCAATGGCATGCGGCGGACACTCGTTGTTCGCGCTGCTGATGCTCGACCATCTGGCGTTGAAAAAGGCGTCGGCCATTTCCTTTCCTGGGCCTATTGCGCGAATGAGACGCGGCTGGGGAATTTATCCCCCAGACCCCCTTTTCCCTCTTTCCTTCTCCTGCCCGCGCTCCGTGGCCCGACCCGCCCAACGCCCCGCGGCTCCGCTCGCGGGTCGTGCGGGCGGATCGCCCACTTCGCTTGCCGGTCCCTGGAGCTCACTACTGACCTGCAGGCAAGGCGGCCCGGAACCCGCCGCCGTAGTAGCCGCCGCCCGGACTGCCGTGGGACCGGTTGGCCACCCGGTCGGCACCCGCGTAGCTGCCCCAACTGCCGCCGCGTATCACGCGGTACGAGCCCTCATGTCCCGGATACCAATCAAAGCACCACTCCCACACATTCCCACACATATCGTACAGCCCGTACCCGTTCGCCGCAAACACGCCCACCGGAGATGTGTATGGCTCCCCACCGGTTGCGTACGTCGGGTGATAACCCCGCGTCGGGCTCGTGTCGTAGCTGTCACTGCTAACACTGTAATAGTTCGCGCGCGCATGCTGGATTTCATCGCTGTCCCCCCACGGGAACCGGCGGCTTGCCTCCCCGCCACGCGCGGCATATTCCCATTCCTCGTCCGTCGGCAGACGATATCCTGTGGCGGCAGTCTGCACAACATCGTTGCTCTGCCCGGTCTTATACACGGCCCCACCAACCGTATAGACTGCCGGGCGACCCTCCTTCTGGCTGCGCGCGTTGCACCATTTCACGCAATCGTACCAGTTGACCTCTTGCACCGGATGGTTCGTCGCCTTGCCGGAGCCCGCGTTGTCGAAACTGTACCCGTTCGTAATCGCCCAGGTGTACACCTCGTCCCACTGTGCTTTGGTCACTTCGTATTTGTCCATGTAGAACGAATTCACCGTCAGGTTGTAGGTCTCGGGATACCAGTCTTCGTATGATTCCCCCACCCCAAGCGGATTGGTCCCCGCATTCGTCCCGCCGGGAATCAGCGCCATGCCTTCGGGCACAGCACCCGTCACTACGGCCACCACACGGTAGCACATCGGCACCAGGCAGGTGTAGCTGCCCGAAGCAAACTGCGGTATGCTGTCCAGGTCCGCGGACGCAGTCGCAAAATTCGTCCAGGGCCCGGAGAGCGACGACGCCCACTCCACACGGTAGGACTCCGCCGATTCCACACGGTTGAACGACAGCTTGCCCTGCGAGTCTGCCGTCTCGATTTCCAGTTCCTGCCCGTGAGCGACAACCGCCGTGCCAAAACCCAACAGTAGCGCCATCAACTTCCATCGCCATTGCCCCAGACTCTTCATGATAAATTCTCCATTTTTCCAGAAGCCAAACATAGAATCTATCAACTCCTGAACTCGGCGCGTAGTGTCGCCCATCCGGCGCCCTGTGTAAAGAGTTTTTTGGCCCACAGATTATACCGATTTTCACAGATGGGGACGCGACATTCGTGTGATTCGTGTGATTCGTGATCAGCCTGCGCGCAGTGAAAAATGTGATCACGAATCGCACAAATCGCACGAATTGAGGGGAAAAAGAGAAAAACGGGGGACGGAGACGGGGAAAAGCCCATTTTTACACAAAAAACTCGCACATTTTGCGCCTTTCGGGGCGATTTTTGCAAAAAATAGCTTTTTTTGCCGCAAAACGGCAAAATTTCCACTTTCTTGGCCATTTTTGCTCTTTCTCCGCGTCCCCGCGCCTCTGCGTTAAAAAAATACCCCGCACGGGTCCCCTTGGCCACGCGCGCCCCATCCGGGGCGCTTCGAAACACCCCCACGAGCCCCCGAAAGTACCGAGTGGTTCATTCGTGCCATTCGTGCGATTCGTGATCGCGGACACGGTCCATGTTCTTCCCTTACCCCTTGACGCCACCGCTGGTCAGGCCGGACACGAGGAACTTCTGGCAGACCAGGAACATGACGGAAATCGGAATACCGCTCAGCACCGCGGTGGCCGCGAACCGGCCCCAGAGGTAATTCTGGTCGTATAAAAAGGAATTGGCCCCGACCGCCAGCGTCCATTGGTCCGTCTGGGTCAGGCACACGGAGGCCACCGGGTACTCCCCGATATATGAGATGAATGAAAGAATAAACACCACCGCGAAAATCGGCAGGCTCATCGGAAGCAGAATCCCGATAAAGGTCTGGAAGGTTGTGGCCCCGTCAATCATGGCCGACTCTTCAATGCTGGCCGGGATGGTGTCGAAGTACCCCTTGATCATCCAGATGTAGATCGCCACGCCGCCCAGATAGACCAGGATCAGTCCGGGATGCGTGTTCAGCCCCATGGATGGAATATAGTTTCCGATCACATTTAAAATGGCGTAGATGGCCACCAGGGACAGAACCTGCGGAAACATCTGGAGGATCATCAGGCTGGTGAGCATCTCTCCCCGGAACCGGAACCGCAGCCGGGCGAACGCATACGCGCCACTGCCCGATAACAGCAATATCATGATCGAGGAAATAGAGGCCACCTTGATGGAATTCCAGAACCACTGCAAAACGACGGAGGGCTGCTGAACGATGTTTCCGTCGGCATCGGCATACGGCAGACCCAACACAAATTTCCAGTGCTCCAGGCTGATCTGTTTGGGGATCAGGCTGCCCAGGGCCAGGTTTCCCTGTCGAAACGAAATGGATATGATCATCAAAAAAGGAAACATGGTTAGCGCGATAAACCCGACCAGGCATGCGTAGGCCAGGAACAAATGCAATTTATGGTGTTTACTTTTTATCATGGCAACCTCCAACCATCCGGGGCCACACGGTGTCGGCGGCTAGACCCGCACTTCATCGCCCCGGGTAGCCATCTTCAAATTCACATACGAAAGCACACTGACAATAATAAAGATAATGGTGGCAATGGCGCTGGCAAACCCGTAGTTGGCGCCGGCATCCCTGAAGGCCAGGTTGAAGGTATACGTGACCAGGATATCGGTATACCCCACCGACGTGGCCGCGCCCACAATCTGCGGCGCGCCGTTTGTCAACAGTTGCACCAACAGGAAATTGTTGAAATTGAAGGCAAAACTGGCAATCAGCAGCGGCTTCAGCGGGGGCAGGATCAGGGGCAGGGTCATCTTGAACAGGTCACTCTTCGGGGTGCCGCCGTCAATCGCCGAAGCCTCGTAAATATCGGAAGGAACGGACTGCAATATGCCGGTACAGAGAATCATCATGTAGGGATACCCCAGCCATAGATTGACAATCAGCACCATGGCGCGGGCCCAGTACGGGTTGGTGGTCCACTCCGGCGTGAACCCGAAAAACAAGCGGCCCAGAATCATGTTTATTTCACCAAACTGCGGATTGAACAATCCCTTGAATATCAGGATGGAAATAAACGCGGGCACCGCATAGGGAAGGATAACCAGCGAGCGCCAGACCTTGCGACCGCGAATAGCTTTCCATTCCAGCAGAACCGCCAGCAGAAAGCCGACGATAAAAGTCAGCACCACCGAAAACAACGCAAAAAGGATGGTCCATATAAACACCGTGATGAACGGTCCGCGAACCGCCTCGTCCTTGATGATCCGCATGAAATTTCCCCACCCGATCCGTGTGCGGAATCCGGGCCCGACTTTCTCCCCGGCTTCGTTCACAAAAAACCCGGCATCCATGTCGGCATGGACCACCTGCCCGTTGAGCAGGTTGGAAAAGGAGTTCTGGGCCTCGTTATAGGCCCAGACTTTCACATTCGGGGCGAAATTGCGCAAACTGATCATGGTAACACGGGTTGCATCCGGCAGGATCACGGTGAGGTTCTTGAGCGGGTCGCGCACCTTGATCATATCCCGCATGGTCAGCGCGCTGCCCCGCGGCGTGCCGCCCGCCTCGTCCACCGGCCGCGCCGACACCTCTATCGGCGCATTCTCCGCCAGCGAAAAGGGTTCGGAAAGATAGGTCGGCCGCACCGTATTCGTCCCGTCCGCCGGCTCAGGTGGGGGCGGGGTCAGGAGGACCTGGTATTCCTCGCCGCCCGTGCCGGGATACAGGTTGAATGAATAAGCCTGGTCCACATCCGCCTGCATCTCGCGCAGGAACGATTCCTGCACGCCGCTGTAGGTCAGGAAATTGACCGCGCTGTAATTCGTGAACGCGATATAAATGGTATATATCAGCGGCAGGATGACAAATACACCGAATGCCATCAGGCTGGGGAACAGGTACCGGTAGGCGTAGGCGCCCTTCCAGGCATACACAAACGCCCCCAGGGCCAGCAATATCAGCATGACGAAACCAAGCGTGTCGTGCCCGCTGCGGAACACCAGCAAGGTCACATACAGCACAAACAGTATGATGACCGTGTAGATGATATGTGAAACTACCTTCGAACTACGCATGACATTCCTATTTTGAGTTCTCTTTCTTCATGATTTCAGCCGCGCTGTTCAACGCGTCCGCGGCGCCCACCTGCCCGGCGGTCACCGTCTTAATTGCCGATTCAAGCGAACTCCAGAACACCCCCATTTCAGGGATATTCGGCATCAGCACGCCCAGTTCGACGTTGGCCATGCTGGCTGCGACATTAGGGTCGGACTTCATCACATTGTAGGCGTCAACCAGGGCCGGCGGCCCATCAAAGGTGTCCGCGTCCAGCGCCTTCAATCCATCCACCGTCAGCACATAATCCTGCATGAACAATTCCACCAGGTCCGCATTGGGGGTCTTGGCGTCCACCATGGCGCCCAGGATGCCCACAAACGGCTTTGCGGGACCGCTGTATCCGGGAATAATATCAATACCAAAATCGATGCCCGCCGTTTTGAGGTCGTTCCAGGCCCAGGGGCCATTCACCATCATGGCGCAATCGCCGGCCGACATTTTCGCGGTCATCACATCATAGGTGACCCCCTGCGGCATGATATTCTCCTTGATCATGTCGTAAATCATATTCAGCGCCTCGGCGGCCTTGCCCGCGTTAACCCCGACATCCGTGGTGTTATATCCGCCATCCGGATTTTTGGCGTATACATAGGCCCCGGCCCCGGCCAGGAACGGCCAGGTAAAGAACGGCGTGTTGTAGGCCCACATCATGACATACTTGTTCTGCGCGCTGTACGTTTCGCCCAGCTTCATCACCTCCTGCAAATCTTTGGGAGGCGACGCCATCAGTTTCCTGTTGTAGATCAGGGTGACGACTTCCATGGTGATGGGATAGCCCCATACCTTGTTATTGTAGGTGAAGGCGTCCCAACCCTTGGGATGGAATTTCGCCTTGTAATCCGGGGTGATATTCAATGGCTGGATCAATCCGCTCTGCGCCCAGCCGCCCAGGCGGTCATGCGCCCAAATGACAATGTCCGGCCCCTTGCCCGCCTGCGCGGCGGGCCCAAATTTGGAGGGCAAGTCCACGGGATGCTGCACCGACACCGGTATGCCGGTTTCTTCCTCGAACTTGTTGCCCAGTTCCTGCAGCGCCGTATACGCCTTGTCGCCGTTGATCCAGACCAGCAGCTTTCCCTCTTCCACGGCCCGGGCCCCGGTAACCGACATCATAACACACCCCGCAACCAATACACTCATTAATACCGCACGCATTATTCCTGCCTCCTTATTGCCTTGCCTGATTTATTTACACAATAGTCTGTTCCGACGCCTTGTCAAAAAAGTGGGTCTTCTCCATATTCAGGTGCGCGTCGAAGTCACTGCCGATTTCCAGCACATCCGCATCGGAAAGGCGCGCGACCAACATGTCGTGCCCCGGATTCAGATAGACATACACATCATCGCCCATCGGTTCGACTACCTCGACCTTTGCCCTGACGGTACGGGACGCCGCTTCCGCGCCCGGGGCCCTCGCCGCGGCGGTCACATCGCCCGGACGGACACCAAAGGCCACCTCCTTGTCGACATAGGCCTCCAGGGCCGCCCGGTGCGCGTCGGCCACCTTGACGGCGAAATGTCCTTCATTGAAAAACAAACCTTCCGCCCGACGCTCTATCCGGCCCTCGAAAAAGTTCATGGGCGGGCTGCCGATGAACCCGGCGACAAACCGGTTGGTGGGCTTGTGGAACAGGTCCAGCGGCGCGGCCACCTGCTGGATAATGCCGTCCTTCATGACGACAATCCGGCTGCCCATCGTCATCGCCTCAACCTGGTCATGGGTGACATAGATAATCGTGGTCTGCAACTGGTGATGGAGCTTGCTGATTTCCGCGCGCATCTGCACACGCATCTTGGCGTCCAGGTTGGAAAGGGGTTCATCAAATAGAAACACCTTGGGCTTGCGGACGATGGCGCGCCCCACGGCGACACGCTGGCGCTGGCCGCCGGAAAGGGCCTTGGGCTTGCGGTCCAGGTACGGGGTAATGCCCAGAATCTCCGCGGCGTCACGGACGCGCTGCTCAATCTCGCCTTTGTGATAGCCACGCATCTTGAGCCCGTAGGCCATGTTGTTGTATACCGTCATGTGCGGATACAGCGCGTAATTCTGGAAGACCATGGCGATGTCCCGGTCCTTGGGCGGAAGCTCATTGACAACGACGCCATCGATACTGATGGTTCCTCCGCTAATCTCCTCCAAGCCCGCCACCATGCGCAGGGTGGTTGATTTCCCGCATCCGGACGGCCCCACCAACACCAGGAATTCCTTGTCCCTGATATCGAGGTTCACATCGTGAACCACGGTGTGCCCCCCCGGATATGTCTTGTTCACATGCTCAAGTACTACATTGCCCATCAGCCGCCTCCAATGACCCACTGTGATTGTTCCATAACGGGGATACCGATATCCATTTAAAACCAGGCTTCCATCTGCACGCCGTAATTTAACCCGGCCGTGTCATCCGCGTAGGGCGTCCCGCCCACCTGGCCTTTGAAATCATCCGACCACGTCGCCAGGGTAACAAAGGCCCGCAAAACCGGACGGGCAAAAAACGTATTATCCAGGGCAATCTGGGGACAAAGCGTAATCTTCCCCAGGGTCCCTTCCAGGTCCTTCCCATCCACCGCGGCGCCCTCCTGTTTGGTATGGTCCACGCCCATTTCGACGGCCAGCGAAAAGTTCTTGTTGAAATAATAGGTTGGCCGCGCGCCCAGCGAATACCAATCCTGGCGACTGTTGTCATCTTCCCCGTTATCGGTGGTCTGGGCAATACCGACAAACATCATTGCAAATGAATCGTTGGGCTGCCAGACCCCATAGTCCAGAAAACGAAGACGCCACGCATCGCTCGTAACTTTCGTAGGGGTGGCCCAGAGCGATGAACCAAAATCCATGGCCACGCCATTGCCCCACTGCACCGCCGCCTTGTTGAAGCCGTTTGCAAAGTTCAACGAATGGACCGCGCACAGCCCGATGGCTGTTTCATCATCCACTTCCGTTGTAATCACCTCTTCCTCGTCCCCGTTGGTCATGGTCGTCTCATGTTTGCCACCCTTGACATAGGACGGCAACGCGACCAGTTCGAGCGTGCCGAACCCGACCGGAATATCCGTGATGCGCAAGTCCAGGATCTGTTTGTTGATTACGCCCACATTGTTCAGGTCCACCGCGTTGTCCGGCGAACCGCGCAGGTAGGCCGCCTGCAATTTGAGGGTGTCGCCCAATGGAATATCCTGCATACCGCCCCCATAGCCGCTGGTGTCCAGCCAGTAAAAATCATCAATATGTATATCCAGCCGGCGATAGAACCGGCTGCCCGCCCAGAAACTCATCGCGGGCGCGAACTCGAAATTGCCGAACTCCGCAAAGGCCTCACGGACGGTGAACTCATCGGTATCCGCGGACCACTGGTTGTTCTGATAGGTCTTGTAGGCGATCAGGGTCTGGACGTTCGCATTCGGGCCTGTGCCATCCTGGTTGAAATTCTTCTGCAAAATGGCCTCGCCATAGGTTTCGGCCTCGTTGCCCAGTCGGAATTTGGCCGCCGCGCCCGGGGCCTGGAAAGGAACCCCTTTGCCGCCCTGCCCGCTTTCCAGTACGCCTGATCGTATATAGGCATGATACTGGAAATCATCATCCGCACGGATAGATTGCCCGGTTGAAAGCACCGAAAGAATCACGGCGCACGACAGCACAAACAACATTGGGTTCCTCATGGACTTCACCTCTTCTTGTTAGGGTATGTTTTTCCGGCCAAGTTTCCCGAACACCTTGTGTGACAACGCCCGCACATATTTCCACACATGCTCCTGTCTGGAGCGTCTTCCATATATACCGGCTCAGTCAGCATAGGGCTCCTATTGGAGATGTATTCTAGGCGGGAGAATACACACGGTCAATATAATCATGGAAAATATTTGCATTATTCTGTTTTACACCACGCCCCGTGGAGATAAAATCAGGATATCGGAAAACTACATATGCAGAGGTAAGAATGAAACCGAAAGATGGGGCCCCGGAAGAAACAATTGACCAATGCCGGCAACATGTGCGCGAACTTGAATTACACGAGTCGAATATGGAACGTGTGCAGGCCGAACTCGCCCGGGAACGTGACATGGCCCGCCAGTACCTGGATGTCCTCGGCGTCATTCTTGTGGCGCTCGATACGCATGGCGACATTATCCTCCTTAACAAGTTCGGACGCGAAATGTTGGGATACAACGAAAAGAAATACCCCACCCAAAACTGGTTCGATTGTTTCGTCCCGGAAGACATCCGGGATGAGATCAAAGCCATTCACGAGCGGATATGCAGGGGAGAGGAGCCGCCACTGGAATACCACGAGAACCCCATCATCGCCGGGAACGGCAAACAACGCATCATCGCCTGGCACAACAGAATGCTTACGGATGAAAAAGGCGCGATTATCGGCACGCTGAGTTCCGGGGCCGATATCACCGAGAACATTCAGGCGCAACAGGAACTGGAAAAGCACCGGGATCACCTGGAAGAGATGGTAAACGCCCGGACCCATGAGCTGCGCACGATCGTGAATGCCATGGCCGGCCGCGAAGTGCGCATGGCGGGCCTGAAGAAGACCATCCAGACGCTGCGCCAACAGATTATTGAGCTGGGTGCCACGCCGGTCGCCGATGACCCCCTGATTGCGCCCGCCCCAAAAAACCCCGAAGAACCATAACCCGCTCCCCCTGCGCGCCCCGATAAAAAAAAGTTTCCAACCATTGGAAACTTTTCCGCCGTTTCATCCATTCAGATTTCCGACCTGCGTTCGCACATACGCAAGGTTATTGCGCGCCATTTCATAATCGTCCGGGGAAAAGCGGACGGCCCGCTTCAGCACTTTGATGGCCTTCTTCATCTTTCCTGCTTCGAATAATGTCCAACCGTAGTCGCTCAAAAGTTTCGCGTTATCCGGTTCCTGCTCACAGGCCTCTTTGTGCCATTGGCAGGCTTCACTGTGCATGCCTTTCTTTGCATAACAATATCCGAGTCCCGCCTTAAAGATGGGTGCCTCCGGAAAAACACGCATGGCATCTGAATAGAACTCAATGGCCCCGTCCACATCCTCCTCGTCCATCAGAAAATCGCCCACCTTGTCGATGATCTCGTACAGGTCTTCCGTGTCCGGAGGCAGTTCCAGCAGTCGGCGAAACAGCTTCATCGCCTCCTCTTCACGAAACATCTGGT
>RZZM01000508.1 GCA_009929845.1 Spartobacteria bacterium
TCACATAGCTGTTGGCCGTCACGTTGAGGTCCTCCACATAGACCCATGCCTCGACCGTAAAATGATTCATTTGATTGGGAAGCGCAGCCCCCCACGCATCCGACGTCCGCAGGAAATCCTGGTTGGTGGCGTCCAGAATCAGGCAGCGATTCCGGGCGGGATTCTTCGAATTGATCGGGTCACTGCCGCCCAGTAACGCGGGTATCTGGTCATCCACTTCCGCCAAATCACCAATGCCGTCATTGTCCGTGTCGAACCCTTCCGTCGTTTCAAATAAGAAGGGAAATGCCCCATCACCCGACCAGCTCCACTTGGTCAACCACCCATTATCAAAGGTATAGTTCCACAACGGGAAACTGAAATCCGACTGGTTCGGATACCAGGCTGTACGTATGTACGGCGTGGGGTCAGTATGATAGAACTTTCGTCCGGTCTGAGAGCAATTGACTTCGTAAGAATACTCTTCCAGGTTCGGCAGGCCATCCCCGTCCGGGTCCATCAGTTCCAGGCCAAAGTTGAATGGCCCCACTTGGGTATATACCGCCATATCATACGAAAGACCACCCGGGTTGTCGTGCAAATGCTGTATCAGATTGTTGATATTGGTAAAGACTGTTGTGCCAAGAAATATCTCGCCGATTTCAAATATACCGACAGTCGCAGGGTCCGCATCAAACACCCCTGTCTGATCGCCCTCTCCCAGGGCACGGTCCCCTCCGGTAAAAGGAATCGGGCTCATCATGATGTCGCGACTTCCCTTGAGCGGATTCAAACCGTGGAAAACCTCCCAATAGTCATCCATGCCGTCATAGTCCGAATCCGGATCATCCACACGTGTCGTGTGATACCAGGCATACTCGGACGCTTCGTCCGCCCGCTGTCCATTGGCCACATTAAATGAAGGACAGTCGGCAAAGTGCGGCGGAATATAATAAGGAATCTCACCGCGCATCCCCGTGGAACCTCCCTGCTTCGTATCCCACTGCATCGCCACACGCGTGGCTATCCGGTAAAAATCAGGCCAGGTCGGATCAATATGCATCCATTCATATACCGCGCCGGTCCAGTATTCCTGGTTGTTTGCCAGACCGTCTCCATCGGGATCTTCGTCCCGGTCGTCCCTGAGAATATCAGCGTGCGCATAGCGCTCCCATCCATCCGGCATGAAATCCAGATCAGTATCGATAGAGGTTGGATTGGATTTTGCGCCTTCCTCGCCGCCACCCGTCACCGTGCTGTCCGGCAATCCGTCGAAGTCGGTATCCTTGGGATGAAAATCATTGTGATAATAATACAACCCATTGTTCACTCCCGTATCACCCTCGACAGGCGGCAGGATCAAACTGGGGATATCCGCCGGGTACCCCGGCAGCAGCGCATTGGTGGAAAAGACGCCATCGCCGTCATCCGCCCATGCGGAACCTGTGCCACCAACCCCGCCGGCAGGATCATAAATCACTTCAAACTCGGGCCATTCGGCAATATAGGTGGGATACTTGGCCGGTCCCCGGCGACCATGCACGCCGTTGGTCAACGCAAAAGAATCATTGGTATGCAGCGAATCCCAGTTGCCGGCCCATATCTTAACATCCGTTGCCGGATCATAAATTCCATCATCGGTGCTGTCCCACCAGACATTCTGCCAGGCGAAAACCCGTTGCCCGGCGCCCGGATCGGTGGGCCACAGTTTATTGGACCAGGAATTCATGGACCCGGAATTTCCATTCACATCCCGGTAGTTTCCCCATTCCTCCCAGTTTTCCAGGCCGTCATTATCCGGATCTTCTCCTCTGTCCCCACTGTAGTTCGGATTCAAACCCACATAAAGCTCCCAACCATCAGGCATGGTGTCATCATCCGTATCCCACTTCAGCGGGTTGGTCTGATCCGAACTGAGGACATTAGTGACCACGCAAAAGTCTGTGGCATAAGTGGGCGGATCATACTCATATCTCGGCAAACGGTCCCCGCCAAGATATTCATTCGTGGCGGTGTAGTCCGCGGTATATCGGGCATCATCCGCGCCACCCCACGCGGTCCTCGGATTGAAAGCGGTAGCCCCGGCGTACAACTCATTCGCTGTCTGCTGATAAACCGCCAAGTGGTAGTTCACATGGTCGGCCACCCCGTTGGCGATGGTGCAGTATGCCATGTAATCATTATCCCCGTTATAGTTCTGGTCATCTTCGTTCTTTGTAGGATCGGCCGGATGCAACCCGCTTCCCCCGTTGGCTTCCGCACGATAGGTATACTCATACTGGTCATCCAGACCATCGCGGTCGGTGTCCCAATGGAAGCGGTTAAGGCGCCTGCCGTCTGGATCCCGGTAATCAAGTTCAGTTCCATCAACCAGCCCATCATTATCCGTATCACTGGCCCTGTTGACAATATAAAATTCCACGCTCTGGGCTGTCCCCCCTGAGGAGTGCGAGACACGAATGGCCACGGTGTCCATGCCCGAATGCGTCCGCCCAAGCACGCCTACTTCCGCCTCAAAGGATGTATCAGTTGCCTCACCTTCAAAAACAATGTTAGCCGGCATGGATACCGCGCCCTGTGTTCCCGATATATTTATAAGTGTCAGGGTCGCGCTTCCCAATGCATCGGCTACTACAGTAAGTTTATTGCCTTCCTCATCCGCATCGCGCACCAGGATGTACGGTATACCTGTAATCGGGTCACTGCCGTCAAATTCAAGCTCAACCGACATAACTGCCTGCGCAAAAGCGGACATCGGCACGACAAACGCGCACATAAGCAACACGAGTAATAACCACCCCGCGAAAGGTATACCTCCCCGCGGGTTCAAGCGTGTGGTTCTATCAACACTTCGTTCACAATGCAGTGTCTGAGTATTCATGTTGGTC
>RZZM01000509.1 GCA_009929845.1 Spartobacteria bacterium
AGCCTGACCGTTCGTTGTTCAGGCTTTAGCCTGCCGCGCACGGCGAGCCACATGCCCAGCCGCGCGCGCCCAACAGCGAAAAAAACGACAAAAATCCGTTCAAAACGACCAAAAATGTCCATTTTTACGGTTTTTAGCTCGTAAATGGCCAATTTTTGGCAATTTTTCAGCTATTTTCACCAAAAATCGGCTGTTTTTTCGGCATTTTCGGCGCGACACATGCGCAGCTCGCCGTGCGCGGCAGGCTAAAGCCTGAACAACGAACGGGCAGGCGAAAGCCTGGACAACGAGCCTCTTCCCGCGAGGGAATTTTGCATTGTGCGGATGGTCGTTGCGAAAGCACGATCACATGCCGAACAGCCCCCGGACGGATAAGATAACCCACGGATTTCACCACGGTCACAACCCGTCGAAACGGTGTGCTGTCCAGGCGTCAGCCTGGCCGTTCGTTGTTCAGGCGTCAGCCTGGCCGTTCGTTGTTCAGGCGTCAGCCTGACCGTTCGTTGTTCAGGCTTTAGCCTGCCGCGCACGGCGAGTCACCTGCCCAGCCGCGCGCGCGCAGCAGCGAAAAAAAACAACAAAAATCCGTTCAAAACGACCAAAAATGTCCATTTTTACGGTTTTCAGCTCGTAATTGGCCCATTTTTGGCAATTTTTCACATATTTTCACCAAAATCGGCTGTTTTTCGGCATTTTCGGCGCGAAAAATGCGCGGCTCATCGTGCGCGGCAGGCTAAAGCCTGGACAACGAGCCGCTTACCCGCAACAGAATTTACTCGTCCAGTAAATCGTGCAACTGCATGGCGGCAATGGCGCCGTAGCGCGCGCCCTGGGGCGCGGAAAACAACTGGATGCGGCCATCTTCCCGGATGTAAAACTTCAGGTCGATGAAGGATGCTATATCGAACAGGGCATAGGCATCGTTGGATGTATCCCCCGGATATATCAGATGCGGAGCATTGATACTGCCATAGCGGGCCGTGTCCCCCGCCGAGAGGTTGGTCAGCAGGTTTCGAATGGGATCATTGGCGCTTAATTCAGGATCAACGCCGCCATATCCATCATCAACCCACTCATAAGAATGATAGAGAAAGACCGCCCCCGGCAGGGCGCTCAGTCCGTTCAACATCGTGATTAACGCCGACCGGGATGCGTCGCATACCTGGACGATTGAGTCACGCACCGCTTTGATTTCAAACCGCTCAGAGCCATTATAGACCCCCTGCCGACAGGCAGCTTCCTGGGCAATATACGCGTCTTTTAACTGTAGGGCAGCGGCAGGGACAGCCCCCGTGAAACAAATATGCAGATGGAAGAAATCGGCGCCAAAGGCGCCCATTCCCATGGAGGACGGGATGTCGGCGGAGGCCAGCGGCGCATACACCGCTTCCATCGCTTCCCGGTCCGTGGCCTGCGCCGATCCAGGAGTCGGGTCAAGGGCATACAGCAGGGTGTTGCGGACATTCGATTGAATCAACGGACTCAACCCGGCCAGTTCAGGGACAAAGGCGATATTGCCGACCCCACACTGCTGCGCATGCTCCCATCCAAAATTATCCAGCACCAGGATTTCACTCCGGATACCAGAGGCAACATGCTCCACGACAATGCTGTCGCGCGCCTTTAGATTTGTGATCTCGATGGTCCCGTTGACTTCGCCGGCCACGGGGGCGCCCCCCGTCCCGCGAATCATGCGCACGGGGTGATCAATGGTTCCATTAACAAACTGAACAACTGCGGGAGAACCGCTCCAGCTCAGCGCATTGGTTACCCCGTCCCGTTGAACATACAGCGCGGCATCACTTGGAATGGCGGGGTTCACACGGGCTACCCAGGAATTGATCTCGTTGTCCGTGCCAACAGGAAAGGCGTAGCCGACATACTGCTTCTGCTGATCCCGCTCTATCTCCCGGACGCTGCTGACAACATAGCCCCCCATGCCATACCCTCCTTCAGCCGTCTGCTTGAAGGAGAGGCGGACCGGGTCGCTGGAAAATCCGGCAAAATGCAGGATATGCACTTTGCTGATGGTGGGGGCTTCATACCACTCGCGGCGTTCCTTGCGCTCGCCAAAATACTGGTACGCGGGCCAGGTAAAATCGGCCTCGGAAATGACGTTGGTGATGTTGGGCGGAATATCGGCCAGGAAGGCCACACGACCATTCATCGCGAACCCCGGGTTTCCGCGAAACGTGATCTGGCCAGGGTCAATGGCCGTATTCGGCGGACGAAAATAGGACAGATCCTCGAACTGCAAACACACTTTCCGATTGTCCGCATACTCGATCGGCATGTGACGCACAAAGGTCAATTCATCATTGAGGCGGATGGTGTCATGATCCCATGCCGGCAATCCCCCCAGGACCGTGTAGTCATACCGGATACTTTCCGTTCCGAAATAGCCATAGGTCCGCGGCGGATAGTCGGCGGTAATCACCGTCTCGTCACGGATATCACGATTGCACTCCTGGCCCCCCATGATGTAGTCGCAATACTGCACATCCTGCATGTGATGCTCAACTAACTGACCGGTCGACGACAACCAGATATCGTCACGGCTCCACCACCCCTCCACCGTGAACCGGTCGCCATAGCCATTCCAGTATTGCGAACTGTAGTAATTGCTGTAGTCACGATGCCAGGAGAGGTACTCATACCGGAAAGCGGAGGCCTCGTATGTATGGGCCCGCCCCGCCAGAATCGCCTGGCCACGCAATGGGGTGGCCCCCGCATTGAGTGGAACCATCGCCACGGTGGCAAACCGGGCTTCATCATTTGTGACGGCGGTAATCGTGGCGGGAATGCCGTTGACCGTTATGTCCGCGTTGGTGAACGATAACGAGGCGCGCCCGGAAAC
>RZZM01000120.1 GCA_009929845.1 Spartobacteria bacterium
CCGGGCGTGGCCGACGAGATCACGTATCTGGACGGCATGGTCGTCGACGACCTGTCAGTCGCAAATGATGAACACGGGCAATTTGAATTTCCCTCACGGTTGAACCGCGACCGCCTGTTGAGTTTGCAGAAACCCGAAGAGGACAAACTGACCATCAAATCGGGGAATCCCTACGGGCGCAGCGGATTCATGATTCATCCCGACCGCATTCAGCGGGGCCTGGAATACCTGCAACGGGCGCAGTACTATGTTGAAAACAACGATCCTGAGCGGGTGCGACAGCAGATCGTGTTGGCCATGCAGGACAACCTGGACCATCCGGGGTTATTGCAAAAGGCCGCGGCGCTGGCGGCCACCATCCGGCTGTATGATCTGGCCGGGGAATATTTCGCGCTCGCGCTGGAGGGGGACCCGGAGAATCCTGATGTGATGGCGGCCCTGGCCGGGGTCTGCATTCGTATGGGGGATATGGACCGGGCAGCCGAACTTCTGCGGGTGGCGGAATCGCTGGACGACCGCAACCTGGCGGTGATGCTCAACACCACCATTTTGGCCCTGCTCAACGACACCCCTGAAACCATCACCCCGCTGTGGGGACGATTACGGTTTCAGGAAATGGTCAGTATGGTGGACTGGCTGGAGGTGGACAAAGACGAATACACGCGTGTGCTGGGCGATACGGGCTACACCCGATTGTGTGACTATGTAATGGGAGCGGGAACGGCCTTTTCCCTGGCGGAGATACGCGCCGTACTGGAGAACATCGCGCACTACACGCAGGAGGAAGACACCCCCGACCTCATCGCGGGTTTTCGCCTGCTCCTGGAGCTGGGGGTTGATAAACTGTGGGTGCGGATGCGATTAGCCGAGGCCCTGCTGCAGGAGGAGCAGCAGGAAGAGGGGGTGAACCTATTGACAAATCTGGCCCGGGAGTATCCCGACAGTATGATTGTGCTTTACAACCTGGGGTATTTCCTGATGCGCGCCGAAAACTACACCTCGGCGCGGCATTATTTGCTGGAGGCCCACCGGTTGGCCCCGTCACGCGCGGTCGTTTCCTTCTGGCTCGCGTGTGCGTATGTGCAAACCGGCGAGACCGAAAAGGCCTGGCCGCTGCTCAGCAGTGTGGTCCAGCATGATCCAGCGCAGTTTAACCGGTTCATGCGGGAAGGCGCCGTCTTCCTGAAGCCCATCATGTCCGATCCTCGCTTCAAAACGTATGCGGTGTTACTTGATTATTAGTGAATAAACACGCTTGCACTCTACTAAAAGCATGCTAGCATACGCCCCTTATTAGATTTTGAAGCAGTGTGTTATGAGGAGAAAGTATGGCTGGAGATAAAGAAGACCTTATACAGGTAGAAGGCGTTGTCGCCAAAGTATTGCCGGCGACAATGTATAGGGTGCGTCTGTCCAATGGGCATGAAATACTCGCCCATATTTCAGGAAAGATGCGCAAACACTTCATTCGCATTACGAATGGCGACCGTGTCACCGTCGAGATGTCCCCCTATGACCTGTCCAAGGGTCGCATTACCTTCCGGCACCGGACGTAATAACGTTCGCGTCCCTTTTCTCCGCTTGACCGCACTTTTTTTTGGCCTGCCGTAACAGGAGCGTCTGGAGGGCCGACGGCCCCCGCTCAAAAAGCGCACACAAAATTTGGTTGACTCTATCCGACAATGAATTGACGATTGGCACGAATCAACACAGGTTGGAGGCCAATGATGAATGAAAAAGCAGGTGGGCGCGAGAGCTGGAGTACCGGGTTGGGTTTTATCCTGGCCACGGCCGGTTCGGCGGTCGGGCTGGGCAATATCTGGAAGTTCCCGTACATCACGGGCGAAAACGGCGGGGGCGCGTTTGTCCTGATTTACCTGCTTTGTATCGCGGTCATCGGGGTGCCGGTCATGATCTGTGAACTGACCCTGGGACGCCACACCCAGCGCAATCCGGTGGGGGCATTCCGGGCCCTGAACCCCGCCTCCTGCACCTTGGCGCACCTGATCGGGTTCGGCATGATCCTTACGGGACTGTTCCTGTTCTGCTTTCAGCAATGGGGTTGGGGGACCGTAACACTGGCGCTGGGCGGATGCGTGTTCAAGTATCGCTGGACCGTGGTGGGCGCGATGGGGGTGATTGCGGGTTTCGTGATTCTTTCCTATTACAGTGTCGTGGCCGGCTGGACGATCGGCTATATGGTCAAGGCGGTGATGCGGCAACTCGCCTTCGTTGATGTGGCCAGCGCGAAGGGGCATTTCGGGGCCTTTATCACGAATCCCGCGTTGAGTATCGGCTGTCATTTTGTGTTCATGCTGTTGTGTGTGCTGATCGTGTGCCGGGGCGTCAAGTCCGGCATTGAGCGCTGGTCCAAGATACTCATGCCGGTGCTGTTCCTCCTGCTGCTGGCGCTGATTGTTCGCGGGATCACCCTGCCGGGCGCCATGGCGGGGGTCCGGTTCTATTTGAGTCCTGATTTCAGCAAGATCACCGCGGAAAGCATCCTGATCGCGCTGGGTCACGCCTTTTTTTCCCTGAGCCTGGGCATGGGGGCCATCATAACCTACGGGAGCTATTTAAAAAAGGATTCGAACATCTTCATGTCGAGCCTGTCGATTGTGGCATTGGACACCCTGGTGGCGTTGATGGCGGGGTTGGCCATGTTCCCAGCGGTGTTCGCAAGGGGGTTCGATCCGGCGGTCGGGCCGGGGCTGGTGTTCCAGGTCCTGCCCACAGTATTCAACCAGATTCCGCTGGGGTGGTTCTGGATGCTGCTGTTCTTCATGCTCCTGCTGGTCGCCGCGCTGACCTCGGGAATCAGCCTGCTCGAAGTGGTCACCGCGTATTTTGTGGATGAATGCCAATGGTCCCGGGTGAAGGCCACAATCGTTTTCGGGCTGGTCATTTTCCTGCTGGGGAGTGTCTGCGCCATCAGTGTGGCGGACTGGAGTCGCATCGAGTGGCTGCACACGGCGCTGACCGTGGCCTTCGGAAAAACGCAGGCGTCCTTTTTCGATGTCATGGACCGCCTTTCCTCGAACTGGCTGCTGCCGCTGGGCGGCTTGTTTATCTCGCTCTTCGTGGGCTGGGTGTGGGGCACGCGCAAGGCCGTAGACGAAATCCGGCAGGGGGCGCACAATTTTGCGGATGTTCATCTGATCAGTCTGATGGCCGGGCTGAAGGATGATCCGGGGCATAATGCCGGGACCCATGTTTTCACGCTGGCCTCGCTGTGGGGGATATTCATTCGGTTTATCAGTCCGGTGGCGGTGACCATCGCCTTCCTGAACAGTATCGGATGGCTGGACCTGTCGGCAAAAAAACTGCCGGAACAACCGCCATCGGAAGAAATCATCATTGAAAGGGACGTCCCGACGGAATGATATCTTAAGAATCAATATGCTTTTTATATTTCCAATGGTACAATGAGCTTGGTAAAAGGACGCTATGACAAAAGTTGTAAAGGCAGGACAGGTAAAAATAGGCGGTCGGAATCCTCTGGTTTTGATGGCGGGATTGTGCGTCATTGAGAGCCGGAAAATATGCCTGGACCTGGCCGATAGGCTCGCGCAACTTGCTGCCAAGGAAGATATTGCGCTTATTTTCAAGGCCTCGTATGACAAGGCCAATCGCACCTCGCACACCGCGTTTCGCGGTCCGGGGCTGATGAAGGGCCTTGAGATATTGGCCGAGGTGAAGGCGCGTTATGGATTGCCGCTGCTCACCGATGTGCATCACGAGTCCGAAGTGCCCCATGCGGCGGAAGTGGCCGATATGCTGCAATTGCCCGCGTTTTTGTGCCGCCAGACCGACCTGGTCCTGGCGTTGGGGGAGAGCGGAAAGCCGGTGAACATCAAAAAAGGCCAATTCCTGGCGCCGGAAGACATGCGCAATATCATTGCCAAGGTGGAAAGCACGGGCAACAGGAAGATGGTGCTTACCGAGCGCGGGGCCAGTTTCGGTTACAATAATTTGGTGGCCGACATGCGCAGTTTGCTCATCATGCGGGAGATGGGTTACCCCGTGGTGTTTGACGCCACGCACAGTGTACAGCGTCCCGGAGGCGCGGGATCCCGTACGGGCGGGGATGGCCGCTGGGCGCCCGCGCTGGCGCGAGCCGCCGTGGCCACCGGGTGTGACGGGGTTTTTATTGAAACACACGTCCATCCCGCCCAGGCCCTCTCGGATAAGGACAACGCCATTGCGCTTTCGGGGATTGCCAAACTTTGGAAACAACTGAGGGCCATTGATGACATTGTCTCTTGAACAGCGGGCGGCCCAGGTGGAAGCAGTGGTTTTTGATGTGGACGGGGTGTTGACCTCCGGGGCCATAATTTATGGTGTGGAAGGTGAACTGAAACAGTTCCACGTGCAGGACGGTCATGGGTTCAAACTGGCCAAACGGGCAGGACTGAAACTCGGCCTGATCACGGGGCGGGCGTCGGCCATGGTCGAGCGGCGGGCGGAGGAACTGGGCGTTGATTTTGTCGCGCAGGGGGTTAAGAATAAAGGGGAGATGCTCCCGGAACTATTTGCGCGTTTGGGAGTCACCGGCAATCAGGTTTGCTATGTCGGCGATGATCTGGTTGACTTGCCCGTGATGTATCAGGTGATACTGCCTGTGGCCGTGGCCAATGCCGTGCCCGAGGTGCGGGAACGGGCGGTGTGGACCACGGAACGGCGCGGCGGCGACGGCGCGGCCCGCGAGGTGATCGATTTTGTAATAAAGGCCAAAGGGCTTTGGCCGAAAATAATGGAAAAATATTCTGAGGCGTAATGATGAAAAGAATATGTTGCAGTATGGTACTGGCGTGCGGATTGGTCTCGGCGGTGTTCGCTCAGGTAAGCGATGTGCCCACCCTGACCGGGTTCAATGTGCCGGAGTATGACAAGAATGGGAATATGACCTCCCGGTTGTTTGGCGATTACGCCGAGTTCCTTCCTGATGGCATCGTAAGGATTACCAACCTGAAGATCGAGTTCTATGCCGACGGAAAAGTGCATATGCGTGTTACCGCGCCTGAATGTGTCTACAATCAGGGGACCAAACAGGCGGAATCCGACTCCAGCGTACGCATTGCGCGCGATAATATGGTCGTTACGGGCGTGGGCTTCAAATGGGCCGCGGGACGGGAATACCTCGAGATTCACAGTGAGGCGAAGGTTGTTTTGAAAAATGTACGTAAAAGGATGAATACAGGAGATAAATCATGAGAAACGTTTTGTTGGTGATGGCGTCGGTATGGCTTCTGGGGTTGTGCCACACGGGATATGGCGCGGATATGGCAACCACCCTGGAATTGGACGGAGAGGTCACGGTCATTACGTCTGATCGCCTGACCTTTGATTATGAAAAGCAGTTTGCCCTCTTCGAAGGCAATGTCGTGGTTACGGATCCCGAAATGAAACTGACGGCCGAACGTATGAATGTGACATTTAACAAGAAGAGCGAAGTGCAGGCCATTGACGCCGTGGGCGATGTGCGCATTCAGCAGGAGGACAAGGTGGCTAATGCCGGGGAAGCCTCCTATAACGTGAAAACAGGGCAAATCACGCTGAAGGACAACCCGCGGGTCCGACGCGGCAAGGATTTGTTGCAGGGGGACGTCATAACATTTTGGCGGGATGAGAATAAAATGATTTGTGAACCCCGGGCCCGGTTGGTAATATTCCCCGATACGGACAACACACGTGACAAGTTGTTTGGAGAATAGTGCTGTGGCAGAAGTAGAATCATTGGTCCAGGCGGACCAGCTCGTAAAGAGTTATCACGGTCGCAGAGTGGTTGATGGCATCAATTTGAATGTCAAAAAAGGAGAGATCGTCGGGTTGCTCGGTCCAAACGGGGCCGGCAAGACGACGAGTTTCTACATGATCGTCGGATTGACCAAGCCCTCGGGCGGCCGCGTGTTCTTCTGCGGCAAGGACGTGACCAACGCCCCCATGTACCGGCGCGCGCGTATGGGCATGGGCTATTTGGCGCAGGATCCCTCGATATTCAGGCGCCTGACGGTGGAGCAGAATGTCATGGCCATCCTTGAAACGCTTCCCCTGACCAAGCGGGAGCGGAAAGAACGGCTGGGCTACCTGCTTGATGAACTCAAGATCAGTTACCTGGCCAAACAAAAGGCCTATACCCTCAGCGGCGGGGAACGCCGCCGCCTGGAGATTACCCGGGCCCTGGTGACCAATCCGTCCCTGATCCTGCTGGACGAACCGTTCAGCGGCGTGGACCCCCTGGCGGTTTATGATGTTCAGCAAATAATTGTTGACCTGAAACAGCGTGGTTTGGGTATACTAATAACAGACCATAATGTGAGAGAGACGTTGGCTGTGGTTGACAGGGCATATTTGATATGTGAAGGAAAAGTGCTGCGGGAAGGTACCAGCTCTTTTCTGATTAATGATGAAGTGAGCCGGGAGTTGTATCTGGGCCCGCGCTTCAGTATGTAGGGCCGTCATGGGATGGGCCCTGTTCGCGGTATGGACGCCGCGAACCGATGGAAAAGTAGATGTAAAGGAACAAATGACTCAACGTAAACCCGAAGGAGGCATATTGTGCAGATAAGCGTTACAGGTCGGCATATGGATATTACAGACGCGCTTCGTACATATATTCACGACAAGGCGGAACACGATTTCAGCGAGTTCCCCCGTGTGGAGAATGTGCATGTCATTCTTACTGTCGAAAAGTATAGGCGGATCGCTGAATTCGTTGTCCAGGCCGCCAACCATATCCGCGTGGAAGCCAAAGAGGAATCCGAGGATATGTATGCTTCTATTGATGCCGCCCTTGAAAAGACCTCCCGCCAGTTGCGCCGCCTGCGCGACAAGGTGCAGGATCATAAACGGGAGAGTCTTGCAGAAATTGAACTGGGTGTGCAGCAGCCGATTTCCGAGCTGTAATACCCGGTGCGGATAGACTCCGGAAGGGTTCCGGAAACAGAGACAAACGCAGAGAAGGTTCATCCTCCGCCGAGGATGCGCGGGGCGACAGTCGCAGGCGTGCCCGCAAACAGGCGGCAGAAGGACCTGCAAGGAGGGTCGTTGTGCCCGTTACGGTAAAAGATTTTTTTAAGGCAGGCCAGGCAACACTCTCACTGGAAACGGAGTTCGGTGAGAAGTTCCTGAAGAAAACCATCCACGAGCAGGCCCTGAACCGGCCCGGCCTGGCCCTGGTCGGGTTTTTTCAGCATTTTGCCAACCGGCGCATCCAGGTGATCGGGCTCTCGGAGCTGGCGTACCTCAGGAGCCTCCAGCCGGATGAACGATTGAAGCGCATGATGGATGTCTGCAGCAAGCATATTCCCTGCATCGTCATTACGCGCGGTCGCCATGCGGCGCCTGAAATTGAGAAAGCCGCGCTGAAATACCACGTGCCCATCCTCCGCAGCGGGATGATTACCAGCCGCTTTATTAATGCGGCAACCATTATCATGGAAAATCTGGTGGCCCCCCAAACCCGCGTGCAGGGAACCATGGTGGACATCATGGGCATCGGCGTGCTGATCGAGGGTGCGCCGGGGATCGGTAAAAGCGAAACCGCCTTGACCCTGATCGAGCGCGGACACAGCCTGGTGGCCGACGATGTAACCGTCGTTCGCAAGGACAGCGCCGGTGTCCTTGTGTGCTCGGCTGTTGAAATCACCCGCTACCACATGGAAATCCGCGGGCTGGGCATTGTCCATGTGCCCAGTCTCTTCGGCGTGGCTTCCATGCGGCGCGAAATGCAGCTTGACCTGATCATCCATCTCCATCAATGGGACCCGGATATTGAGGACGACCGGACCGGCCTCGCCCCCCAAACCCGCGAAATTTTCGGGGTCCATGTGCCGTGTCTGACATTGCCGGTGGCTGCCGGACGTGATATGGCTCATGTAATCGAAGTGGCGGCACTCAACCAGAAACTGAAACATCTTGGGCATGATGCCGCAAAGGAACTGGATGATAAATTGGTGGAAATTCTAACAGGTAAGAACCATTAGCCATGGCGAAAGTGGATAAAAACCAGATGGCCCCGCAGGTGCGTGAGTTGAAAATCCGTAATAAATACGGTATTCATGCGCGCCCCGCGGCCATGTTTGTCAAAACCGCCGGGAGTTACGACGCGGAAGTTACGGTTGAAAAAGAAGGCATGAAGGTTTCCGGAAAAAGTATTATGGGACTCTTAACCCTTGAAGGATACAAGGGGTGTGTGTTACGAGTCAGTGCGGAAGGACCGGATGCCTGCGAGGCATTGGATGCCCTGCAAGATTTGATTGATAATAATTTTTTTGAGGATTAGTATAGCCCCCATGAGTGAGCTGAATGGACAACCGAAGGAAGTGATCCTGAAAGGGGTTGGCGTGTCTCCCGGGGTCGCCGTCGGCCCGGCCTATCGTGTCCTGACGGAAGATGACCGTTACGTTGAACGGGACATCACCGAACAGGAAATCCCGCGCGAGATCGCCCGCTTCGAGGAAGCGTTGATCGCGACCCGCCTGCAAATCCATGAAATACAAATGAAAGTCAGCGAGGCCATCGGTCAGGAAAGCGCCAGTATCTTTGACGCGCACCTGCTGGTGGTGGACGACCGTTCATTTGTGGAAGAGGTCATCCGTGGATTGCAGGACCGACGAAAGAATGTCGAGACCATCATGCATATGGTGACCTCGCGCTACGCGGACGCGCTGTCCAAGGTGAATGACGACTACCTGCGTGAACGCGTGGCGGATGTCAAGGATGTCGCGCGCCGTGTGCTGCGCAATCTCTCAGGACAGAATGTCTCCACCCTGTCCTCCCTGCAGGAGCCCTGCATTATTGTGGCCAGCGACCTCGCCCCCTCGGATACCGCGACGATGCAGCGGGATAACGTCATCGGCATGGCCACGGACCTGGGAAGCCGTACCTCCCACACCGCCATCATGGCCCGCGCCATGGAACTGCCGGCGGTGGTCGGACTCCATGATGCCAGCATCCAGGTCGCCCCGGGCGATACCCTGTTGATCGACGGCAATAAGGGCCTGCTCATTATCAATCCCACCCAGGAGCGGCTCGAACGCTACGGGCACATCGCCGAAGCCCAACAGACTATCCGCAGCGAACTGGCCACCCTGAAGGACGCCACGGCGGAAACCCTGGATGGCTACCGCGTTACGCTGGCGGCCAACATCGAACTGCCCGGCGATGTCGATTCGGTGATCGAACACGGCGGCATGGGCGTCGGCCTCTTCCGTTCGGAATTTCTCTATCTCTCGACAGAACACCTGCCCGGCGAGGAGGAGCAGACGGCCGCCTACGAGGCGGTGGCCTCGCGCCTCGCGCCGGACCCCGTGATCATCCGGACCCTCGATTTGGGGGGCGATAAGTTTCTCTCCCACCTGGGGACCCCGCAGGAGCTTAACCCGTTCATGGGCTGGCGGGCCATCCGCTTCTGCCTCGCGCAACCTGAAATCTTCAAAACGCAGTTGCGCGCCATCCTGCGCGCCAGCCGGTATGACAATGTCCGCATCATGTACCCGATGATCAGCAATGTCGATGAAGTCATCAAGGCGAACAAGATTCTGGAGGAGACCAAAAGCGACCTTCGAAAAGAGGGCATCCACTTCAACGAGGATATCGAGGTGGGGATCATGGTGGAGGTGCCCTCGGCGGCGCTGACCGCGGACCTGATGGCCCCGCATGTCTCTTTCTTCAGCCTGGGAACCAATGACCTGGTGCAGTACACCCTGGCGGTGGACCGTGTCAATGAACGGATTGCCTACCTGTATGATCCAACCCATCCGGCGATTATCAAATTGATCAAGAACACGATTGATATCGGCCACGAACACGGCATCTGGGTGGGGATTTGCGGCGAAATGGCGGGGAACGCGCTGATGGCGCCGTTACTGGTGGGCCTGGGCGCGGATGAGTTCAGCGTCAGTCCAACCATGCTCCCCATCGTGAAACGCGTAATCCGCAGCATACGCTATGCGCAGGCCGAAGAGGTGGCGCGCACCGCCCTGGAGGCCGTTTCGGGAGAAGAAGTGATGAGGGCCTGTAAATCCCTGGTCAAGAAAACAGCGCCGGAATTGCTTGAATTGATCGAATAATCTTGGCAGAGTCCCTGCCTGAAACTTACAAGGAAAGGATCTCAGTATATGACGAATCAGGTATTGTTTACATCAGAATGTGTGACCGAAGGTCATCCGGATAAAATCTGTGACGGTATTTCAGATGCCGTTCTGGATGCCGTCTTGAAGGACGACAAGAACAGTCGCGTGGCATGTGAAACACTGGTCAAGACCGGCATGGTGGTCATCGCCGGAGAAATCACCACAAAGACGAATGTCAATTACGCGGACATCGCCCGCGATAAAATCTGCCGGATCGGGTATGTCGATTCCAACATGGGGTTTGACGGCAACACCTGCGCCGTCCTCGTGGCCATCGACCGGCAGTCGCCGGATATCTCCCAGGGCGTCACCGCCGGGGAAGGGCTCTTCAAGGAACAGGGCGCCGGGGACCAGGGCATGATGTTCGGCTATGCCTGCAACGAAACACGCGAATTGATGCCCATGCCCATCATGTATGCGCACCGCCTCACCCGCGCGCTGACCAAAACGCGCAAGAGCGGACAATTGCCTTTCCTTCGTCCGGACGGCAAATCCCAGGTGACCGTCGTGTACGAAAACGGCAAACCGCAGTATGTCGATACCGTGATTATTTCCTCCCAGCATGCGCCCGATATTTCCTACAACGCGTTGAAACGCGCCATCATTGATGAAGTCATCAAAAAAGAAATCCCGGCAAAAATGCTGACGAAAAATACGCGGTTCCTGGTCAATCCCACCGGACGGTTTGTGGTGGGCGGACCGCAAGGCGACTGCGGCGTGACCGGACGCAAGATCATCGTCGACACCTACGGCGGCATGGGCCGTCATGGCGGGGGCGCCTTCTCGGGCAAGGACCCCTCAAAGGTCGACCGCAGCGCGGCCTACATGGCGCGGTACATCGCCAAGAACATCGTGGCGGCTAAACTCGCGGCCCGTTGCGAAGTGCAGTTGGCGTACGCCATCGGCTATGCGGATCCGGTTTCGGTCCTCGTGGAAACCTTCGGCACCGGCAACGTCGAAGAAGATCGCATCGCGAAGGCGGTGCGCGCGGTCTTCGGGCTCAAACCCGCCGAGATCGTCAAACAGCTCGACCTGCTGCGCCCGATCTACGAGCGCACATCCGCCTACGGCCATTTCGGACGAAACAAGGAAACCAATTACCTGACCTGGGAAAAAATTGACAAGGCCGACGCACTTAAAGCGGCAATTTAAGAAATTGATCAGCATATCGAAAGCCGGGCCACACATGTGGACCCGGCTTTTTTTTGCAGGATTTATGCAAACAGGAAAAAGTCTCTGGCATTGGGAAATTGGGGTGGCATTTTGTACATTTTGTGTTAGTCTTTACCGCACAACAGGTACGGAAAGGGTGACACAATGGTGTTAATGATGTTGATATTGATGGCGTTGGTCATCTGGCTGTCCGTCGCCCTGTGGCGGGTTCGTCGCGCGCCCGGACCAGTCCCTGAAAGTGAAATGCGTTTCCGGGCGATTTTCAACTCCAATATCATTGGTGTGGGGACTTGGGGGCCGGATGGCGAATTGTATGAGGTCAATGACGCCTATTTGAAGATTATCCATAAGACACGCGAGCAATTGAACCGGAAGGAAGTCAACTGGAAGGCCATTACCCTGCCTGAAGACAAGCCTCAAGACGACCAGGCTGTTCAGGAGATTCTTGAGCGTGGATATTGTGATTCGTATGAGAAAGAGTATCTGCTGGAGGACGGCACGCGCGTGCCGGCGCTGATTATGGGGGTTCTGTTAAACCGTAATCCCCTCATGGGACTGGCGTTGGCCCTGGACATCACGGATCGCAAGCAGGCCGAAGAGGCCCTGACCAGGGAACGCGAGCAGTTGCTTTCCATTTTCAACAGCATTGACCAGATGATCTACATCGCCGATCCGGTGACCTACGAGATTTTGTATGTAAATCCAAAGCTCGCGGCCCAACTGGATGAAGGCTTCATGGAGCGTAAATGCTACCAGGCGTTTCAGGGGCTTGATGCCCCCTGCCCCTTCTGCACCAACAATATTATTTTGAAACAGAAACCGGCGCCGTATCGCTGGGAATTCCACAATACGCACCTCGACAGGTATTTTGTCCTTGTGGACCGCATCATCAACTGGCCCGATGGACGCGAGGTCCGCTTCGAGTTTGCCATGGACATCACGGACCGCAAGCAGGCCGAAGAGGCGCGGGTTTCGCTGGAAAGGCAGGTCCAGCACATGCAGAAACTCGAGAGTCTCGGGGTCCTGGCCGGCGGCATTGCCCATGACTTCAATAACCTGCTGACGGCCATACTTGGGCATACCGACCTGGCGTTGGATTCGCTGTCCCCGACAGCACCCGGGCGGGAAAACCTGCAGGAAATCGCGCAGGTAACCCGGCGTGCCGCCGACCTGGCCAAACAAATGCTGGCGTATTCGGGGAAGGGCCAATTTGTAATCAAACCCATCGATATCGGAAATTTGATCAGGGAGATGGGCCATCTGCTCGAAGTGGCCATTTCCAAACGGGTGGTTATCCGATACAATCTGGAGGAAGACCTGCCCGCCTTTGAGGGCGATGTCACGCAAATCCGCCAGGTAGTCATGAATTTGATCACCAATGCCTCGGAGTCTATCGGCGATAACGACGGTATGGTTGCGCTTTCCACCGGGAGTGTGTATTGCGACCGGTCGTTCCTGGATGGGGCAGCACATCTCACGAGAACGGTTGCCGATGGGGTATTGCCCGAGGGCATGTATGTCTATTTTGAAGTCAGCGATACAGGCTGCGGCATGGACGCGGCAACCATCGCGAAGATTTTTGATCCTTTTTTTACGACAAAGTTCACAGGGCGCGGATTGGGTATGTCGGCGGTACTTGGCATTATCCGCGGCCACAAGGGGTTGATCCGCATATACAGTGAACCGGGGAAGGGGACGACCTTCAAGGTGTTCTTTCCCGTCGGCGTGGCGGATGAAGTCCCAGGTGTCGAAATGCCCGCGGATACGGACTCCGAATGGCGCGGCACGGGGGGGGTCCTGCTGGTCGATGATGATGACTGGGTACGTGATGCGGGACGACAGATGCTGGAAAGGCTGGGTTTTGAGGTGCTGGTGGCCACGGATGGATTAGAGGCGGTCGCCCTGTACCGGGAGCATGTCGACCAGATTATCTGTGTCGTCCTTGACCTGACCATGCCACATCTTTCGGGCTACGAAACCTTTTGTGAATTGCGCAAGATCAAGCCTTCCGTGAACGTGATTCTGGCCAGTGGCTACAATGAACAATCCGCCCTTGAAGACTTTGAGGGCGTGGAGTTAGCCGGGTTCCT
>RZZM01000121.1 GCA_009929845.1 Spartobacteria bacterium
TTTAGGTCATATCCAGGGGGTAAGTTTCCATTGACGGACGCGGGGGTTGTCCGGTACAAGCTGTGCGCGCTTTTATAACAGAAATGCAGGTAGGATATGCTGACTGACAATATTTTGGACATTATAGGAAACACGCCGTTAATCAGGTTGCGCCATGAGAACATCTTTGCCAAGGCCGAGTACCTGAACCCGGGCGGCAGCATTAAGGACCGGGTGGCGTTGTCCATGATGGAGGGCGCCGAGCGGGACGGCAAACTGAACAAGGATTCCATCATTTGCGAACCAACGTCGGGGAACACCGGGATCGGGATCGCGCTGGTCGGACGCCTCAAGGGCTACAAGGTTCGTATTGTCATGCCGGAAAATATGAGCGTGGAGCGCAAGAAGCTCATTACCACCCTCGGGGCCGAGTTGATCACGACCCCGGCGGAAGAAAGCCTCGGGGGGGCGGTCGCGCTGGTGAAAAAAATGGCGGCGGAAGACCCCCGGATTTTTGTTCCGCAGCAGTTTGAGAATCCTGACAACCCCCGGGTGCATTACGAAGAGACGGCGCATGAACTCTGGCGTCAGATGACCGGGGATGTCGCGTGCTTTGTGGCGGGTGTCGGCAGCGGAGGCACCTTGCAGGGCGTCGGACGTTTCCTGAAAGAACATAAGCCGGATGTGAAAATCATCGCCGTCGAGCCCAAAAACGTTTCCGCTATCCTTGGACATGAGCCGGGGCTGCACCAGATTCAGGGCATTGGCGACGGGTTTGTGCCGGATATCCTGGATGTGTCGCTGGTGGATGATGTGGTGGAAGTAACCGATGAAGACGCCATCGAAACAACCCGTCGGCTCGGGTGCGACTTCGGGTTGCTGGTGGGGATTTCCTCCGGGGCCAATGTCTGGGCCGCCCGCGAAATCGCCAAGCGCATGGCCGGCAACATCGCCACCGTCCTGCCCGACCGCTCGGAACGTTATTTCAGCACCGCCCTCATGTAAAAGGCAACGCGCCCCGGGCATCAGTCCTCGCGCCGTATATCCGCGCCCAGGGCCTGCAGGCGCTGGGTGATGTACTCGTAGCCGCGGTCAACGACCTGCGCGTTTTCAATGACGCTCTCGCCCTCGGCGCACAGGGCCGCGATGATCAGCGCCATGCCCGCGCGGATGTCGGGACTGGACATGTGCGCGGCACGCAACCGCGCGGGCCCGGAAACAACAACGCGGTGCGGATCACACACCACAATCCGCGCGCCCATGCTGATCAGGTGGTCCACAAAATACATCCGGCTTTCAAAAAGCTTCTCAAAGAAAAGGATCGTCGCCGGCAGTTGGGTGGCCATGACGATGGCGACGCTCATCAGGTCGGAGGGAAACGCGGGCCAGACGCCATCTTCGATTTTGGGGATATCATCCCTGTAGACCGGCGGCGCAGGGCATGCCGCATGGCGCGCATCACAGGCGATGTGCGTGGGCGAGAGGTCCAGCTTGACCCCCAGGCGCGCAAAGCCCCGGTCGAGTACCGGCAGCCAGGCGGGTTTGCCGCGGACGGGAATGCGCAGGGCGCCGCCCGTGGCCACGGCGGCGCAGAGATAACTGCCGATTTCGATGAAATCGGCCTCGACGGCCTGTGTGGCGCCGTGCAACCGGCGGACCCCGCGGATTTCAAGCCGGTTGGCGCCCAGTCCCGAGATGTCCGCGCCCATGGCGTTGAGCAGGCGGCCCAGGTTCTGTACGTGCGGTTCACAGGCGGCATTGTAGATGGTGGTTTTCCCCGGGGCCATGCAGGCGGCCATCATGATATTTTCGGTGGCGGTGACGCTGGCTTCGTCCAGGAGAATGTAGGCGCCCCGTAGCCTGTCGCGGGAAAAGCGGAATTCCTGTCCGCCGGATTTGATGGTGATCCCCAGCGCCGCGAGCCCCTGGAAGTGGGTATCCACGCGCCGCCGCCCGATCACATCGCCGCCGGGCGGCGCGAGGACGGCCTGGCCGTGTCGGGCGGTCAGCGGTCCCGCCAGCAGGATGGAGCTACGGACCTGGCGGCACAACGCGCTGTCAAGTCGGGTCTTGCGCAGTCCCTTGGCGCAAAGGGTCACGGTATGTTTTTCAAACGAGCACGAAACCCCCAGGTCCTCCAGCAGGTGCAGCGTCACGCGCACGTCCTCAATGTCCGGAACCTGCGTGAGCCGGACCGTTTCATCCGTCAGCAGGCATGCCGCCATCATCGGCAAGGCCGCATTCTTGTTGCCGACCGGTCGCAGGGTCCCGCTGATCTTCGATTTTCCGTGAATTACAAACCTTGACATAGCGAGGGTATTAATCAGGAAACCCTCGCGCAGTTCAACCACATAATCGGAGAAAATACGGACACCCCTATTCACCGAACAGCCTCCGGATTGATTGGCGAGAAAATGAGTGCGATTAGGATCAGCGAACCCCTGTACAACGAACGGGCAGGCTAACGCCTGAACTACGAGTTTCTTCCACCGCTTGCAACTGCTTGAGTTTCTTTAATCCTCTTTGCTCCACAAATCCGCCTGCCTTCCATCCGTCGGTGAAAAGGCCAGGACATGTGTGTACCCCGCTTCTGAAAAGAGGCGGTAACATTCCGGTTGCTGTGCGCTCATCACGTAATGGGTCGACCCCGCAAGGCCCTCCCCGACCTGTCGCGGTGTCGCCATCGGGGCAATACGCTGCAGGTAAAACAGGAATTTTTCACAGCCCCAGTACAGGAGAAAGGTCTCCCTATGTGCGCCGGTGTCGTTGGCGGCCTCGAAGCAATACAGCGGGTGGTTGCCGATGACTTCGCGCACCTTTTTGGATTGCAGGACCTCATCGGCAATTTCGTACTTTTTGTAGCCGTACCACGCCGCGGTGGAGCAGACCAGCATCCAGCAGGCGGTCAGCAAGGCGGCTTCGTAGGCATGGCCCTTGCGGTGAAGGCGCAGGCCGGTCAGGGCCAGCGTCAGCGCGGCCAGGCCGACCAGCGCGGCGGTTACAGGCGCATAGGCGGCAAATTCGTGCGGTTTCAATACACCGCTTGCGCAGAGATATCGCGTGCTGAACAGGAATGGCCCGATCAGCAGCGACAGCAACAGCAGCAGTCCCCAGTGCGTGTACATCAGGACCTGTGTCTTTTTGTTTTGCATCGCGCGTTCCCTGTCGCGCGCGTGATCACAAAAGACCTGCGCGATCATCAGCGCCGTCGCGGGGACAATCGGAAGGATGTACCGCTGTTGTTTCGTTTCCGGGATTGAAAAGAACACGAACAGGCTGATAAACCACAGCCACGGAGCAAGCCGCAACAGGCGGTCCTGCCTTTCGGAGGCCGTGAATGGATGGAAGAGCGCCGCGATCAGCCATAGGCCCCACGGCATGACCAATCCTACCAGGGCGGCGTAATAAACAACGGACTGATACTCCTTGAGGGAGCGGTACTCGTTCAGCAGCACGTCCCCGGCATACGGCACACGAGCCAGCAGAAGAGCGTACCACGGGAGGGCGACCAGCGCGCTGACCAGCAGCACCGGAAGCAGGCCGCCCAGGTCCCGCCACCTGCGCGGAGAGAGCACGGGCGTCATGACCGCCAGCGGCAGCAGGGCAAGAACCAGGGCCAGCGGACCCTTGCTCATCCATGCGCCACCGAGAAAGAGGCCGGAAAACATGAACCCGGCCAAACCTGTCCGAACTCGACGGACGTCCGCCCGTGGTTGCAGCGCCCACAGATACGCGGCGATCGAAAGGGTCACAAAGGCCGTCAAGTGAATATCATAGGCGTCCGTGCGCCCCTCGCGCTGAGCGAACCACATCGTGCCCACGCATAGCGCCGCCAATGCCGCCAGTCGCTTGCCCCCCAGCGCCGCCCCGCACCAGTACGTGCCGGCAACCGTCAGCAAAAGCATCATGCCGCCCAGCAGGCGGGCGCGCGCCGCCAATTCGTGCGGAGTGGCCGTCTCCGGCGACATATCCATCCACGCGAGCAGGTGCAGCCAGACGGTCAGCGGTGGTTTGCGCAACCGCGGCCGGCCATTGATGGTCGGGAACAGCCACGCGTCATCCACCTTCTCAATGGCCGGGGTTCCCCGCTGGCGCAGCCAGGTCTCCTGCGCGCTGCTGATCGTGAAATCCTCCATGACCCGCAGGTACTGCCGGTCCCGCGAAACCCACAACGGGGGCAGGCACGCCGCCAGGATGCCCAGCAGGATCAACAGGTGCCGCAGCCCTTCACTCTTGATGTATCTTTGCCTATTCATGCCTCTCGCAGCATCCCACAGCCCGTCCCGGAAATCAAAGCCAGAATATTTTTTTTGAGACCTGAATGCTGAGATCTGAAACTTGATAAGACCGACCTCCGACCCTCACTCTCTCCAACGCCCATCCCCCGCGGAGCGCCTCCGGGGTCATTTCCCGAAATAGAGGGCATCCATGTAGAGTGAATGGCCCGGGCCCATGCCGGAGACCTGGAGCACGAAGTGCGCGGAGGCGGCCTGGACGGGGGCGGTGACCTGGATGGAACGATGGGTCCATGTGTCAACGGGGAGGTCAAGCAGGCTATGGGTCGCGGCGTCGATTTGCTGGCCGCTGGCGTTGTACCATTCCACTTTCATGATAACCTCGGAGGCATACCATCCGCTTTCTTTGTAAAAATAGGCTGCGCATTGGCAGGTTGTGTCGGCGTCGACCGGGAAGGCCTGCCACCACCCGCCGTAGGTGGTTCCGTCGCCGACAATGACCGCCGCCTGGTCGCCGGATTGCCACCGCCATCCGGCGCGTTTGGCGGAACCCCACATGCCGCCTTGAACATTGTCTTCCCATCCCAGGGCCGCTGTGTTGGTGGCGCCGATATCTTCAAAGCCGGGATTGAATATCAGGTTATGCGCCGCGGCCACCTGTTTGATTTTGAAGAAGGTCCGTTCCCAGGTGTCCCCGATAGCCGACTGCCAGTTGCTCGCCACGGCATCGGCGGTGATCGTCGCCGTCGGCGTCCAGGCGGTATCAGTGAGCGCGGTCGCGCTTAAAATGGTGTAGGAGGAGCCGGGCAGCAGATTGGTCAATGATAGTTGAATGGAGGAGGGGGTGTGTTGGCCGGAGGCAATGCGCAGGGCGCCATCGTCAATGCTGACCAGCTCAATGCCCGCGCCGGTTCCCAGATTGCGGCTGTATTTTTTTTCATAGGGGTTGTTCCAGTGTTCATGTACGCCGAGGCTGGACAGGCGGATGCCATCATTATCCGGATCATAGAAGGTTCCCGAGGGCGGGTTGCCGGCCAGCGCGGCCTCAATCAGGTAATCCTGTGCGCCGCCCTCGAGGCTGCCCTTCCCGACCACGTCGGGCCACTCGGCGAGCAGAAAATCAAAGGCCACGGAATCAATGGCCACGGGGTCCTGGGAGGCGAAGAGACTGGACGGCCAGTCGCCATGAACACCGTCACCGAAGCCGGGCGAGGTCCATATATAGGGATGACAGTCCCAGTCATCGCCCCCATACAGGCCGTCAATCAGGTAGAGCATGGTCGCGCCACCGATACGCGGGTGCCCCATCAGGTCGACCAGCGCACGGTAGTGTCCTGTACCGGGGGACTCCGAGGGCAGGCTTTCGTGGAGGCCATAATAATCAAGCCCCTTCTGGTCGCGCACATCGCCGATGGGGGTGCGCAAAAGGGAGCCGTAATGATTTTTGGCGCACAGGGTGACGCCGCCCCGCGCATGGCCTTTGAGTACGGCGAAATTGATCAGGTAGTCCGCCTGCGCGTACGATACCGGGAGGTAGTCCTGCAGTTTTCCCGCGGCGTCCGGGGTACTCCAGTAAAAGGGCGTATCGGAAAATTCGACGCGCGTGCGGCCCAGGTTGCCCAGGTTGTCCAGGTAGTTGACATCGGGGAATACAGCGGTCCAGGCATTCCAGAAGTGATTGGGGACCAACGAGGTGGGGTCACCGATGAAGATATTGGTTTGGGGGACGCCCGCCACAAGCACCAGTTGGCGCAGGAGGGAAATTACCATTTGCGGGGCGACATCCACCCGGTTCAGGAGCGTCGGCAGTTTTTCATAGGTATTGGTGTTTACGACGTCAGCCCCTTTGCTGGTGACGAGATTGAGTTTGATCGTGATATTCTCGCCGGGTTGGTATCCGATATCGCCTTTGCCCTGTTGCTGATTGGAGTAGCGGAACAGCGCATCCCAGGCGGCTGTCGCGTTTGGCTCCCCCGTGAGCGTCAGCAGGGTCCGTTCCATCATGGATTCGACGACATCCATATCTGTATGCTCGGGTTCATACCAGTGTTCGGTGGAGTCAAAGCCCGCCCATGATGTGGCGTCGGGATTATGCGCCCACACCACACGTCCCGGATGAATCCCCCGGGCCGTGCCGATGGGGGCATTGGGAATCACCGTGAGGGCGAACCCCTCGTGTTTGGGCATGACCGCCATGGTGAGGGCCGCGACCGCGCCCGCCAGGAGCAGCGCCAGGGCGGCGCGGCGTCGACCACGCAACAGCAGCAGGGGCCTGACCTGCCTGAAAAGGAAGGCCGAGCAGAAGAGCCCGGTTACCCAGATCACAAAACTGCTGGCCATGGGAAACGCGATGCGCTGGCAGGGGTAGGTGGCGCGTTGCGGCTTCGGGAGGACGCGAATCAGAAACCATAACAGTGAGATAAAACCGATTAGCGGCAGCAGGCAATGGCGCACCTTGTGCGGAATGCGCGCACCTGTCCGGTTACGCTTTGCGGGGGCCATTCGTGTTTCGTTCATGGTCTGCCTTTCCATACTATACAATCCATACGTTTTACCGGGCCCGTGTGCAGGCGCCTGTGCGAAGGGCGCGCGTTTGACCCGCAAGATGATTCCGGTATCATTCAAATACTTTTTTTGGGGATTGTCCAGCCATAATTGTGGCTGTATCCGGAAAAACGAGAGGGGAGGCGGTTCAGATTCACGATCCTGCTTCAGGATTTTGTTCCTATCACGGATTGAAGATGTGTTTCTGAATGAAGGCCTTGATTTGGGCCCCCATGGCCGGGCTGGTTTGATGAGCGGCGCCGGGGTCGATATGGAATTCGATTCGGGGCGCTATATGGGTGACAATCGTTTCACAGACCGCCCAGCGTTCTATGGGTGTTTCCCCGAGGAGTTGATTAATCAGATCACGATCAGGAGCGTCATAGGCGTCGGGAAACTGAACGGCGTCACTCGTATCGCACTCTCCCTGATACAGGAATTGGGGCACATTCGTGAAGGCCGCGATGTTGAACGGGCGTCCCGTCAGATATTCAAGATCGGCGCCGCCAACGGGATATCGCAGGGTTTGATCATGATATGAGTGTATCGGCAGAATGGGCATGCCGCACAAGCCGCCGGCCACAACCATCTTTACACGTTTCGGGTGCAGCGCGGCATAACGATTGGCGAATTGACCGGCATCAGAAACACCAACCGGTCAGCCAGCGCCCCCCAACGATCAAGGCTCATCCGCCAATGAAAAAGGGCTTGCTCCTCGGTGAACCCATAATGATTTGAGGTACGCCGGGTGTTGATTGTTTCCACCAGCAAAACGGCATTGCTTTTTTGGATCACATCGCTGTCATACCACAGCAGAAAAGGCCACTGAAAGCCGTCAGCCGCCTGCGGGACAATCCGGGTTGCCGTACGCGCGGCATCAATGGGCGCCGCCGCCGCGCGCGACGTCTGCAGCTGTTCCTCGCACAACAAATAGCCTTCTTCGCCTATGCCGCGCATACTAATCAGCAAGAAGGACCAAAATATAAAGACCGTAATGTTTGTTTTTCTATGTACTGTCATGCGCTTAACTCACAAGCTCACATTATGACAAAACGTGCGCGAGGTTTCTACTTCTTTTTACGAAAAAACACATATATTATATACTGCTATCATTCCAAATTTCGTTTTCTCGCGTAAAATTTATTTAGCCACTGATTTCCGCAGATCATCGCGGATATTCCTTTGAAGTTATAATCTGTACTCCATAATTATGCGATTTTTTGAGATATTGAGCTCTAAATCGGCCAGAATGCATAAATCAGCCACATAAAGCACATAAGACACAAAAATTTTGTGTTTTATGTGCCTTTTGTGGCCATTTTGTCAGCAATAATGCGAAAAAACGAATTGTTGGAACGTTATTGAGTCAAAATCCGACAAGTCCGCCTGCATTCCTTCGTTGTGACAAATCCGCGCCCATCCGCGTTGATCCGTGGCTAACACAATGGATTATTGAGAAGCTGCCAGATGGCGAACTTTTCTCAAGGGGTTGTTGGTTTGGCGAGGTAGCCCCATTCGACAAGGCGCTGGTAGGCGTGCTGGGCGAGATTGCCCTGCTGCACGCTGTTGAGATACTGGGCATATTGGTTGGCGGCCGCATCGGTCTGGCCCATATTTTCCTGCGAGAAGGCGTCCCAGAAGATCACGTTCGGATTGCCGGGGAGCTTGCCCTGGTAGGTGGCGAAATTGGCATGGGCCGCGCCGAAGTTTCCCAGGTTCAGGTCGGCCATGCCGGTGGCAAAATAGGCTTGCGCCTCCTGGGGGTACACGGCCTTGGCCTGCTCGGCGTATTGTTTGGCGTCGGCAGAACGATCAAGCGCCTGGCAGCAGTTGGCCATGAGCAAGAGGCCGGCATAGTCATTCGGGGCCACTTGCAGGGCGCCGCTGTAGTGTTGCAACGCCTCCTGATAGCGTCCGGTGGCCATGGCGGCATCCCCTTTCTGCATGGCCAGGATGGCGTTGCCCAGGGTGCGCAGTTGCGCGGTGCTGTCCATGAAGCGTTCCCGGTTGACCGGGAGCTGCGCATACTGCGCGTATTCGCCGGACACCTTGTTTTTTGCGGTCTGGTAACGCTCTTCCGACATCGGGTGGGTGGCAAACATCAGTTCAATCACATTGGCGTTCTGCCGGCCCTGTTTGCGCATGACGTCCATCAGTCCGACCATCCCCCGTGGATTCAAGCCCTGTTTAACCATATATTCCAATCCCAGCGCATCGGCCTCGCGCTCGTCTTCACGACTGTAGGAAGCCAGCAGGGCGCCCGCCGCGACGTTGCCCAGTCCCGCCGCCAGCGGCGCGTAGTCTTCCAGTTCTTTGGCCGACGACATGCCGACGGCCAATCCGGCGACGACCATATTAGCCAGGATACTTTTGCTCATCCGTTCGGCCCCGTGCCGCGCGTTGACATGGCCGAGTTCGTGCCCCAGGACAGCCGCCAGTTCGGCCTCATTATCCATCCCCAGCAGGATGCCGCGCGTAACGGCCATGCTGCCGCCGGGAAAGGTGTAGGCATTATAGCGCGGCGAATTGACCACACGAAACGTGTAGGGCATGTGGGGCCGGTGTGTTTTCTGTGACATTTCCAGCCCCACCTGGCTGACGTAATTGTTCAGCAACCGGTCCTGCGAAGGCCCGTAATCCGCCGAAAACTGGTGGGGCGACTGTTCGCGGTCGATATTGATTTCCCCGCTTTCGCTCATCAGCATGAACTGACTTTTGCCCGACACCGGATTGGTTGCGCATCCGGTCAGGGCCGCGCCGGCCGCCGCCCCGGCCGACAGCGCCAAAAACTGCCGCCGGTTCAAGAACATGGGCACACGGTCAAGGTCATTGTTCGCGCTCATAGTTCATCCTCCATTTACATGCATATCATCCTGTGCGTACACAGTAAACCGTACCACGACCGGTCATTTCTGTTAACCGTTTTGCATATCCGCCAACACGGCTTGTGCGGCGACCGCCGGGTCTTTGGCCCCCAGGATGGTGCGTCCGACCACCAGGTAATTCGAACCCGCCTGCACCGCCATTCCCGGCGTGGCCACCCGTTTCTGGTCGCCCGCGTCGTCGGAGGGCAGGCGGATACCGGGGGTGACGATAAGCGGGGTGTCGCCGATACGTTCGCGCAGGGCGCGGACCTCGTGGACGGATGTGACCAGGCCGTCGATCCCGGCCTGCATTGCCAGTTCCGCGAGCGCGACCGCCTGTTCGGGCAGGGTGCGTCCGATGCCCAGGTCCTTGAAATCAATCTCATTCAGGCTGGTCAGGGTGGTGACGGCAATCAGTTTAGGCGCGTGTTCGCCCAGCGATTTCGCCCTATCCGCCGCCGCCTGCATCATGGCCCGTCCCCCGCCGGCATGAATGGTCAGCAGGTCGACCCCATGTTGGGCCGCCGCGCACACGGCCCGTTCAACCGTGCGGGGGATATCATGCAGCTTGAGGTCCAGGAAAATCCTCTTTCCGCGTTCCTTGAGCGGCGCCAGCGCCGCCGGGCCCTCCGCGCAGAACAATTCCAGTCCCAGTTTGAACCAGCGTATTTCTTCCGGCAACCGATCCAGCACCGCGGGCAGTTCATCGGACCTGGCCACATCAAGGGCAACAATTACTTCAGCCATATCACTATCTCCTGTTGTTTTGCCGCATGCTGGCACATTAATCGAAGGCGCGCAACGCGAAGTATACGAAATGGCGCCGGAATTTGTGGGAAGATAAAGAATCTGGCGCTTATGCGGCATCAACCAGTGGAGAAATTATGATCGCCTTCAGCACAGGCAACCGGAAACCGCGGACCAAAAATTTCCTTAAAGGATTTCTGTAACGTCGTAAAGCGACTGAACAAGAGAGCGGGCCGATCAGCATCGCCTGGGCGAGACCTTTAGAAGTGCGATGCGTCCGGTTGTAGAGTGGGGAAAAACGGTGCTTGTAACTCAGGGGAATTCGTGCATTATTGGCGCTTGGATTTTGCAAGAAGGCATTAACAGTCATATAAAGGGAATGGAGCGATGAAAAAGTACAATTGGTATTATGTTGCAACAGCCGGAATCACGGCGGGCGCGTTGGCTTGTTTGTGTCTGCAGCCCAGCCGGGCGGCCTCGGACCCGTATGCCGGCAGCGCCGGACCGGTGACGCAGGAGAAGGAAGGTTCGATTGTGCCCTGGGTGGTTGGCGGGTTGCTGGTCGGCGGCGGCGCGGCGGCGGCGATCGCGGCCAATAGCGGTGGCGGTGGCGGCGGCAGCGATGATCCGAGTCCCTCGCCGGACCCGTCCGCTTCGCCTACGCCTACGCCTTCCACATCGGCAACCCCCACGCCTACGCCCACGCCGGGTGGCGGCGCGGATACCGGTTGCGAGGATGCCGACGCCATGGGCGAATGGAAGGCCCCGGAGGTCGTGGAGGGCGAGTATACCAGGGTGAAGAGTTTCCGCCTGTTTGCCGGGTATACGGCCAGTTTTGAGGAGAGCACGTATTTCAATCCCGCGGACGGTTCGCCCGGCACCGGGTCCACAGGGGCCTTTATCGGCGGGTGGAGTCTTTCCCAATCGGACTGTATGCTTACCCTGAGCGCCGGTGGCAGCGACTTTGACGGCACGGGGCAGATCGCCGGCGGCACGGTTGAAATCAACGGCGTCACATATACCAAACAGTAGCGCGGGGCCGCAACTTCCCCATGGCGCCCGTTATGTTTGCTATGAAAAATCGCGTATTCTGGTTGAGTGTAAGAGGGGCGCGGCTGTGGGTGCTCTTTACGGTGTCCATGGGGATAGTGATTACCTCCGTACTCTTTCATGTGCGGCGTTCCTGGGAGCAGCAGGAACTTTCAGACGCGTTCCTGTTCGGCACGCACACCCTCAACTCGTTGATCAACCGGGAATTTGACCTGTACTTCGAGGTGCTTGAGTCGCTGGGCCGCTTACACAGCGTAGGGGACAACGTCAACGCGGCCGCGTTTAATGAATTTGTATCCAAGGGGCTGCTCTATCACCAGTATATCCTCGGGACCTTCGGTTGGGCCCCCCTGGTGCCCGGGTCGCAGCGCGGTATGTATGAAGCGGCGATGCGCAGCGCGGGTAATCCCGACTACGCCATGGTGGAATGGCGGGAGGATCGTCTCCGTCCGGTGGGACCCCGCGAACTGTTCTATCCGGTTTCCTATATCACCCCCACCAATCAGGCGACCGTCCGGATCGGCTACGACCTGGCCAGCGAACCGGAGTTTGCGGCGGCGCTGGCGCGATCGCGTGAGCAGGGGGATGTCGTGGCGACTCCGCATCCGGAACATGCTTCCGGGCGCCTCGGCAATGCGCGGCTTGTGGTTTTCCCCATCTACGGGGCGGTAGACACGGACGCCCCGCCTCGCCAGCGCCACGAAGAATACCGGGGCACGGTGTTTGCCCTGCTTGATCCACGGCGGATACTGGACGAGGTCTTTCAGCATTTCAGCGTACAGGGGATGAATGTCGCCATTTATGAGGAAGGGATGGATGGCGCTCGCCGGGTGGTATTTACTTTCGGGCTGGAAGAGGATGACCCGGCGGATACCGGACTGGAATTTGTCAGCGCCATCCAACTGCCCGGACTGGCGTGGAAACTGGTCTGTGTGCCGACCCGCGCGTTTGTCCATCAATACCGGACGTGGCTGCCCTGGGGCATCCTGGTGGTCGGCTTCGGATTCACGACCATGTTCAGCACCTATATCGCCCTCCTGGCCGGTCGGGCGCAACACATTGAGCAGACTGTGCGCGACCGCACGGCCGAGTTGATCACCGCCAACCGGAAACTCAAACGCAGCGTGGATGAACGCCGCCGCCTGGAAAAGGAAATCCTGGATGTCAGTACCCTCGAGAAACAACGTATTGGACAGGACCTGCACGATTCCCTGGCGCAGGAACTGACCGGGATCGGGTTGTTGAGCCGCGCCCTGGCCCAGGAATTGAAAGATAAAAAACTGCCCGAAGCCGACAGCGCGGAAAAAATCTCATCCTTCATGAAGGAGGCCCGCACCATGGTGCGTCGTATAGCCCGCGGGCTGATGCCGGTGGAGATGGATGCCGAGGGGCTGGGCGACGCTTTGCGGCGCCTGGCCGATGATGCCGCGGCCAAATTCGGACTCCCCTGTGTCTTCAACGAAGAGGAGCCGTCTCGCGTACGGGATGATGCCGTGGCGATTCACTTGTATCACATCGCGCAGGAAGCCATTAACAATGCCGCCCGCCATGCCTCCCCTTCCTTTATCGACATTGGCTTAAAGACGGACGATGGGCGGGGGGAGCTGACCGTTACCAATGATGGCGAAGGCATGCCGGATGAAACAAGCGATGGCGAAGGCATGGGCCTGCGCACCATGCGTTACCGCGCGGAAATGATTGGCGGCAGCCTCCAGATCATCGCGCACCCCGAAGGGGGAACCATTATTCAGTGCATCTTCGATAATTCCCGCCGGGCCTGAAGACTACTACAATCACGAGAGACAGAGAGGGGCGCCCCCGGGCTTATATACACAACCAAGTTCAGAACTCCTGACTTCGACCGTTAGCCGCAGAACGAGATTTTCATTGATTTGCCAGTAATCGCGGTGATTTTTTTGATGGTATCCACTTCCGAAGAGACGCCGCGTTTGGAAAATTAA
>RZZM01000510.1 GCA_009929845.1 Spartobacteria bacterium
ACGCATGACGCCGTCCTGGCGCGGATAGAGGAACTCTACAGGATGCTCTTCGCCCACAGCGGTTATGGCGAGATGGGCATTGAAATCCGATATCTGCGCAAACATGAAAAAGAAGTGCTGATCAGGTGCGGCAAACAGTATCGCTTCGTTGTGCCGTGTGACTGTTCCTTTGCCGAAGAGTCGTGCAGGCGCTGTAAGGAGTAGCGAGCATATAGAAAGAATAATCGGGTTGCGGGAGAGGTTCCCGCGCCACTGAATCTGCAAGACATACCGGACGGGCTGACCGAGGCGGGAGCCGTTCACAAAAGAAAGGCGTTATGTTGACGCTAAAGGAAAAGGAAGAGGAAATGAGAAAGAGTAAGAAGAACAAAGGCGGATTTACCTTGATCGAGTTGTTGATCGTGATCGGTTTGCTGGGCGCCCTGACGGCGCTCATCCTGCCGCGCCTGTCGGCGGACCGCGAGGAAGCCATGGGCGATGTGTGCGACTACAACCAGGCGGGCACGGTGCGGGTGTTGAAGCAGTTCAACCAAATCACCGGCGAGTACCCGGCGGACATGCACAACGGCATGACGGCTGCCGTCGGCGCGCCGGACGCTATGCCCGGCCTGCCGGACGCGCAGGACATACATATGGTCACGAACATCGCGACTACGCGTCTTGCCCTGTCCACGAACCAGGCGGAATCGCTGAAGGCGGCGGGAATCACGAGTATATGTTCAACCACGGGTCTCAGTAGAACGACTGTGGCCGCGGATGTGGTGGTGGCCCAGGCCTGTTCGGAGACTGGAACGAATCCCTGGTTTGACGATAGCGACCCGGCGGTTGAGATGACCTTCGACGGCATCGATATCAGCGATTGGGCGACCGCTACCGGCACTCCATCCTGGGATACAAGCGCTGGTCCGGTTGTTTGCCTGTGGGTTGCTCCTACAACAGACTGGAGCAAGAAGGGTGATGGGGGGAACAAGGACTGGAGCAAAGGCAATGTCGAGATCGGCCTTGATATGGCCGGCCAGTGCCCGATTCCGACCGCTGGCCTGGATGGCGAACCGGACTTCGCCTACTACATGGCATACTTCAAGGTCTATAATGACGGCTCTGCCGCACGCATGATCGGCAGCACCTGCCCGGAATGTGGCGTACTGAATCCCTAATACCTGTATAACGACTCCGGCGCCGGGGGGTTATACACCCCCGGCGCCTCCTTCAGTAATTTGCAAAGGAGGAATTCATGAGCAAAACCGCGCCTGTCGAATTGTTCAGCCAATCGACCGTAAAACGAACAGAGGAAGCATCATCCTGTCGTTCTGGGCCCCATGGATGCATGGGCTGTATTATGGGGAATCCATGCGCGGCCTGTCTGGCCCGTATGGACAACGCCGAAACCAAAGGGCATAAGGAATCAGGGTACGACTGTTAAGTTTGGTAAACGGCTGGAGAGATTACATGGCATGAACCATAGCGAAGATAATAGGAGAAGGACATCGCGCGTACGGCGGCGCATATGGCATATGGATTGTGGCAAGACCTTGTCGGCGGTGGTCCCGTGGTTGTCTGATGCGCGGATGGCCGCCTTTTCCCTGATTGAGCTGCTGATCGTGATCGGCCTCCTTGGGGCGTTGACCATGCTGGTGTTGCCGCGCCTGACGGTGACCAAAGAGTGGGCGGTGGAGGATTCGCTTGTGCCCTCCGAAATGATGGAAATCCGCCGCGCCTATGCGGCCTTCCAGGCCGATTGTGTGCCGACCTTGGCCGACAAGACGAATTTCGTTCGTTCCGGACTCTCGGTTCTGATGACAACGAATTTTCCGGGCGCATCGGGCCTCACCTTTCCGTGGGCATTCGATACGGATCGCGGCAAGGGTTGGCGTGGACCTTATTTACAGCGGGAGGGCATACGGACGGTCTTTATTAACGAACAGGGCCAGCCTACCAATGGGAGTGGCCCCACGGCATCCATCCCGGTTATTCATGATCCCCGGTATGAAATGGGGGGCGCCAATGTGGACCATCACTACTATCGCGTCTTGATGGAAACCAATGAAGTATACCTCGTATATGTGGGCGAAGACGCCTTGCTCTCTACAACCAACGATAATATCAAACGACCTTTGGGATCGCCATGATTCGACTTGCGGAAAGATATCCCGGCAAGACCGGTATGACACTGATCGAGCTGGTTGTCGTGCTGGCCCTGCTGGCGGGGCTGGCGGCCATGGCCCTGACCGGCGTGGCCGATCTTGGCAACCGCGCGCGCTACGACGAAACCGTCACGCGTATGGACCTTATCCGTCAGGCCGTGGTCGGCGATGGTTCCGAAGCCGGACGTTTCATCCGCGACATGGGGCGGTTGCCCGATTCGCTGGGGGAACTCATCGCGGGAACGAATAATTATTCATCCATGGCCTTTACCTTCAATGTTCCATCGTACCCCCCGATCCCCGCAACGTTATGCGCGGGCTGGGCAGGTCCTTATCTGCAAGGTTCCGGAACAAATATATATGACGGCTTCGGTGAAGCCTTGCAACTTAATGGCGGAACGCAGCTCGTGGCCGTGGTCAAGGACCGAACAGGCTGGTTGACAAACCATATGGTCTATTCATTCGCGCATGCCACCCAGTGCACCCTTCAGGTCCAGGTTCGCGCGCTGCGCGCCAATCCGCAGGAGTCGGTGTGCATCTGGCATGCTGCCTGTTCAAATGATAGTCCCTTTATTGACTGGATTCCAGGCATTGAGTATTTTCCGAACACGCTATGTCAGTACGAAAAGCAAGTCTATGTGTGCCTGGTGAACAACACCAACATAGCGCCGCCAACATCACTTGGGACCAA
>RZZM01000005.1 GCA_009929845.1 Spartobacteria bacterium
AAAATCGGCTGTTTTTTCGGCATTTTCGGCGCGAAACATGCGCGGATCAGTCGCTGAGATTAAATCCACGTCGCGTAGCGACAGAACGATAATAGCCGTGACGCTTTAGCCCACGGATGATATATATTGCATCAGAATATGGCGTCGCGCAGCGACCGCATGACATGCCCCCTGATCGGTTATCCCTACGGGATAGGGGCTGTTGGTATGGTGGGGAAGTTTAGTTTGCTCAGAACTCCTTACCTTGTGGAAGTTGAGGTGTGACCCTATAACCTACAACCCAAAGCGGGTTTAGCCCGCAACCCAATTTTATTAACCACAAGAACGCAAAAAACGCAGAGAAGAAGAGAAAATCGGGACCGAGTGGCTTAAAAAGGGTTAGTGAGAAGTTATTTTTTCTGGCAGAAAGCGTTCAAGGAGGACAATCAGTTGATCGATTTCGAACGGTTTGATGAGGTATTCATCCATGCCCGCCGCCAGAAAACGCTCGCGGTCGCCCTGCATCGCATGCGCCGTCATGGCGATAATCGGCAAGCGCGCATCGGGGGCCTGTTCTTCGTCCGACTTCCGATTCCCGCCCTCTGCCGCACGAATGCGCCGCGTCGCCTCGATACCGTCCATGACGGGCATTTGCACATCCATGAAGACAAGATCGTATTCGTTGTTTTCCAGCACATCAAGCGCCTGCGCGCCATTTTCCGCCACATCCACATACGCCCCCATCTTTTCGAGCAGCAACCGGGCCAAAAGCTGACTGGTCACGTCGTCCTCAACCAGCAAAATCCGGGCGTTGAGGCGCCGATCATTGACGGTTCCTGGTTTGCGCTGTTTGGGTTCGACGGCAGCTTGTTCGCCAATGGTCAGCGGGAGGGTCAGCACGAATGTTGTCCCTTGTCCCAATGTGCTCTCCACGGTGATATCGCCGTCCATAAGCCGGGCCAGATCACGCGAAATGGCCAGTCCCAGCCCTGTGCCGCCAAAGCGCCGGGTATGGGAATCATCCACCTGCATGAAGGGGGCAAAGACTGCGTCAAGCTGATCCGAAGGCATGCCGATGCCGGTATCCTGCACGACAAAACGGAACACCGAGCGGGTGGCGTCTTTCGGTTGCGCTTCCACCTCGACCGCCAGGGTAACGCATCCGTGCTCCGTAAATTTAATCGCATTCCCAATCAGATTAATAAGAATCTGACGCAGGTGTTCCCCGTCGCCGCGCACGGTTTGCGCCACCCGCGGCGCCACCACATACCCGAATTCCAAGCCCTTTTCGCGCGCATGAAGTTCCATGATGGCGGCCAAGTCCTTCACCAGGGTTTGCACATTGAAATCGGACTCGCGAATCTCGAATTTTCCGGCTTCAATCCGGGAAAGGTCAAGAATCTCATTGATCACATGAAGCAGTGCCTGGCCGCATTTTCCGATGGTCTGCACATAAAGCCGCTGCTTGTCGTCAAGATGGGTGTCGGCCAGCAGGCCGGCAAACCCAAGCACCCCGTTCATCGGCGTGCGTACCTCATGGCTCATATTCGCCAGAAAACGAGTCTTCGCCACCGTCGCCGCCTCCGCCGCCACCTTGGCCTCGCGCAACGCCTCCTCCGCCCGCTTGCGCTCGGTGATGTCCTGTATCGCGAATACGGCCCCGTCGATTCGGCCCTCTTCGTCGTGCAGTGGCGCGCCGTTGATGCTGAGTATCTTCCGTTTGCCGTCCGAGGCCGTTATCGCATGGCATACCTCATAGACCGCATGATCGGTTGCCATGACCTGATTGAACGGCAACCGCTCATCGGGAAAAAGAGAGCCGTCTACATCGGTAATTCCCCAATCAGGCGCATTGTAGGTGAGATCATTGAGCCTTGATGTGTCCAACCCTAGCAGATTTTCGGCATGCGGATTCGCGAAAACAATTTTACCGTTGCGGTCCAACTGCGTAATCGCCACCGGGCCATCTTCGATAATGCGCTCGGCGAGTTCCTTCGCCCGACGTAGTGCCTCCTCGGCGCGCTTGCGCTCGGTGATGTCACGCACCCATTCCATGAACATTTCAACATTATTATCTTTATCAAGAAGCGGAATGACGTGCAGATCAATCCAGGTCCCGTCCGGCAATTGCGTTTCTTTCCGAAAGGGTTTTGCGGTCTCAAAAGTGGTCTTGGCAAGACAGTCGGGGCAGATATCACTACGGTCCCGATAGGTTGTGTAACATTTCGTGCCTGTTTTTCGCTTGGTTTCCGGGACGGACCCGAAGCCTTGCCAATTGCTGTACAGGATGTCCATTTCAGGGCTGTGTATCGAAATCATATCGGGAATAACACCCAGCATTCCAGTAAAACGTCTTTCGCTCTCGCGCAGCGCATCTTCGGCGCGCTTGCGCTCGGTGATGTCCAGGGCTCTCGATACGACGCCCCGGACGTCACCCTCCTCGTCATAATACGGATAATAGCACATAACCCGGTATTGCGGTGGCCCGTCCGGGCCTCGAAAGAGGTCCTCGTAAACCACTTCCCGCCCGGCAAGCGCTTCATCCAGGTGTGGTTTGACCTGCTTGGCAAAGACCTCTTTACCGAGCAGACTTTCCACGGTATGGCCTTCGATTTCATGACGTGGTTTGTTGAATGTCTGGAGATAGGCATCGTTCACGACAACATATCGATACGCGTTATCCACCATGGACATGGGGTCTTTGGTTTTGGAGAGGATCCGTTCATAATGGTGAAGACGTCGTTCCTGATCACGTCGGATGGTCTCCAGATGGATTCTCTCGATGGCCTGGGCGATGGTCCCGGCCAGGTTCATGAACAGCTCCTGCTCCTCGGGATCGTGCGCCAATTCCCCGGGCACCGAAGCGGCAAGCAAACCAATGGGCTGACCTCCAATCTCCAATCGGACAGCGAATCCCCCCCTGCCGCCATACTGGTCGACCAGGGGACAATCCGCGCACTCAGCCTGCGGGTCTGAAACAATCTGCATCCTGGCGGAATCAAGCGCCTTGCAGGCGCAAGGACTCATCCGTCCGTCCCGAAAACGGGCGAGAAGGCTTTCGAATGCGTCTCCTACTATGCCGTCCTGGGCCGAGTCCGTGAGCGTGCGCTCCTGATCCAGGAGCGCGATCCAGACGTTTTGATAGCCCCGGGTCGCGGTCAGGGCACAGCAGATATCCTCGAGTAGTTGGCCCTGGTCCCGGGCGTTGAAAATAATCTGATTGACGGTGACAAAGGAGTTCAGCACGGCATTCAGGTGTTGAATGCGGTTGTCGGACAGGTCGGACTTGTCGGACGGGTCGGACTTGTCGGACATTTTGGCATCTCTCGCTTGCACGCGCACGGTGTGGAGGCGCTCGGTGAAACCGCCTTGCTCGACAAAATCGCGGCCTTGGCTCTCGATCTGCCGTCGCAACAGGCAGGTGGCCTGGTGGATGGCGCAGCGCATGGCGTTGGCGGCGATCTCCGGCTCGGCTTGGGCCACAAAGTCGGCCAAGCCGGACAAGCCGGTCAAGTGCATGGTACCCTCCGGTTCCGTGGGCAGATCGGGTGCCACATCGTGCTTCAGGCGCTCGCGTATGGCCAGCGCCTCGGGGGCATCCTTGGGCCAGACGCGCAGTTTGCGCTGAATCAGGAAACGCTCGTAATCTTTGAGTAATTCATCGGCGTGGCTTGAGCGGGCCACGTTGGTGAGCAGCATTTCGCTCTTGCGCGAAGTGGCGGCCGCTCCGCTGCCTTCGCTGATATTGCGTACTCCGCTGCGCGCGGCCTGCACCATCTGGTCGTGGGTGCGCGACCGCTTGTCGATAAACCGGTCGCAAAAGACCACGGTGGCGTCATAGACCGCCTGGGCCACTTTGTAGCGGTGGAGGTTTTCATAACCGCCATGCGGCAGCGTGGGGGTGTTGGGGGCGCTCATGACGGGGGGCTCCGGTGGTTGTCGGACGCGTCGGACAGGTCGGACGGGTCGGACAGCGCGCCTGGGCCAAACGAAAAGGGTAGCAGTTCATTGAGTGAGGAGCGATAGATATCGCGGATTTCCTCCGCATCGTTCAGGTTGACGCCCAGCACATGCACATTGCGGTCGGCGGCGAACTCGTTGATTTTCTGGCGGCATAATCCGCAGGGCATGCCCTTACCCATATTGGCCTTAACTACTACGGCGATGGCCTTCAGACGCAAGATGCCGGATTTGACCATGCTGTTGATGGCCATCATTTCGGCATGCGTGGTCAGTGTCAGGTCCGCGCCTTCGACGTTGCACCCCGTGTGGACCACATCCACCTCATCCAGCAGGGCCGCACCCACCTTGTATCTGGAATACGGGGCATAGGCGTTTCTTCGTATGGCCATGGCCTCGCTGACCAACGTCTGTTCGGTTTTACTCAGTGCTTCCCAGGTTACTTGTTCCATTGCGATTACCCCCGCTCCTGTGCCTCCAGAATTTTCACCGCTTCCAGGGCCGTTCGGATAGCCTCGTCAATCCCCACCTTGGCAATGATGGGTTCATCGCTGTAGGTTCGTCCGATGATAGCCAGCACCTCGCCGGCACGGACACGCTTGATCGAGGCGACCACAAACAGCGCCGCCGCCTCCATCGAGGTTGAGAGGACATTCGAGCGATACCAGGCCTCCCATTTCATATCGTTTTCCTTTTCAATGGGGAGTCCGCAATCGCCCTCGATGAAAAACGCGTCTTTGCAATGTCCGATCCCGCAATGATTTCGCACACCCAGTTTACGGGCGCCTTCGCGCAACGCCCAGGTGACGTCGAGGTCGGCGACCGCCGGGTAGCTCAGAGGCACATACTGGCGTGTGGTGCCCTCTTCCCTGACCGAGGCCGTCGTAACGCATATGTCCCCCACGTCCACTTCCGGCTGCAACGAACCGGCCGTTCCGATCCGGATGAACGTATCCGCCCCGATACGGATCAGTTCCTCGACGGCAATCGCGGTGGACGGGCAACCGATGCCGGTCGAGGTGCACGATATCTTTATGCCATCCACATGCCCTGTAAAGGTCCGATATTCGCGGTTGAACGCCATTTCCTCGGCATCATCGAAGAACGCCGCAATCTTCGGGACGCGCCCTGGATCGCCCGGCAACAGCACATAGCGCCCCACATCGCCCTCTTTGAGCCCGATATGATATTGAACATCCGGCGATATATCCGTCATGGCTCTTTCTCCTTGTTGTCATTTTCAGTTGGGCGCTTATGCTAGCTGACATTTTTCCCGAAGACGAGGATTTTTGCCAGAAGATGCGCACATTTTTTATTTTGCAACGGATCAGGTTTCAGGGTAATAATGACGGTATAAAAGCAGCCAAAGGAGCGCCATGCAGGAAGAGGTCAAACCCGTCAGTCAACATGAAGATTATCCGCTGACCGAGATTCCATTGGAGGCCCGGCGCGGATTCTGGTCCAACTCGATTGTCCTTTTGGGGTTCACGTTTTTTACGGCCACGATGTTTGGCGGGGGCTCGTTGGGGACGGGGCTGAAATTCTGGCCGGACCTGGTGGTTACAATTATCACCGGAAATTTGTTGCTGGGGTTGTATGTTGCCGTCCTCAGCCTGATTGCCTACCGCAGCGGCTTGAACACGGTGTTGATGTGTCGCTTCAGTTTTGGGGATTGGGGCAGCAAGTGGTCGGACCTGTTGCTGGGGCTTACCCAGATTGGCTGGTACGCATGGGGGACGGCTACGATTGCCACGGTCTTTGTCACCTTGCTGGGACTGCCTCATTGGCTGACCATTCCGCTGATGGTCGTGTTCGGCATGGCCTTCTGTTGGACGGCGTGGGTGGGGTATCGCGGACTGGAAATCCTCTCGCTGTTTGCCGTCCCGGTGATGACCGCGCTGATCCTCTGGAGCATGACCAGGGCAACCCGCGATGTAGGCGGACTGGAACATCTGCTGTCCATCGTGCCCTCCAGGCCGATTACCATCGCCACCGCCATTACCATTGTATTCGGCACCTTTGTCAGCGGCGGAACACAAAGCCCGAACTGGTCGCGTTTTTCCAACTCGACCTTCACCGCCGCGGGGGCCAGCCTGCTGGCTTTCTTTGTGGGCAACGGTCTGATGATCTCGGCGGGGGCGTATGGGGCATTGGTCTATCAGGAGGCGGATATCGTGCAGGTATTGAAAATTCAGGGGGTCATGGGACTGGGCGTGGTTATGCTGCTGCTCAACATCTGGACCACGCAGGACAATACGATTTACAATTTCTCGGTAGCCGGATGCAACCTGTGCCGGACCCCACGGCGACGAGTATTCACGATAGGCGGCGCGGCGGTCGGCACCATATTGGCCATCGTCGGCATGGGCAACTGGCTGGTGCCCTACCTGGTCTTCCTGGGTACGATTGTCCCGCCCCTGGGTGGCGTTATCATGGCCGACTACTGGATTCGGCGACGTGGCCAGTACCAACGAATCGCGGACACCCGCTTTCCGAGACTGAACATCCCCGGAGTTGTTGCCTATATCTTGGCCTCTATCCTTGCCTTTGTATCGGGCAAAACAGGCTGGGGCGTCCCGCCGATCAACGGCATCATCATCGCGGTGGTCGTTTACGTTGTGGCGTGTAAAGTGGCTGAAGCGCTTTCGCGCCGGGAGTAAGGCCTGCGCCCTGCCGTGGACACAAGCGTTCTTGAAAATGCAAAAATGCATCCCGGCCCCTGGTATGCCCGTGAAAAAAGATGACGTTGGCTGATTGAGGATAAGGCCACGTTCCATCGCCTAACCACGGGTGATATGCCCCCTTTCTTTCTGATTATTTCCGCCCGCTCCGCAGTCGTGCCCATATTCCCTGAATGAGTTGGCGTGTTTCCTGCTTTGTCTGAACGTATATGTTTTTTTTACCGAGGAACAACAAGGAGTGTAACGGCATGATAACCTCGAAGGGTCTCTGGAGGCTCGCTTTCCTGTGTCTGGTGGCGGCATGCGCGGCGACGCATGCGGCAGTATTCCTGATGGAAGGGGGGCAGTTCCTGCTCAACGGCAAGCTGACGGTCGAGGAATTTACCGTGGATGCGGAAACGTGTCTGTACGGAAACGGGACCATTGAGGGCGCCGTGACTGTTCACGGCGCTCTGGCCCCCGGAAACGGCGACCCCACGTCGGTTGGGATCCTCTCCATCGCCTCTTCCCTTGTTTTCAATGCGGGGAGCGTTTTTGCCTGTTACGCCTCGGGGCATACTACATTGGATACAATTTCCGCGGATGGACCGGTAAGCGGTATCTGCCTGCTTGATTTTTCTCAGGCGGCTGCCGCCATACCGCTGAGTCAGGTGGTCATCGAAGGTGGAGCCGGCAGTGATTACGCCGGCTTCACCACTTCGACGAACCTCACCCTCGACGCCGCGAACAACAATCTGCTCCTGACGGATATCACTGGCGATTCCAACACGAACCATATCCCCGATTACTGGGAGGTCCGGTATTTTGACGGCAGGACCAACTGCAATCCCGCGGCGGACAGCGATGATGACCTTATGAACAACTGGGCGGAGTATGTCGCCGGCACGGTCCCGACCAACGCGGATTCCCGGCTGGAGATGTCAACCGGCGCCGACCATTCCGCCACTGACCTGGTCCTCGCCTGGTCCAGCGTTCAGGACAAGCGCTACACCCTGCTGCGCGCCACTAATCTTCTGGCGGACGCCTTCTCCGTGCTGTCGAGCAATATCGCGGCAACGCCACCGTTGAATGCCTATACCGACTCGGTCATACAATTGGAACACTATTATTACAGAATTCAGGTAGAGCACTGACCTCCATTTACAACGAATAAAGCAACAAGGAGAATTGAACAATGAAGCATCCACGAATTGCGCTGTTCGCGGTCATTACCATTGCCTTCGGTACGATAGTCGGCACGTTGGTTGCCGATGATATGAAGGCCTATCTGGACTCGACAGATGGCAGCAGCTCATTTGCCATACTGAGCCAGGAAAGCAACGAGTTGATTCGTATTCAGTCGGACGGGCTGGTCGGTATCGGCACAAACAACCCAACGACCGAACTGGAGGTGGTCGGGACCGTTTCCGCCACCGCCTTTGCGGGTGATGGCTCATTGATCAGCAACCTGACAGAGACTGATCCGGTCTGGGTGGCCGCCAGCAACGGAATACAGGCCCAGATAAATACCAAGGCCGAGCAAGACGCGCTCATCGCCGCCTCCAACAGCCTATGGTCGGCCATTCAAACCAAGACCGATCAGAGTACTTACGCAAGCGGCACCAATGATCTCTGGGCCGACCTGGCGACAAAAGCCGCACAGGCGGATTTTGCAAGTTCCACCGGCGCGCTCTGGAACGCGCTGTCGTCGGAAACCGCGTTGCGCCAGGGCGCCGACGCATCGCTGAGCAATCTGATCTCAACGCTGGACACCGACAAGCTGGACAGCAGCACATGGACCGCCGCCGATCCCACCACCAACTACACCAAACGCACCGGCGACACCCTGACGGGCGCCCTCACGGTCAACGCCGGAGGCGATTTGGATTTGATTATTTCGTCGGCAGGGACCAACGTATTGATCGGGTCTGACGCGGTGGCCACTGAAGGAGGTGTCAGCGTCGGCTACCAGGCGAACGGCGAGTCGTCGGGCACCGCGCTGGGCATGCTGGCTGCCGGCAATTACAACGCGGTGGCCATTGGCCAGCAGGCCATCGGGCAATATGACGGCGTGGCGGTCGGTTACGGCGCTGATGGCAGCATTGAGGGGGTGGCCGTCGGCAAAGGGGCGCTGGGGAGCTACTACTCCATCGCCATCGGACACGAGGCCGAAGCCCTGGGTAACTTTTTCGGCGAATCGCGTATCGCCATCGGGCATGGGACCACCAACAACCTTGAGGATAATTCTGCGGCTATACGGGGTACGCTCTACCTTGACGGCGGCACCGGTGTGCTCTATCGGGTTACCCCCGGCGACGGCGCCTGGGTCAATCTTCTTGACGGGTTGGCGACCGGCACCCCGCTCTATGTTGAAAGCGATTCCGTGTGGACCGCGGCGCAGGCCGCTGGTTTCACCATGGGGGGCGCCCTGGTGATCAACAGCGGCGCGCAGAATACACTGCTTATCCAATCCGGAGGAACGAACATTTCCATCGGCAACGGGGCCTCCAGCGAACTTTCCGGACTGGCGATAGGATACGGAGCCCAGGGCGTCTACGAAAGTGTCGCGATCGGCTATTCCGCCAACGCCGGCCGCAGCATGCCCCCTACGCCGGGGTCCGTGGCCATCGGCCACCGGGCGAATGCCGCGCAGGATTCCGTGGCGATCGGGCGTTATGCCAACGCCGGGGCTTTCGGCTCCAGTCGCCGCATTGCCATTGGCCCCAGCGTAACCAACCTGGTGAACGAATCCACGGCAGTCCGCGGCACGCTCTATCTCGACGGCGGCACGGGCGTGCTGTACCGCTCCTCGTTCGGGACTGGCGCCTGGCAGCCCCTGGTGACCGCGGATGCGGAGATCACCCTCACGGTGCCCTACGAAATCTGCAACAGCAATATCAGCAATGACTGGAAGAACAACACCAGCGCGGAGGACTGGCAGTGGAACCAGTTCGCGGTGGCCGTAAACGGGACCGACCATACGGCGGACGGGGTCATTGATGTTAAACTGCGTATTTACGGCCAGAGCGACAACGGAAGCAGCTTCTATGTCGGTCTGCGCAATGAAACCGACGCCACCTACCCCATCGCGCATGCCCAGACGGGGTTGGGGAGCGCGGGCTGGTGGGACAGCGCCTGGACGACCGTGACCAATGCAACGTTAAAGGAATTTCGTGTCAGCGCCTATACCGCCAACGCGTCCGACTACTATTACATCAAGCGGGCCACCCTCCTTGTCCGGGGAACACGACCCATTCAGGAATAACTTTTTTTAGAGTAACCAGCCGAAAAATACAGAGAATACCCTGCTCTCTACCTATTAAAAAAAAAGCGCAGCGCATAATCCCCTCGCAGGAAGAGGTTCGTTGGAATATTTTTTGTTTTGCTGAACTCTGTCTTCCGACCTTCTGGGTTGTGGGCGCAGGCAGGTCATGTGTGGGACGATGCGCCTGATGCCTGCACCCAGCGTTTGGCGACAACCTCACCAATGGCATATTCGAGGGTGGCGCGGGAGATGGGCTTGGTGAGATAAGCGTCCATGCCGGCCAGCAGGCAACGTTTATGGTCCCCCTTCATGGCATGGGCTGTAATAGCAATAATGGGTATACGCGAGCCCAGCCCCTTTCCGGCTTCCCGCTCACGAATGATACGTGTTGCCTCCAAACCATCCATGTGCGGCATCTGCACATCCATCAGGATAATATCGTAGCCGCCTTTTTCCCATTCCTCCACAACCTTTCCGCCCGTATCGACGATGGTGATGGTATGACCAGCGCCAGACAGGTAGGCATTAAGCAGGCGTTGATTGGTCAGGTCATCTTCCGCCAGGAGAATCGTCAGATGGCAACAGACCGGAGAAACACCCGCCTCGAACACGCTGAAGATATCCCCCGCCTCCCCTTGAAGCGATACACTCCCCTGGGTTGCGGATATGGTGAACTTGAATGTGCTGCCCTTGTTACGTTCACTTTCGACCCATATTCGGCCCCCCATCAACATAACAAGCCGCCGGGCGATGGCCAACCCCAGTCCGACACCGCCAAACTGCCGTGTCGACGAGGAATCGGCCTGGTAGAATTCGTCAAATATGTGTTCACACTCTTCCTGGGACAACCCGACGCCTGTGTCCTCAACACAGAAAAGCAACGGGCACTGCCCCTCTGCCGCCTTCCCGGCGCACATCCCCGTGGGGTCATGCGTCAGGTGTACGCTAAGGGCAACCGATCCGGCGGGCGTGAACTTGACGGCATTGTTTAAAAGATTCTGGATAACCTGATGAAGACGGCGCCGGTCTCCCGTGATCAGGTTGGGCACGGAGGGATCAACATGGACTGATAAAACCAGTTTCTTCTCCCTGGCCGTCAGGCGCATGGACTGCTCGATGTCCCCAAGCAGGCACCGCAGGTCAAAGGTTTCCCTGTCCAGGGTCAGCTCATCGACCTCAATACGGGCTACATCCAGCACCTCATCAATCAGACTCAGCAAATGCCTGCTTTCGGAGATGATGATATCCAGGTCTTCCTGTTGAGCCTGTTGCATGGGGGTTTCTTTAAGCAGTGTCGAAAACCCGATAATGGCATTCAAGGGCGTTCGGATTTCGTGGCTCATATTGGCAAGGAAGCGGGTTTTGGCCTGGTTGGCCTCCTCCGCCACCTCTTTCGCATACTCCAGGCTCTGCTGGATGCGCTGCCGTTCTTCCACTTCCGCCAACGCCTTGTCGCGCATGTCCCGGTACTTCTGCATGTTTTCGTACAGGTCGGATATGTCCTGTATGATAAACAGGGCATCGTACCCAGGGCAGCCCGAGGCCTGGATGCCCGCCACCTTTGTCTGTATAACACGGGCACGGCCATTGGGTTGCGTCAACGGAAAAAGCAGGGCGTGGAGTTGGGATGAAAGCACAATCGGGGTGCCCTGCTTAAACACCTGCGCCAGGCGCATGGTCAGTTGCCGGTCATGCAAGCGAGGAAAAAGCGAGTATATCGGCTGTCCCCACATATCCCTTGCCGACTGCCCGGTCCACTGTTCCATCGTCCGGTTCCAAAACTGCACCGTGCCGTCTTCGCGCATGACAAAACAACCCACGGGCATCTGTTCCAGAATGGCATACTGATTGGCTGTGGTATTCATCGTCGCCCGTCAATCACGGTCATACTTAGCCTCCGCGCTGTTCAATGCCGCCTTTAGTGTCTCAAAAGATGAAATCTCAAACACCAGAATGATATTTCCTTCAATCTCCCGCGACTCAACCATGAAATGCGTATCCGCGATTACATAGCGGCCTCCGGTCTGATCCGGCTTGACCAGATCATCCAGATCACACTCGATATATTCCGGAAATATAAAGGTTAACGGGGCTTCCAGCAGGTTGCCCAAGGTGCCCATGACGCTGTTGAGGAGTACATTCCCTATCTCCAGCAAGGTGCTGGAGCGCAAAACATCCATATCCCTGGTGTCTTCCGGATCGCCGGTCAGCAATCGGATCAGGGCCAGGGCGCTGTCACTGGGAAACGCAAGTATAGCGGTGCCGTCCAGGGCGCCACTGTACCCCAGATGAACCGAAGAAATCTGCTCGTCCGCCAGTTGCGGAAGCTTCGCGCGTATGGCGGAATAATCCAGCACATGGATCATAGGGACATTCAGGCGGACCCGCGCGCTCACCATGTCGCTCAATACACCGGCGGCTTCGCCAACACCGATGTTGACCATTTCCATCAAGGTATCCATTTCAGCCTGGTTCATCATGGCGCCGCATCTCCTTCATCGCCCCCAAGGATACCGGCCACCACTTCCGCCAGGCCGTTATCAGGCTTAAAAATCTGTGATTTTTTGACAAATCCGGCCGCGCCCAGCGCAAGGCATTGCTGCCGGGTGGCCTCCTGAATATCCGCGGTGATCACAATGACCGGGATGGCCGGGGTTATCCCCTTCATCTGTTTAAGGAGTTCAAGCCCGTCCATGTCCTGCATCAGTAAATCGGTGACAACACAATCCGGCGGGTCCCGGTTTATAGCCTCCAAAGCGCTCTTTGCATTGTCATATTCCACAATTTCATAATCAGAAACCAAGCGCAACGCGTTGACGATGGCCTTTCTTGCATACCGCGCATCATCCACAACCAGCAAGCGAGTCATATGAAACCTCTTTCGTCATCAACATGTTTACAACAGTCGAAAGATAGTTCGTTTTCGCCGATTGGTCAAGCTACGCCGGAAGGAAAATGGCTAGTCCTTCTTGTCGCGTGTGCTCACATACACCAACAATCCCTCGTCGAAGCCAAGGGTGATGAGTCCATCCTGAACCGTATGCCCGGAATCGTCTCCGGGTGATGCCTGGTACTGCCGCTGGCCGGATTCGTTCAGGAGGTCTCGCCAGGTCTGTCCCCGCCGGAATTCACGCGGTGAACGTGTTATGGCATGCGGTTCTTTCGTCCTGTCGGCGGGATTCAGCCTGCGGACTTCGGTGCGTATCCCGTTTGAAAAGGTATACCCCTGCCCCCGCCCATAGTAATCCCATTCGTCCAGGCGCTCTGCCATCAACGGATGTTGCGGGTCCAGATATACAAACCGGATCGTGTAGTCATCCGGAATGCCATGCAAGGTCAGGAGCATGGATTGTTCGTGGCCCAAATCATGGGGCGCGGACCGTTGGACCGTATCAAAGAAAGAAAAGCCCGGCAGACAGGTCTGGCACATCCCCAGCCAGAAAAGGAACGAAAATGGAAGTGTAACAACAGCCAGCGCTGTCCACAACACCGTATACATCGCCTTGCGTCTTCTGGAATAGTGGGGAGAACACCACAGCGCCACCAATCCCAAAGGCAACAGGAAGAGCAACAGGATAACCATCAGGGCCGGATTGTAGTACCATCGTTGCGCATTTCTACTCATGCCGCACATCCTCTCACATCACCCCCGGAAAAGAAAGTCCTGAAAATCAAGGTGGGCTGCGCCCTAAATCGCTCAATTTTGACCCAGAAGTCATACACCTGACGCCTTGCATCCCGCCAAAGAAGTCTGTACATTGAGGGGCAGCAAGACAAAACGGAAAGGTTGTTGATGATGAAGTTGCATTATTTTCCGATAAGCATGTGTATGGCGCTGTCGCTTTCTTGTGCCGCCCCGGCAATCGAGCCGCCGAAGATATCCCTGCCGCCGGGCGTACGCAACAGCATGACCGCCCAGGAAGAAGCATCCATGGAGGACAAGGACATTCCTTCAAAATGGTTCCAGGGCGCGCGGGGGTACGAAAAGGCCGTTGAGATTCAACAGGAACTTGATGTTTACATGCTGATTTACTTCGCGCGACCCAACACAAAAAACGAAAAGGGCCTCTGCAAATGGTTTGAAAGCAAGGCGCTGAATACGGTCACCATGCGCCCGGTGCTGCGAAAGGTCGTCAAGGTGCGTGTCGATTTGCCGGGCAACGCCAAGAACGAAGAGCTGGCGAAAAAATTCTGGGTAAACAAGACACCCGCCCTGTATGTCACGCGTCCGGACGGCTGGCGCTACAGTGTTAAGGTCTTCGACTGGACCGACAGCAAGCCGGAACTGAAGGACCCCGAAGAAATCGCGACGTATATTGAACAGCAAGTTGCCCAGCCCACCAAAAAAGGCGAGACCTACCAGCCGCCGGAACAGGACCCCGGCGCGGAATCGCCCGCGCCGTAGAGGCTACCAACATGTGCCGTTTGTTTTTTTGGTGCAGGCTTTATTGCAGCACTTGTAGCAGATTTCATTGTCCATCCGGGCGCCGTCAAAGAAATCCGCCACGTTGTTCAGGGTGGTTTCGGCAATGTTGGACAGGGCCTCGTGCGTAAAAAAGGCCTGGTGGGAGGTGATCAGGACATTGGGAAAGGTCGTCAACCGCGCCAGGACATCGTCACTGACAATCTCGTTGGAAAAATCCTCGAAAAAGTAGTCTTCCTCTTCCTCGTAAACATCGAGGCCCGCGGCCCCCAGGCGGCGCGCCTTCAGGGCGTCGATCAGCGCGGGCGTGTCAATGAGCCCGCCGCGGCCCGTATTAATGATCATGACGTGCGGCTTCATCATCGCAAGCGTTTCGGCATTGATCATGTGGACATTCTCGGGGGTGAGTGGACAGTGCAGGGTGATGATGTCGGACTCCCTGTACAGGGTCTCAAGCTCCACATATTCGCACGCGTGCTGTTCCGCAAAGGCCTCATCCCGGTATCGGTCGTACACCAGTACCCGCATTCCGAACCCTCGCAGTATTTTGACGGTTTCCCGTCCGATTTTACCGGCGCCGACTACCCCCGCGGTCTTGCCGAACATATCGAACCCGAGTAGCCCGTTGATCTGGAAATTGTTGTCCCGTGTCCGGTAATAGGCGCGGTGGGTATTGCGGTTGAGGGTGAGCATGAGGGCCACCGCATGTTCGGCCACGGCGTGCGGCGAATAGGCGGGTACCCGGAGCACATGGATTTTTCCGAAAATATGTTTAAGATCGATATTGTTGTATCCCGCGCAGCGCATCGCGATGATGCCCACGCCGTATTCGACCAGTTTGTCAATGACATCCGCCCCGATCCGGTCGTTCACAAACGCGCATACCGCGTCATGGCCCTGCGCAAGCCCCACCGTCTTTTCGTTCAGGCGGTTCGGGAAAAAGGTGATATCGAAAAGGAACGTTTCATTCAACCGGTTAAAGAACACCTGATCGTATGGCTTGGCATCGAAAAAAGCGATTCGTTTATTCATGGGTTGTCCTTCCATCTATCGTTTATAAAGGTGATGTGTGGAAGTATACATGCAATGCCTTGAATGTCCAGTCCCGCCACACTACACGCCGGCACCTCGCTCACGCATAAGCAGTATTTCTTTCCAGGGGGTCCCGGCGCTGAACCCGCCCAGGGCATCACTGGCGGCGACAACCCGGTGGCAGGGGACAAACAGCGGCAGGGGATTGGCCCCGCAGGCCTGGCCGACGGCGCGGGCCGCCCGCGGGGCGCCAATCATCGCAGCCACCTCGCCATAGGTTGCCACGGAACCACAGGGAATCGTCATCAGGGCCGCCCAGACTTTTTTACGGAAGACGGTTGCGGCCTGTTCAGCAAGTGGCAGGTCGCACAGGAGCCCCTGCCCTTCAAGAACCTTCCGAACAAACGGCTCCACCTTCTTCAAGAGGTGCGTGTGTTGTCTGTCCTCAATGTGCCATTCCGCGTCACGGCATTCAAAAGGGACGGCGGGCAGGCGCTCAAGACGGGCAAGATGAGAGCTCGCCACACGGTTGGCGCGCACAACTACCTCAATGCGTCCCCACGAGGTATGCAGTATCAGCTTGTCCATGGTTCCATTCGAGGCCGGATATCACGCGTCAAAAAACGCGCAACAGTTTAAGGACAACAAAAATTACAGCGATACTGACAAGGCCGATAAAAATCAGCCTGGTTCGCTGAATAGGTCGGGGCGTCCGTTTATACCCGGTCGGCGAAAAACTGCCGGTGGTCAAATAACTGGCCAGTCGATGATCCCGCGACGGCATACGCGGGACAGAGGGGCGGACCGCCTCCATCGGCTCATCTTCCCGTACTTCCTCCTCCTCGTCTTCATCCCACTCCTCTTTGATGGCGTCCATAGCGGAAACGGGCGCATTCATCACACGTTTGTCCGACCAACTGAACAGGTCGTGATCCATCCCCCGCTTGGTGTCCTGTGCGTCTTCATCAGGCACAGTCGCCTCCGCGGAAGACGGCTCTTGAATCGCGCGCGGATTGGGGACGGTTGTCGTGATGCGAGGCGCGCGCGGGGGTTCCGGGCAGGGCGGCGGTGGGGGCCGTTCCGCCCGCCGGGCCAATCCACGGATATGCGTATCAAGCTGCGCTTTTTCCTTCTCGATGGCCTTGAGACGCCGGTCCAGGATACTGCCGCTTTTCTCTTTACGAAACGACTTCATGAATACCTTCTGCCTAGAGGATCAGGCCTTGATTCTGCATGAAGTAATAGAGCGCCACGAGAATAATAATGAGGATGCTCAGGGGCAGAGTAAACGCAAAGCCAGCCTTCAACCAGTACAGGAACGAGTGCTCTTCGAAATGTCCGCGGGCCGACTCCTCGAAAATGACAGGACGCGTTTCAGTGACGTGCGCCTCACTGCCCATGGCCGCCTCGATCCGCGCCAGGGCCTTGTTGTACTCGATCCGCGCATCGCCAATGATGGCCAGGGCCTTGGCCAGTTCTTCGCCGATCTTTCCGTCCGGCCAGTTTTCCTCATTAATGCTCTCCACTTCATCCAGCATGCCCTTGAATCGTCGGCGCGTGTCCTCCAGCATATTGCGCACCTGGTCCGTGCGGATTTCATCTTTTTCCAGGGTAATCAGACTCTGATTGAAATATTCAATCATTTCACGACGCCCTGTTTCGTATTGTTCCTGTTTGCGCCGCAGGTCTTCCAGGTTCTTTTTCTCCCGTTCAAGGTCCACCTGGCGCTGCTTGAGCCGCTCCAGTTCCTCGGAGGTATGCGCCACCTGGTCATCCACGCCCTCCCGGTGACGCGCCATGCGTGTGAGATTGAAGTCGGACACCGGGCGGCTCACCCCGCCACCGTCATTCATGGTCGGCATTTCAGTGGCCACCTGCGAGGGCTGATCGCCCCGGCCATACTTTATACGCTTCACATCATCGCGCTGCTGCACCAAATCCTCATCAAAAAAATCAGTATTTGCCATTGCTCTTCTCCTGTTATTGAGGAATAATAAGAACTTGTCCGACCTTCAGGTTGCCCGGATTCTTCATCGTCGCCTTGTTGGCCTCGTAAATTTTCTGCCACTGTCCGTTATCATTGTACATCTTTGATGCGATCCGTGAAAGCGTGTCCCCTTCCTGGACGCGGTAGGTCTGAACGGCAGGTTGCGCCGGGGCAGGTTTGGGCGTGACAAGCGTGGCGGGGGGCGCTTCCTGTGAGCGGGCGGTAACCACCGGGGTCTGGCGCGGAGATTCCTGTTGAGCCGCCGCCTGGGTGGATGGTCTTCCGCTGTTCTGCAATTCCACGACACGATGCTGCAGCATGGCGTTTTCGCGCTTCAGTTCGGCGATTTCCTCGATGGCCCCCGCAGGAGGATTGGGGAGGGTCGCCACAAAGGAGAGGCGGGCGCGGTTGATCAGGTCTTCAATAATGGGGCGTTTCTGGGCATCCGGACGTAGCTCCAGGTAGCGTTGATAATGATAAATGGCCCGAATGTAATCCTCTTTTTCACTGTCATAGATCAAGCCAAGCTCGAGATGGGCGCGGGCCAGGCCCGGTTTGCGCTCCAACGCCTTGTGGAAGAGTTCAATCGCGCCATCGATATCGTGAGTGCGCTTACGGGCCTGCGCGCGCTTCAGCACCGGGTCCTGCTCCTCGCGACGGTCCAGGCGTTCCGCCCCGCCACAAGCTGTAAGACCTGCAGCCAGGCATAGCGCCAGCAGTGCGAGCACACTCATTTTACCTATGTTTTTTCTATTTTTCATTGTTGCCAACATGTTCTGAATTCTCTAATTCCATATCTAATTTTCAAGTACCAAATCCGGAATGACACCACTTATTGAACAGTGATCTTTTTCCGGTAGACCACAAAACCGTTTTTATCCGGCCAGGCCTCTTCACGCGGACGCAACCCTTCGGCCACGGACTGCATATCAATGTATATATTGGGCTCGACCCATATATAGGGGGTCTCCGGGGGGCCCTTCAACCCGGTGCCGCCCAGCGGGATCCATGTGCTGTCGTCATATTTGACCGCGCTCCATCCGCCGGGGGGGTCGTAAGCGTGTTTCCAGTCCCTGGATGTTATAAAATCGCCCTTATGCGTACGCAGGCAGATCTGCACCCACTTCGGGTACGGTCCCCATTTGGCCTGTATGGCCAACTGGTGTTCACCCGGATCGATGGTCAGGCGCTCAATGGACATTTTATCGGGATGCCTCGACTCCGCCAGCAATCGCCCATCCAGAAAGACCCGCACCGGCGTGTTGCAATACAGCCCCAGCAAAGCGCGTTGGGGATCCTCGTTGTACCAGAGGATATCCTCCACCTGCTTACGGGCCATCTCATTGGTCTCTGTAGCCAAAAAGGCTTCGTAGGCGGGCTTAACCGCCGCAAACCCCTCCCGTTTTTCGCGATAGGCCAACTTGCGCGCCTGAAGGACAGGCGCAAACGGAAAATCTTCTTGCGCCTCCAGATAGGCATCGATAATTTCCTCGGCGCCGGCGTGATCTCCAAGCCGTTCGGCATTAAGCACTTCTATCATCAGGGTCATCTTTGCCAGCGGGTCTTCCGGCGGAATTCGCGACAGAGCGCTGTTGAGCATGGAAAAAGCCGTCTGGGGCCGGGCCATATAGTAGTAGGCCACACTCTCAAGCCATCCGCTGCTGGCATGGTCCGGACCACGTTCAAACAGCATTTCAACCCCGGAGGCGAATTGCACGGGATCCGGCTGGTGCATGCGGTACTGCACGGTCCGGTACGGCGCCTTGAAAAGCAGGCCGCTCAGCGGGCAGGCAATTGGATTCTGGTAATACCAGGCGCCGTTGAAATAGTCCTCCAGCCCGGTGCCTTTCCAGCCCGGTATGGTCTCATCATCCAACCGAATGGTTTCGTCGCCCTCCAGTATCCACCATCCCTGTTGCTGATCCAGGCTGACCACACTGAGCATGGTTCCCGCAAAGCGGCCGTGACCCTTCGCGCGCAGGATGGGATGGGGCCGCCCGATGTCGTTGGGCGATGTACTGTGCCACCCCGCGTGAAAATATCCATCCGACACCTTCGGAACATAGCTCTCGTCGCAGGCGGCACGGACGCTGACCGGAACCGTATGGGCACCGCGATTCTCCAGACGGATGCGAGCGGACTGCCTGAAGGGCATCGGAAAACGCGTAAAATACGTCCCGTCCTTCATTCCCAGGAACATAGACTCGTACTGCACCGGCCCGTGGAAACTGCCGTAAAATTCACCCAGCGGCGACGCCACACTGTCTGACCCGCTGTCATCCCACTCGATGCGCAACACGAGATTGTGCAGCATGGCCCGCCGCTCACGCGCCGAAGAAATTCCCGATAAATCAGGCGTCAGGCCCAATTCACGGATCATTCCCGGACCGGGAAGCGCCAGCGCCTCCGTCGTCTGTCCCGCTTCGACGTGCGTTTGGATGGTTTTAATACTGCAGTCGCCCGTCACATCAAAATCATCGCGCTGCCACACCTCCCCCACCCACTTCAGCGCCTCCTGCACGGCATCCGGCACTGGCAGGGAGAAACTCTCGACGGTTTCCCCTTCGGGCAGGCGCGAATAATTGATCTGGTAGAAAATGCGCGGCCAGTTCCCTTCCCGGGTATTGCCTTCCTGCACCCGGATGATGATACGCTTGCGGAACGGGATGGGCACGTAGGTGTACCAGCCAAAGCTTTCCGTGACGGCCAAAGGCGCAATGAATGGCGCCTGTCCCCCACAGAATTCTCCGATGGTACCGTCGAAAACAGGTTGACGCGCCCCGTCAATATAAATGCGCAGCTTGTGGTGGCCGTCATCCGCGCCGGTAAACCAGAACCTCGATATATATCCCGGCCCCCGGATATCCGCCAACTCATCCCATCCGACCGGCCCTTCTTTTTCAAAATTGTTGTAATCCTCATTCTTTCCACTGCGATCATAGGAAGAAATCAGATGAGTTGGCTGTTCATCCAGTCGGCAAACCGCCTCGATGTCCGCCAAACGGTCTATCAATTCCACCCAGGAACGACGGACCTTTACAGACGACCGGGAGCACCCGGCCGCACTCGAAATTATGACTGCCGTCATAACACCGATACGTAGATTTTTATATACCCTTTTCATATCGCGTCCGAATCTACGGCAAACCCCACCACTAGTCAATGAAGAGCGCAAAAGAATACGATAAACCTTACCCCCAAAATAGCAAGGCCCACAGATTACACAGATTTTCACAGATTAGGCACGCAACCCACAAACACCTAACCACCTCCCCCCCTCCTACCCAATGATCTCCCGGGACGCTTTAAAAATTGCCAGAATGAATACCCCAAGATTGACATGATTCAATCTAACCGCTACTTTTCATGCACTATGAATAAAAACGAAAAAAATGTATTAGTTACTGGTGGAGCCGGCTATATCGGTTCTATTCTTGTCCCTACGCTGCTTCGCGAAGGCTATTCGGTTACGGTCATTGACAATTTCATGTATGGACAGACTCCGTTGCTGGACTGCTGCAATGATGAAAAACTCACCATCATCCGCGGGGATGTCCGCGATGAGGCCCTCCTCAAGCAGGAAGTGCCCAAGGCGGATATCTGCATACCGCTGGCCTGCCTCGTCGGCGCGCCGCTGTGCCGCGAAAAGCCCCTGGAGGCCCGCTCGATCAATCTGGATGCCATCAAAATGCTTATTGATTTAACACAGGATGGCCAGAAGATCATCTCGCCGACCACCAACAGCGGATATGGCGTAGGCGAAAAGGGTAAATTCTGCACCGAAGAAACGCCCATGCGCCCCATTTCCCTTTATGGCAAGCTTAAGGTGGAACTGGAAGAACACCTGCTGGCGTCCAACCGGGCCATTTCATTCCGCCTGGCCACCGTGTTCGGCATCAGTCCCCGCATGCGCCTTGACCTGCTGGTGAACGACTTCACCTTCCGGGCGGTCAATGACCGTTTTATCGTGCTCTTTGAGGCCCACTTCAAACGCAACTACATTCATGTGCGCGATGTGACCGCCGCCTTCCTGCACGGTATCAATAATTTTGACCACATGAAGGGCCAGGCCTACAATGTCGGCCTCACAGAAGCCAATCTCTCCAAGCTCGAACTCTGCCGGGAAATCCAGAAGCAGGTGTCCGAGTTTCATATTGTTGAATCAGAGATCGGCAAGGACCCGGACCAGCGTGACTATATCGTCAGCAATGAAAAACTCGAATCCACCGGGTTCATGCCCGCGGTCTCGCTGCAACAGGGTATCGCGGAACTGATCAAGGGCTACAAGATCATCCGCAGAAACACCTTTGCGAACTATTGATCATCCGCCTCCTGCCAGGCGACAGAATGGAATGTGCGGGAATCTGCCATGAGTGAAAAAAGTACAGCATTTAAACGAATACTGGTCACCGGCGCCACCGGTTTTCTCGGCCATCATATCATCCCCGCGCTGCGGGGCCGGTTTGAGGCGGAGTTTGTGACGGTCGGCAGCCAGGACTACGACCTGCTCGAACCCGGCGCGCCGGAGCGCATGATCCGGGACATCCAACCCGATTGCGTGGTGCACCTGGCCGCAAAATCAGGCGGCATCATCGACAACAAAAATCGCCCGGCGGATTACTTCTACACCAACCTGGTGATGAATACCCATACCTTTCATGCGTCCTTTACGCATGGCGTGCGCAAATTCCTTTCCCTGATGGGCGGCTGCGCCTATCCGCACGATGCGGTCTCGCCGATCAGCGAGGACCAGATGTGGAACGGCTATCCCCAACAGGAGAGCGCGGGCTATTCCATCGCCAAAAAAATGATGCTGGTGCAGTCCGCCACCTACCGGGCGCAACATGGCTTCAATTCAGTCATCCTGATCCCGGGCAATGTGTATGGCGAGTACGACAACTTTAACCTCGGACAGGCCCACGTCATACCGGCCCTGCTGCGCAAGTACCAGGAGGCCCGGGACGCCAACGCCCCCGAAGTCATGGCCTTCGGCACCGGCAAACCCACGCGGGATTTCGTGTATGCGGGCGATGTCGCGGCCACCATCCCGTGGTTCCTCGAACAGTATGACCGCAGCGAACCCGTCAATATCTCCAGCGGGACCCGCATCTCCATCCGTGAACTGGCCGAGACCATGAAAAAGGTCACGGACTACCCCGGCGCCATCGTGTGGGATACCTCCAAGCCGGATGGACAAATGGACAAGATTTTCAGTGTGGAACGACTGCATGCGCTGGGCCTCTCCTGCGACACGCCGCTGGAAGAGGGCTTGCGCCGCACGCTGGCCTGGTTTGTCAATGCCCGCAAGGAAGGTTCGGTCCGGCTTTGAGCAGCACACGGACAGCGCAACCCCACCCTACAGTTGCGGTTTTGGGAGGCAAAGGGTTTGTCGGCGCGGCCATCGCGCGCGCCCTCCAACAGCAAAATGCCGCGGTCACGGTTATCGACAAGGATGAATACGCGTCCGCCAAAGGCGGGTCCTTTGATGTATTGATCAATGCCAACGGCAATTCAAAAAAATTCCTTTCGCGCAAAGACCCCGCCGGGGAATTTAAATTGTCGGTGGCTTCGGTTTCCGATTCGCTTCATGATTTCACATATGGACTGTACGTTCATTTGTCGACCATTGATGTCTACCCCGACCACGAACATCCCGAAAACAATCACGAGGATGTCGACATAGATTTACAGCGCCTTTCCCCGTACGGCCTCCACAAACGCATGGCCGAACAACTGGTGGAATATTACGCCGAAAACTGGCTCATCTTCCGCATGGCCGGCTTTGTGGGTCCCGGCCTATGGAAAAATTCCATTCATGATATGCTCACACATGAGCCGGTGCGCGTTCATCTCGACAGCGCCTACCAGTATCTGCACACGACCGCGCTGGCCGAAGGTATCCTGGCCGTCATCCATGCCGGACAGCGCAACCGGGTTTTCAATATCACCGGCGCCGGGACCATCACCCTGCGTGAAGTGGCCGCCATGATTCCCGGGTATGATACGACCCTCTGCCCGACGGACGCCCCGTGCGAACACTACGAAGTCAACAACGACCGCATACAGCCCTTTTTCGCCCCTCCCTCCACCGCATCTACCGTACGCGCGTTCATTTCCAATGTAACCGCAGGCAAGGAGCCTATCCGATGATTATTTCACGCACCCCTTTTCGTATCAGTTTTTTCGGCGGCGGCTCGGACTTCCCCGGCTTCTACGAAGAACACGCGGGGGCGACCCTTTCCACCACCATCAACAAATACTGTTATCTCTCCGTCCATCAACTCAGTTCCTTCTTCAAATATAATTTCCGCGCAAGCTACGCCAAAACCGAGCTGGTCCAGCATCCCGACGAGTTCCAGCATCCGCTCGTGCGCGAATGCCTGAAATTCATGCAGATCACCAAGGGGATGGAGATTGCGCATATTTCCGATTTGCCCGGACGCACCGGACTGGGCACGTCATCCTCCTTCACGGTGGGATTGCTCAACGCCCTCTATACCTTCGAAGGGCTCCAGGTCACCCCCCAGGAACTCGCCGAACAGGCCATCCTTATCGAGCGCGAGCGGGTCGGCGACCCCGGCGGCCACCAGGATCAATACGCGGCGGCGCACGGGGGCTTCCTGCGTATCGATTATTCCGCCCAGTGCGTCACCATAAAAAGCCTTGAACTCCGCCCACAGCGAAACAGCGAATTGCTCAGCCACCTCCTCCTCTTCTATACCGGCGTCGAACAGTCGGCGGAATCTATTTTGCACAAGCAGACCAAAGGGATGAAAAAGAATACCGACAATCTCCGCGCCATGGTCGATATGGTTAACGCCGCTGAAACCATCCTCTGCGGCGATGCCGATATCAACGCCTTCGGTGACCTGCTTGACGAAACATGGCAAATGAAACGCGGACTCGCTGAAGGCATTTCGAACACGGCCATCGATCAGGCCTACACCGCCGGACGCGCCGCGGGCGCGCGCGGCGGAAAACTGCTCGGCGCCGGTGGACGCGGCTTCCTGCTGCTCTTCGCCGAACCGCGCTTTCACACCGCCATCCGTGAACAGCTTCACGGATTGCAGGAGGTCCCCTTTGCCTTCAGCAATTCCGGAACACGCATTATTTTAGAAGATCGTTGATCCCGGGCGCGACCCGCAGGAGGCCCGAGGAGCGAACAGCTATGAATGAAGCGACAGAAAAACCACGGATCGCCCTCTGGTTCCGCTATGGGCCCGCCGAGCATACTGAACTCTTTCACGCCATACCGGATATTGTCGAATACCTCTCCGCACAGGCCGAAGTCCATTACTTCGGACTGAACAGCGCCAAACCGCTGCCGGAGACCATACGCCAACACGCGGTTGTGCATCACCTGCCGTTCACTGTTGACCGTACCCGCATGCGTGATAAATTCATAAAAACCGCGCTATGGGTGCTCTGCCTACCCTGGATTGGCCTGAAATGTCGCCTGATGGGCGTACGCGCGGTTTACATCGATGAGACGGTGCCGCTCACCGCCCTCCTGGCCCGCTTCTTCTACGGGCCGCGCATCGCATTCACCGTCGCTGATTTTTTTACTGATATCTACTTTCAGAAGAAAGGGTTGTCGCAATGTGTCGGACGCCTGATACGGGCTATCGACACCCAAAGTTGGAAGCGTGTCCCGGTTTTCTTTACCCGCGCTAAAAGCACCCGCGCTTATCTGGCAACCCTTGGCATCCCCGAAGAACACATCCATCCCGTGTATGACCCGTGTGACTTCAGCATTTATCACCCCGTGGCCCCCGCGCAGCGGGCCGCCGCGCGGGCCGCACTGGGTATTGCGCCCGGACAAACCGTACTCGTGCACCACGGCATTCTCCATCCCAACAAAGGCAACGACCGCATCCTCCGCGCCCTGGCCGACATCAAGGAGGACCAGCCCGGTCTGCGCTATCTGCTGGTGGGCGACGGACCGGATATGCCGCGCCTGAAACAACTCACCAACGAACTGCGGATGCAGGACCGCGTCATTTTCACCGGATGGCTCCCTACCCTCAACGATGTGAACAACGCGCTTAACGCCGGCGACATCGGCCTGGTTATGCGCACCGGACAACGCTCCGACGATTTCCACATGACCGGCGCGCTGGTCCACAGCATGGCCGTCGGACTGCCGGTCATCTCCGCGCGCCTTGCCGGTGTCGCCGAGGTCATCCATGACAATGAAAATGGATTTCTTTTCGCACCCGACGACATGGCCGATTTTACCGCCAAACTCAAACAGCTCATCGACGACCCCGACCTGCGCCGACGTTTCGGGGAAAAAACACGCGCCCTCGCCCACGAAATTTTTGACATGCAACACGTCGTCCGCGCCACCTGCACCCCTCTCCTCCAGCTCGCCGGCATGCAATAACTGAGTGGGAAAACGGTTATTGGGGGCTCTGGATCCTTTATGGGCGGCCCACTCCGGCCTCTGCAGGAGACAAGGAGCTTGCATTCTCATTGACAAATCTGCCTGAACATTCGCATCATGGCGACATGCAAATCATTAAAGACATGGAAAAGACAGCCCTGGTATCCGGCTCGATGCGACTTTCCTATTCGGGGTTCATGCACATCACGGCGCGCGTTTCGGAACAGCTCGCCTGCGAGCCATGTGAGCGCATCGCGATCTTTGCGGAAAACTCCCCCCAGTGGGCGTTTGTCTTGTATGCCGTCTGGCAGAAGCGCGGCATCTGCGTGCCTGTTGATCATTTATCATCCGTCGATGATCTGGCCCACATCCTCAATGACTGCCGGCCCAAAAGCATTTTCTGCTCGCAAACGACCTCGGAAACCGCCCGGCAGGCCATGGCGGCCGCGGGCGTCGAGACCACATTGCTGCTGCTGGAAGACCTCGATGTTTCCCCCGCGGAGGCCGACCCGCCCGCCCCCGCCCTGGATCGCGATTTGCAGGACACGGCCCTGATCATGTACACCTCCGGCACCACGGGCGACAGCAAGGGCGTCATGCTCTCCTTTGAAAACCTGAAAACGAATTACGATGGCTTCTCCAAGGCCAAGATCTACACGCCGGATCAACGCATCCTTGTCATGCTTCCGCTCCATCATATCCTGCCGCTCGTCGGCACCTTGATCGGCGCGTTCCACTGCGGATGCACCATCATTTTTTCGCCGTCCCTTTCCCCTTCGGACATCTTGCAGACCCTCCAGCAGCACGGCGTCACCATGATCATCGGCGTGCCCCGCTTTTATTCGCTGATCACTGACAACATCCGCGCAAAAATTGCCGCCTCTCCCGTGGCGCGCGGGCTGTATGCCCTGGCCAAATGTGTCGGATCCCAGCGATTTTCGAGCATCATTTTCAAATCGGTCCAGCGCAAGTTTGGCGGCCACATGCAATTCCTGGTCAGCGGCGGCGCCCCGCTCGATCCCGCGGTGGCGGAATGCCTGGAAACCCTCGGGTTCTGCGTCCTGGAAGGCTACGGCATGACAGAGGCCGCCCCGATGATCACGTTTCCCCGTCCCGCACACTACAAACTGGGCGCCTGCGGGCAGGCGCTGGAGGCCTGCGAGGTCCGGATCAACGACGGCGAAATCATCACGCGCGGCCCCAATGTCATGCAGGGATACTACAACCGTCCCGATGAAACCGCCGCGGTCATCAAGGACGGCTGGCTCTATACCGGCGACCTCGGGAAGCTGGACGACGAAGGCTTTCTCTACGTCACCGGCCGCAAAAAAGAAATCATCGTGCTGCCCAACGGTAAGAACATCAATCCCAACGAACTCGAAGAAAAACTCATCCACATTATCCCGGAACTCGAAGAGGCCGCGGTGTTCATGGACGGCCATGCGCTGCACGCCCTTTTGCGTTTGCGGGAAGACGCAGGCCCGGTTTCGAACGCCCCCGATGTCGCGCACGACGAACTGCTCAGCCGATACAACGAACAGGCCACGCCCTACAAACGCATCCAGCGCTTCACCATCGTCTCTGAAGAGCTTCCCCGCACGCGCATGGGAAAAATCAAACGATTCCTGCTCCCGCAAATGGCCGGCCCGGCCCCGGCGCCCGCGACCCGACCGCCCGAACCGGACACCGACACCTATCACCAGCTCAAGCAATTTATCGGCACGCTTGTCTCCACCCCGGTATACGCCGACGCCCGGTTGGGTTCCGATCTGGCGCTCGACTCACTGGGGCGCCTCAGCCTCCAGGTGTTCATCCACGAGTCCTACGGCATCGACCTTAAAGATTCCGATTTCCAGCGCCTGACGACCCTGCGCCAACTCGCTGATTACACGCACCTGCAAAAAGTGAGCAGCGACGTCGGCGCCGTGGACTGGCCCCGCATCCTCCAGGCCGCGCCGGACCTTCCGCTGCCGTACAGCGGCATCATACACAGCGGGCTGATTCTCCTGACACGACTGTTTGTGCGCCTGGCCTTTCGGTTCCGGGTCAGCGGGCGCGACCGGCTCCCGCGGGACCCCTTTATCCTGGCCGCCAACCATCAATGTTTTATTGATGGACTTTTCATCGCCGCAGCCCTTCACGCCGCGCAGATGCGCCACACGTTTTTCTTTGCCAAGGAGCAGCATGTGCGCGGACGCTTCCTCCAATTCATGGCGCGCCGCAACAACATGATTGTGGTCGACATCAACAACAAGCTCATGCGCTCCGTACAACAACTGGCCGCCGCCCTGCAGCAAGGCAAAAATGTCATCATTTTCCCGGAAGGGACCCGGACGAAAACCGGCCAGATGGGCGCCTTCAAACCAACCTTCGCGATCCTCAGCAGGGAACTGGACATCCCCATTGTCCCGGTTACCATCCAGGGCGCGTACGAAATTTTGCCGAAGGGCAAACGTGTCCCCCGTTTGTTCAAAAAAATAACCGTCACGATCCATGACCCGATCCAACCCGCCCAGGAAGACTACCATGCACTGAGCGACCGCGTCCGGCACGTCATTGAATCTGAAATTAGCTGAATTCCCTCGCGGGAAACGGCTCGTTGTACAGGCTTTAGCCTGCAGCGCACGGCGAGCCCCGCGCATGTTTCGCGCCGAAAATTTGCAGAAAAACAGTCAATTTCAGTGAAAAAGCCTAAAATTTGCCAATATTCGGCTATTTTTTGCTGAAAAATCGGCAAAATGGGCATTTTTGGCCTATATTTGTCGGATTTTTGCGGTGTTATGCGTGTGGCGGAGCGTGTGGCTCGCCGTGCGCGGCAGGCTGAAGCCTGGACAACGAACAGGCAGACTGACGCCTGGGCGCCGTTTTGACGGGTTGTGACGGTGGTGAAATCCGGCGGGATCATCCAGGCGTCATGCCGGATGCCCGCCGATGGGGGCGAGGAGATAGGCGAGGTCTTCTTCGCTGAAGGTGAGGCTCTTTTTGGCCGCGCTTTTTTCGAGTATGGCGTCGGCAAGGTCGGCCTTGCGTTTCTGGAGTTGGAGGATCCGTTCCTCGACGCTGTCTTCGGCGACAAGTTTGTATACAAAGACGTGTTTATTCTGCCCGATCCGGTGCGCCCGGTCGGTCGCCTGGTTTTCGGCGGCGGGGTTCCACCAGGGGTCGTAATGTATGACCGTGTCGGCAGCGGTGAGGTTCAGCCCGGTCCCTCCGGCCTTCAGGCTGATCAGGAAAACCGGGATATCGCCGGACTGGAACTGACGGACCACCGTCTCGCGGTCGACAGTCGATCCGGTAAGTTTCACAAAGTCGATACGGGCCGCGACCATCCATTTTTCGATAAGTTCCAACATGCTGGTGAATTGCGAAAAGAGCAGAATGCGCCGTCCCTCCTCGATCATTTCGGGCAGTTGGTCGCGCAGCCAGGTCATCTTGCAGGAGGCATCAAGTTTAGTGACCTTTTTATCGCGCAACCGGGGGTCGCAGCAAATCTGCCGCAACTTCAACAGGGCATCCAGAATCATGATCCGTGAGCGGGCGAACCCCTTGGCGGTCATCTCTTCCTGGATACGCTCGGTCATGGCCAGGCGGACGACCTCGTATAAATCGCGTTGTTCCTCGGAGAGGCTGAGCGTTTCAATAATCTCGATTTTATCGGGCAGTTCTTTTTCGACCAGGCTCTTCGAACGACGCAGCATGAAGGGACGGATGCGTCTTTTCAGGCTTTCCCGCAGGAGGGTATGGCCATGCTGTTCGATGGGGGTTTGGAAGACACGCTTGAAGTGGGCATAGCTCCCCAGGTAGCCGGGCATGACAAAATTGAACAGCGACCACAATTCGCCAAGGTGGTTTTCCATTGGAGTACCCGTCAGGCACAACCGGTACTCGCCGTTGATTTTGGCCAGCGCTTTCACCGTGCGTGAGCGGGCATTTTTGATATACTGCGCCTCGTCAAGAATGATCCATGAAAATGCCTGCCGCGACAGCCACAACTCGTCGTTGCGCAACAACGTGTAGCTGGTAAGGATGATATCATGGCGAAGGGTATCTTCACGGTTCTTTGCGCGATCGGCGCCATGATGCAGGGCGCAGGAGAGCAGCGGCGCGAAGCGTTCCACCTCGTGACGCCAGTTGGGCAGCACGCTGGTGGGGGCCACGATCAGGACAGGCTTTTTGAGTTGTTTTTTCTTTTTGAGTTTCAGCAGCAGCGCCAGGGTCTGCACAGTTTTGCCCAGCCCCATATCGTCGGCCAGGATACCGCCAAATCGGTGGGCGTGCAGGAATTCCAGCCATCCGAGTCCGAGTTTCTGGTACGGCCGCAGTTCCGCGAGCAAGTCGTCGGGGGGCTGCGCGGGGGCAATGGAAAGGCCCTGCCGGTGGGCTTCACACAACCGCTCAATATGCTCATCGAACGGGGGCCTTTCATCGAACATGCCTTGCAGTTCCGGCATCCGGAGTTTGTCCACGCGCAGCGACCCATCTTTTTGAAGCGCGTCCTGTGAAAACAATTCAAACAGGTTGCGCAGGATAAGCAGCAAACGCCCGCCGGGGATAATCAGGATATGTTCTCCTACCATTACCGGATAGGAGCTGGCGGCCAACGTTTCCTCGATCCCGTCGTCGCCCGGCCGCATACAGCGCGCCAGCAAGGATTGAATGAGAGGCAGCAGATTGACCTGTTGCCCATCAACAAGCACGCCGGTTTCCACGGAGAACCACTGGTCCGATTTGCTTTCAGCGGTTGTGTACCACTCGGAATCCTGCACGGAATGAATGGCGCCGGGCACCTGGTGGCGGATTTGCCATCCATGCTTTTCGAGGAGTGGCAGAAGCTCATCAAACACCAGTTGCCAATGCCGTTTACGGGCGGCGTCCGGCTGGTAGCAACGGCGCGCGTGCGCGCTGGCAAACAGGTCGAATCCCATCCGCGTCTCGCGGGTGAGGCCCCAGTCCTCCAGCATGCGGACATACTCCCCTTCAACATCCTGCTGCCGCCTCATGTCATATAAATAATCGCCCGAGACATGCCGGACACGTTCGTTTTCATCCGCCGGATAAACACAGGCGCCCCGGTAGTCGAAATGAAGGCTCATCGTCAACCCCCAGAGCTTGTTGTCGGACAGATGATTATCGAACTTTTCAATGACCAGGACCGGCGTCGGGTTCTCGTCATCTATCACCAGCAATTCAAGCGTCGGGGGCGGCGGGAAACTGACCTTGGGATACTCGTCGCAAAGCCGTTTAACAAAGGCCACGCAGGCGGAAAGTTCCATAGGGCGCCGGCTGTGCCATTCCGAGCAGGCGGCGGCGCTCATGTGCACATCCAGGAAATGCACGCGCGCCTTCTGTTCATCAATCACCGCGGGCGGGGAACAGGGCACCAGCGTCATCCCGGACGGATAGTCGTATCCGCCATGAAAAAGGTCCCCTGTTTCGTTCACCTGCCAGACGGGCGTCGACTTCACGGAGCGGGCTTTCTTCAGCGGCTTGTCCTGTTTGCGGACCCAGAACACCCGGCCGGTTTCCAGCAGCTTTTCGAGTAGTTCAAAGGCCATGGAACCGTTGATCCGATATCCATGCAACCCCTGGTAGGCGCACAGGATTGTCAGTATCCGCCGGTCCACGCCGACCAGGGGGAAGGATTTGTCCTTGAGCAGATCAAACGCATCCACGGGGTAGACCGAGCGACCGAGACGCGACACCGCGGGACTGAGCAACGGATGCACCACCATGTGACGCTCCACGACATTTATGCAGTAACACAGCTTCATGACGGCAACTTCACCGCGCCCTTGTGGCGCCGTCCGAATGGCGGGCCGCCAGGGTCATGAAGAGGCCAAGGGCGACAACCACCGCGCCGGCCGCGATGAAGTAATGCACACGAACGGCCAGGCGGCCCTCGTAGCGCGCCTCGCTGCCTGCGGTATTCGGGTCGAGGGCGCCCGCGGAAAAGACCACCTCCATATGCGACGCGTTTTCAATGAAGGACTTATCTTCACTGAAGCCTTCGGCCATACCGATGGCCGCCAGTATCGTCACGATGCCGACAACCATCAGCACTATGCCCCATTGTTTCATGATGTAACTCCTTTGCTACCGTATAAAACCAGAATAAAGGGGTCGATAGTATTACAGTTCCACCACCGCTTCAAGACGTATGTCACGGGAAGAACTGCCGAGCAGGAGGGTAAACCTGCCGGGCTCCAGCACCCAGGATTTTTCAGCCGGGTCATAGAAACTGAAGGCGTCGGCCTGCAGGATGAAAGCGGCCTCGGACGACGCGCCGGGCGCCAACTCGATTTTCGTGAACCCCTTGAGTTCCTTCACGGGACGTTCCCGGGAGGCCTCCTCGTCGCGCACGTACAACTGAACCACTTCCCTGCCGGCGCGGTCGCCGGTATTGGTTATGCGACAGGACACCTGCACCTCCGACTCGCCGACCTTCTGTACCTGAATATCACGGTAGGTGAAACGGGTGTAGGAAAGGCCATGTCCGAACGGGAACAACGGCTCAATGTCGTGATGATCATAGTGGCGGTACCCCACCCAGAGGCCTTCGGCATAACGCGCTTTGTCATCGCCGGGGTAATTGGCAAAGGAGGGATTGTCGGCCAGGCGTTTCGGGAAGGTGGCCGTGAGTTTGCCGGATGGATTGGTGTCGCCCATCAGGATATCCGCCACCGCGCGTCCCCCGCCCTGCCCGCCATACCAGGCGGCCAGCACGGCAGGAACCCGGTCTATCCAGGCGTCCATCTCAATCGGGGTCCCCGCCACCAGCACAACGGCCGTCCGGGCGTTTGCCGCCGCCACCTGCCGGATCAGCTCATCCTGTCGGCCCGGCAGCGCCAGGGTGGTCCTGTCCACGCCTTCCCCCTCAAACTGCGATGACAATCCGCCGACCACGACGGCGGCATCACAGGAGGCGGCCAGCGCGACGGCGTCCTCCAGGTCATGCGTCGGCGTCCACCCCACCTTGGCGACCGGCCAGCCTTTGCGCGCGAAATATTCAACGCGCAACGCGTACTCCCGTCCGGCCTCAAAAGCGACGGCCACCGCCTTGCATTCCGCCTTGCGGTCCGGGGTCACCTCGGCAAGCAATTCGCCGTCAAGATACAGCCGCATATCATCAAGCCCGATGATCCCGATTTCGTATTCCCTGGTTTCAGACGGCGTCAGCGTCCCGGTCCAGCGCGCGGAAAAATGGTTGTTTTTCAGGGAGGGGTCCGGGGAACCGCCGCCCCAGTCAAAGAAGACCGTATCCTCCGTACGCACGATGCAGGGCTCGCCCGACAAATCCGAATTGTCAAAATATTCCGCCATGAAGCCCGGCGTGCCGTCCGGGTTCCGCATCAGGGCCTTGTCGATCGGCGGCAGGTCGCCCGGCATATTGCAGCCGAGGGCATACTTGACCTCGATGCCGGCCTTTCCGCACCGCTCGATCAATGCCTGGAGAATAGTACAATTCTCAAAAGGTGTAACGGTGGAACTTCCGCCGCCCCCCATGCGCGCCACATTCGCATTCGGCCCGATCACCGCCAGTGTGCGGACCGCCTCGTTCAACGGCAGGGTCCCCGCGTCGTTTTTCAACAGCACCATGGATTCCCCGGCCACCCGCAGGGCGAGTTCACGGTGTTCCGGCGTGTCCAGCGCCCCTTCCGGCGGGGTGTAGTCGTCATCCAGGAGGCCGATTCTGCTCATGACCCGCAGGATGCGGCGCACCTTGTCGTCGATGCACGTGACACTGACCTCCCCGGCATCGGCCGCCTCGGCCAGGGGTTTCGCGAAATAGTGCCCGGGGCCGGGCATTTCAAGGTCCAGGCCCGCGCGCGCGGAATCCACCGTGCCATGCACCGCGCCCCAGTCGGACACCACCAGCCCCTGGAAGCCCCATTCCTCCTTCAGGATCGAGAGCAACTGCTCGTTGGCGCAACAAAACTTGCCGTTGACGCGGTTATAGGCGGCCATCACCGTCCAGGTGTCGGCCTCCTGCACCGCCGCCTTAAAGGCCGGCAGGTAGATTTCGTGGAGGGTACGCTCGTCCACCTCGGCGCTGATGCTCAAACGGTCCCATTCCTGGTTGTTGACCGCGAAATGCTTTGTGGAAGTTCCCACGCGCAGGCTTTGCACGCCCTTGACATAGGCCACGGTCATGCGCGCGGCCAGGAAGGGGTCTTCACCCCAGCTCTCGAAATTGCGCCCGCCCAGCGGGGTGCGGTGAATATTCACGCAGGGTCCCAGGATGACATTACGGCCCTTGGCCTGTGTTTCGCGCGCCAGCGCGATGCCGACCTCATGGATCAACCCGGTATTCCAGGTGGCACCCATTGCCACCTCCGTCGGGAAACAGGTGGCCTGGCCCCAACGCATCCCGTGCGGGCCATCCGCCATCAGCAACGGCTTGATCCCCAACCGGGCCACCGAGCGTGTGTCCATGCAATCCTTACCCGACAACAGCAATATCTTCTCTTCAAGCGTCATACGCCCGAGCAACTCGTCTATCCTGGCTTCAACACCCATTCCAGTATCTCCTATGCGTAATTTTTTTTTACTACCCGCCACAACGGTTTGCGGGAGACTAAGTTTTCAGATTCAGGTTGCAACCCAAATATCCACATTCCCGTCGGATTTTTAGCGAAAATCCTTCCTTGCTATTTTGTTCTTTAATTTTCTTGACTTATTTTTGTTATTCCAGAGAATATGAAGCGTTATTCAGGAGTTATCAGGAAATTGGTCACAAAGGTTTTCTTGTACACGAAGACAGGTTAATAAGGTAAAAGACATGTTTGGAGGAGCATTACGCGTTAAACCTGTGAGCCGCAAGGTGATCGACGCCTGGCCGCTCAAGGAGGCCGGGTTACCGGTGCGGGTACTCAACAGTGTCCAGCCCACCGGGTTGCAAACTGTCGGAGAACTGCGCGCATGGTCGACGGCAAAGCTGCTGAAGCTGCGCAGCCTCGGGCGCATATCTATCCGGCGCATTCAGTCCTTTTTTGAGGTTGCGGACCGTATTGAGAGCGGCGGACAGTATATCCGTCATCTGCGCGAGGTATTTGACCTGTTTCTTGATCACGACGAGATTTCCGTTTTGTTGTTTCGCTACGGGCTTGATGTGGAAGGGACGGAGGCCTCACGCAAATGCATGACATTGCAGGATATCGGCAATCGGACCAACCGCACGCGTGAACGGGTGCGTCAGATCGAGGAAACGGCCAAGGAGAAAATGCGAAGCCGGTTGGCCGCCCTCTGCCTGCAACCCTTCTACGACCTGTTTAGCCAGCGCATCGAATCGCTGGGCAAAGGGGTCTCCTGCACCGAAATGCAAGGCCGCGGCGCGACACCGGCCCTGGATAACTACAACCTCTGCGCCGTCCTGTTGTTGCTTTGCGACCTGCACCCGGAACTCCTCACTTATTACAACGGTATTTTCAGTACCCTCTCCGAAAAAGAACTTAAGGAGATTGAACGGCTCGCCCTCGCCAGGCTCGAATCGCACAAAACTTTCGTGCCCCTTGAAAAAATCTATGACGAGGTCTCCAGCAAGATCAATTTCGTGCAGGGCGAGGCCCTGCGCAAGCTGCTGATGATCCTGCTCGACCGCAATAGCCATGTCGCCGCAACCACCGATAACCGCTATTTCCCCTGTGCGAGCGCCCCGGCTGACTTCGTGCGCACAATCATGGAAACTATGCCGATTCCTGCCCATTTCCGGGAAATAACATTGCAATGCAATCAGTTGCTCAAATCGCAAAGCCATATGGGCTCGGGCTTTATCCTGAAGACGCTGAACAGTCACCCGGGATTTGAGCGGGCCAACCGCGGCACCTATACGATAAAACAAGGATAAGGCCTCTTGCCATAATCTGCGAGTCAGGCTATGGTGCGCCCCATGAAATTAATTGACAGATATTTGTTACGAACGCTGCTTATGCCGCTCTTCTATTGTTTGGCGGCCTTCGTGCTTATTTACATTATATACGATTTGTTTGATAATCTCTCCGATTTTGTCGAAGCGGGCAGCCCGCTGGCCGACGTGGCGAAGTTCTATGTCCTGCTCCTCCCGTCCGTGCTCATCTTTATCGCCCCGGTTTCCCTCCTGCTGAGCGTCCTTTACAGCCTCAGCCAACTCACAAAAAACAATGAGCTGACCGCCATGCGCGCCAGCGGCGTAAGCCTCTACCGGCTGATGCTCCCCTTCATCACCATCGGTTTCCTGGCCAGCCTGTGCGTCGCCATCATCAATGAAACCGTCGGTCCGTGGTCCGCCTACTGGACCAACCAGTACGTGCGCTCCCAACGGCACAAGGGCAAAAAAGATGTCTACGTCTCGTATAACCTGGCCTACAAAAACGCGAAAGACCGCCACATCTGGATGGTGGGCGCGTTTGAGACACGCACCTTCGAGCTGGTCCATCCGGAGGTCATCCTGCAACGCGAGGATGGCTCGGATATCGCCAAAATCCAGGCCAAAAAAGGAGAATGGCTCGACGGTCGGTGGTGGTTTTTCGATGTGGCCATCCAGAACTATGACAACGATGGACATCCCATCGGTCCGCCCCAGTTTGACCGCCGGCGCGAAATGGGGGAACTTAGGGAGACGCCCATCGACCTGCTCAACGAGACCAAGGACCCTGATTTTCTTTCCTCGCGGGACCTGCTGACCTTCCTGCGCACCCACCAGCACCTGTCGTCCAACACCATCGCGCGCATAACCGTCAATATGCAGCACCGCCTTTCAATCCCGTGGACCTGTTTTGTGGTCACCCTCCTGGGCATCCCCTTCGGGGCGCACACCGGGCGCAAAGGCGCGCTCATGGGGGTGGTCCTGACCCTGAGCCTCTTTTTTGGCCTCTACATACTGATCAATCTCGGCCTCGTCCTCGGCAAAAAAGAAATCCTCCTCCCCTGGGTGGCCGCCTGGGGCCCCAACATCATCTTCACCTGCATCGGCTCCGTAATGATCTACCGTATGCGTTAGCCCCCCCTGTATTTTTGGCGTGAAAACGGCTTTTATTGATCACGACTTTCACCAATCCCCTGGAGCAGCAGAGCCGCAACCGAAATGCTCGACAAGATTAAGCGCTGCGCTTTCTTTTCTTCTGTTCAAAAAATAGTTTTTCAAACATCTCCGTGAACTCCGTGTACTCCAGCGAAGCGGGTGGTTTAATTCTGCAGCGTCTTTGTATGAATGGAGATATCATGTGTCGCGAAGAATAATTTTTCCAACCATTGGAAACTTTTTCGGCGTTTTTTCCAACCATTGGAAAATTGAACAAAATATTTTCCAATGATTGGAAAAACCCGAACCATGCTGTGTCTGGTTTTCTTGTGGATTGTTTCGGCTTGCCACGGGTGGGATGGGTCTACTATGTTGCCTGGATGCACAGATGGTCATATGCGATTATATTTTTTCTTGTGCCAGGGCTGTTCCCTGCTTTGGGAGCGGACTACTTCCTTGCGTTTGATCGTATTCCGGATGCCTTGCCCGAATCGGTGGAGATGTCCATGAGCATCGAGGAATGCGTACTGAAGGCGCTGGAGGCAAATTATGATATTGCGATCCAGCGCTGGGCGGTGAGCAGCGCGGCTTCGCGCGTCCTGTCGGAGCGGGGGGCGTTTGAACCGGATATCACCGGCTATGCGGGCCGTTCGGAGACGTCTTCGACCAACAGCACTGACGGCACGGACTCGGGCGAATTGAAACTCAACACCCGGTTCGTCACCGGCACGAAGCTTTCCCTGTATGCGCGCTATTCGGCCGCGGATGAACAGTCGAACGGAACCGGGCGCGTGGGCATCGAGTTCTCCCAGCCGCTGCTGCGCGATTTCGGGATCAAGGCCACACGGGCGCCCCTGGTCCTGGCGCAACGCAACGCGGAAATTTCACGGCATGAATTCGCGCTGCGCATGATCAATACGGCCACGGAGGTCGAGGCCGACTACTGGCAGCTTGTGCTGGCCCGCGAACGCCTGGCGGTGCAGCAGGCTTCGCTGGATTCCGCCCGGGAACTTGAAGCGCTGACCTTGCAACGGGCGGTGGCGCGCATGATGTCCGAAAGTGACACCATCCAGGCGCAGGCGGCGGTCTACGAACGCGAAGCCAACGTGGTGCGCGCCGGAGAGAATGTCCGGCGCATCGAGGACGGCATCAAGGAGAAGCTTTCGCTGTTTGCCGATCCGGCCTACTGGATCACCGCCATCATCCCGACGACCAAACCGGTCGTCCTGGATACCGACGTGGATTTTCTCGCTGCCCTGCACATCAGCCTGGAGCATCGGGAAGACTATTACAGCGAGCTGCTGCGCCTGCGGAACCTTGACCTGGATTTGTACACCGCCAAGAACCAACTGCTGCCGAAGCTGGATTTGACGGCCTCCGGCGAACGACAGGATGAGGCCGCGGACGCGGGGCGGACCTTTGACGCGGCATCGAGCAGCGACCAGGAGGTGTGGTCGGTTTTTCTGCGTTTGGAACTGCCCCTGGGCAACAAGGAGGCGCGGGCCAGGCGCGACAGCGCGTACGCCGCCAAGATGCAGCAGTTGCTGCGCATCCAACAGCTCGAACTGCGCATCATACGCGAGGTGCGCCGGGCCATCGACGCCCTCAACACCAACCGGCGCCTGGTGGCCGCCACCGAAAAGGCCGTGGAATTTGAACAGAAGAAACTGGAGAACGAGCAGATCAAACTCGACCTGGGAACCTCGTCGACCGATAATGTGGTGCGGTTTATCCAATCCCTGAACCAGGCGCGGCTGAGCTATGTGCAGGCGGTTATCGACTACAATCTTGCGCAATCCAGGCTGGCCCAGGTCCAGGGAACCACCCTTAACCAATATGAAATGGATGTTGCCGATGAATACTGAACACGCTTCAATCACCCGCCGCGCGCGACGGTTCCCGGTCCTGCTCCTGCTGGGCCTCCTTCCGGTGTTCAGCCTCCGCGCGCAGGACACATCCGGCGACGCGGCGGCCACCGCGAATCTGACCGAACAACAGGCCAAACTCGACGAGCGGCAGCAGGAATTGAGCCGCCTGGAATCCTCCCTGCGCCAGCAATCCGATTCGCTGAAAACCGCCGAGGAAAAGCAGAGTAACCTGACCCTGCGGCAGGCGGTGCTGGACGCCCGTTCAACCCTGGTGGCCTGGCGGCGCGCCGCGGAAACGTACACCCTGAACAGGAAGCTGGCTGAAAAGGGGATTGTCTCGCCCAACGAAGTCGATAAATCCCGGGAAAGCGCCGAAACGGCGGAACTGGCATACAAGGGCGCCCTGCTCGCCCTCGACAAGGCGCGGCTGGATATCCTCAAGGAAGCCGCGGTCATCAGCGTGGTCGAGGCGCGGGTCTATCGCACGGAAGGCGTACGCAAGGCCGTCGACATTAAACTGGCCAACCTCTCGAATGTCGGCAAGGCGCAGGTGGCCTACCATGAGGAAAGCGAAGATCAGTTACGGGAGCGCCTGGGCGTGCCGGATATTCGGGTGAGTCTGCGCGACGGCGCGATCATCGCCGAACCCTATGTCCAGCGCATCGCCTTCCTGGGCCTGGGGGAAGAAACCGTGCTGACCTACAGCCTCCTGCAGGGGGACCTCGAAGAGCTGGATGTCGATATCACCTACTTCGGCAAACAGGTCACGGAGCGCGTGTTCCTGCGCAAGGATTCCGACAACGATATCCCGATGATCAATTCATTGAACTTTGACCAGACCGGACAGTTGGGCGAGACCATTATCTACGACCTGGTGCTCGAACGCCTGGCGGAAACGGAAAAGACCTACCACTTGTCTGTCTTGAATTTCCCGCCGGAGTTAAAGGTGAAATTCAAAGACGCGGGCAAGTCTGTTTCGGCCGTAAAGTTCGCGCAGGACGTTACGCGCAAGCCGATCCAGATGGAGGTCATCATCCCGGAGGAGATGCCCCTGGACAAATTGGACACCCCGATTCCCTTCCAGGTATTGGTGCTTGACGACAAAGGCCGCGATACCCTGCTGGAGATCAAGCGCGCGCACAGCGACGACCTGGTGGACGAGGCCGCGCTGAAGGCCGGGGGCATCGCCCACGAACGCCTGGTCTTCACGCCGAAAGGTGTGGGTGAATGCGAACTTTCATCCGCGAACCTGTACAACGAAATCACCGCCGGCGACACCCTGGCCATCAAATTCAAGGTCAAGAACATCGGCACCGTCCCCCTGCGCAACATCCGCATGAAACTGGAACTGCCGGCGGACTGGGAGGCCAACACCGAACCGGAGGTGATCCGCATGCTGGAGCTGGCGCAGGAGGAGACGATCACGATCGACCTGTTTCCGACGCCGGACCTGGGCGTGGGCGACTATACCGTGCGGGTGGATGCCGAATGTTCCTTTGAAGGGCAAAAGATCGCCATCGACGACAAGATTGTCCGCATCCACGTCGAGAGCAAGGCCAACGTCATCGGCGGGGTGATCCTGCTGGTGATCCTGCTGGGTGCGCTGCTGGGGATTGCGGTATTCCTCGTCCGCCTGGCGCGGCGATGAACGGAGGCGGCGGAACCCCATGACAGTCCCCTACGAAATTGATCACCTGGTCAAGCGGTACGACAACGGCGTACTCGCCGTGGATGACCTGCACCTGTCCGTACAGAAGCAGGAGATATTCTGCATGCTGGGGGCGAACGGCGCGGGGAAGACCACGACCCTGATGGTGAGCCTCGGCTTCACGCCGCCCAGCGGCGGCACGGTGCGCATCAGCGGTTACGATATCACCCGCGAGCCCCTTGAAGCCAAGGCGCACGTCGCGTATGTTTCTGAAAATGTGCAGCTCTACGGCAACTTCACCGCCATGCAGAATATCCGCTTTTTTTCGGAACTCTCCTCGCGCGGGAAGATGGAGGACGCGGCCCTGCACGAGGTCCTGGCGCGCGTCGGCCTGGGCGCGGACGCGCACAAACGGCGCGTGCGGGGATTCTCCAAGGGTATGAGGCAGCGGCTCGGGATCGCCATTGCCATCATTCGCGATGCCGATTTGATTCTGTTGGATGAACCGACCTCCGGGCTGGACCCCAAGGGCGGCCTGGATTTCATGAACCTGTTGCAGGAACTGCGCCGGGAAGGACGGGCGGTTTTCATGACGACGCACGACATCTTCCGGGCGCGGGAGATTGCCGACCGCATCGGGATCATGGTCCGGGGAAAGCTTGTCCGGGTGCTTGAAACCGACGAGATAGAACACGCCGACCTGGCGGCCATTTACACGCATTACATTGACCAAATGGCGATCCAGGAGGGCGGCGCCCGTCCCGACACGACGGCGTTGCAATGAGAACATCATGTTTATCGCACTGTTAAAGAAAGAGATACTGGGCAACCTGTACAACCAGCGCTATGTCATTACGCTGGTGTTGCTGACCCTGCTCATCGGGATCAGCGCCTGGACCCTGGAGCGCGCGCAGGAGACCTATTTGGAGCAATATGCGGAAGCCCTGGAGGGCAATAAAGCGGAGGCGGAAGCGGCCGGCAAGGTGTGGCAATTCATGTCGGTGGGCGCCACCACCGAAAAAGAACCGGGCGACCTGTCGATCCTGGGCCGCGGGCTGGAAGGCGAGATGACGCGCGCCCTGTCCTACTCGGGCTGGAACGAAGTGGAAGTGGGCACGGTAAAGACATTCACGCCCCTGTTTCGTATGTATGCCGTGCCAGACTTTATTTACATCATCAACATCATCGGCAGTCTGCTGGCCTTGCTCTTTGTGTACGACGCCGTTTGCGGGGAAAAGGAAAACGGCACCCTGCGACTGAAGCTGACCTATCCCCTGCCCCGCGATTACATCCTCCTGGCCAAATGGGCCGCCGGGGTGCTCTCCCTGTGCCTGCCGCTGGGCCTGGCCTGTCTCGGGCTGGGGGTCTACCTGTTTTTCCTGCCGGGATTCGAAGTGACCCTGGACCACGCCATTCGCTTTGCCCTCGTCTTCCTCGTCAGCGTGTTGTACTTGTCCGCCTTTTTCACCCTGGGCCTGCTGGTCTCCTGCCTGACCCACCGCGCCACCACCGCCCTGATGATCTGCCTGTTCCTGTGGATCCTGCTGGTGCTGACCATTCCCAACCTGATGCCCATGGTGGCGCGCGCGCTCAAACCCATCCCGTCCGAGGGCAAGATCGCCATCGAAAAACAGCACAAGGCCCGTGAAGTGGAAGAATGGGCCGGCAACACGATCCGGGCCGAAATTCACGACATGGATGAATACCACGAAACGGTAGCCCGCCTGGTGGCCAAGGCCCTGGAAGGAATCAACCAGTTCCGCCGCAACCGCGTGCAGGAACAAATGTCGCTGGCCATGAACCTGAGTCGCGTCTCGCCCGCCGCCTGTTATCAGTTTGCCGCCTCGGACCTGCTCAAGACCGGAATCGGGTCGTTCAGCCGGTTCCAGCGCTACGTGGCCTGGTACCGACAACTCTTCAACCAGGCGAAAGATCATATCATCCGTCGTGCGCGCGACCGGGCCGCGGGCGCCGGATGGTGGGGCGGCCAGGACATGGCCTCGGAGGACTTCGCCCTGATTCCCGCGTTCAAACCCCTCGGGGTTTCATTTGCCGACAGCCTTTCCGGCGCCCTTTTTGACATCGGCATTATTATCACCTACAACATCATCCTGTTTCTTGCCGCCTATACCGCCTTTTTACGATACGACGCGAAGTGATTTGTTATGCTCTGGTCCCTTATAGAAAAAGAACTGAAAAACAACCTGCTGAGCATGCGCTTTGTCTTCAGCCTGGCCATTGTGCTTTTAGTCATGCTGGGCAGCATACAGGTGCGCATGGACGACTATGTGCAGTCAACACTCGACAGCCGCGCCAACGCGGCGGCGGAGCGGCAGACCCATCGCGACACACACTTCTGGCGGTTCCAATGGACCGGTATGTTCCTGGAACGTCCCGTCCTGCCCCTGGGTATCCTGGTCACCGGGACGGAACGCAATCCCGATCCGCGCTTCCGGGTCTTCCAGAAGAGCAAGCCGATTATCCGTCCGTCAGGCTCCATCGACCGCAATCCACTGGTGACCCTCTCTACGCCGGTGGATATCATGTTCATTACCGGCGTGGTGATGAGCCTGCTGGTTCTGGTGCTGAGTTTCGACGCCGTATCGGGAGAACGCGAACAGGGAACGCTTAAATTGCTGCTCTCCTTCCCGGTGCCTCGTTCGGTCCTGATCTTCGCCAAATGGATCGGGGGCATTTTGACCCTGTGTATACCGTTCATCATCGGCTATCTCTGCCTGGCCATCTGGATTCTCCTTTCCGGCGACGTCCGGTTTGCCGCCTCGGACTGGTTGGTGTTCCTGCTCATTGGTCTCTCCTCGTTGCTTTACATCGCCTGGATGTTCTCCGCCGCCCTGCTGGTATCCTGCTGGTTCCGTCATGCCGCGACCTCAATGTGTATGCTGCTGCTTATGTGGGTGCTGCTGGTGCTGGTTATTCCGAATATCAGTCCGTACCTGGCCGCCGCGTTTTCCCCGGTAGACTCCGCGCAATCCGTCCACTTCAAAAGCATGAAAATCACCAAGGAGTTGCAAAACGAAGAAAACCAACAACTGCAGGAGTTGCAGAAGCGGCACAATGTCCCCCGCTGGTGGCAGGAAGACAACGCCTGGCGCGAAGGCGTGGAGCTGGTCGCCCGCAGCCATGACCGGCAGCGTCAGGGCACCCGCGCGATTGTTGACCGGCGCACGGCGCAGATTATCCGGCAGACGGACCTGGCGCATATCATCGGACGCGTCTCCCCATTTGTTTCGTACGCCAACATTGTGACTACGCTGGCCTGGACCGGCCCCGGGTTTGAGCAACACCTGCGCCTCCTCATGCGCGAGTACGAGGACCAGTTAAGACGCATGACCACGGACGGGTTAAAAGACCAGGTGCCTTTCAGCGCCGACATGTTACCCCACTTCCGGTACACCCCGCCCCCGGTCGGCGCCCGGTTCGCGCAGACACTGGTTGACTGGGCCGTCCTCCTCTCCGGCGCCGTCATTTTCTTCCTCGGCGCCTACGTCAGTTTCGTCACACGCGAAATCATCTGACAGGCAAGAGTTCGCCAAAAATGGCGTTTTTGCGGCATATTTATAACTTTTCACCCCCCCTTTGAACGACCATTGTAACCGCTGATGGCACAGATGAACGCTGATTGTGCAAGGTCAAAATTTTCGCAGAAATCACCATTTTTAGCGCAAAAAACGATACTCCCGGCATTTCCAACCCTCATCTTCGCGCTCTTGGCGTTCTATGCAGTAAAAAACCCGTTCAGACCTTCCATGGCACTCCGAAAGGCCTCCACGGACCAAAAACTCCCATTTTTAAGCCAAAAATGGTGGTTTCAGCAAGGCTCTGTCCCCACTTTCCCCCCATCCTCCCCCAGGAGCGCAAAGGGACACTGCCCGAAGGAGTGAGTGCTTGAACATTGGAGACACCGCGAAGCTGACAAATCCGCAGGACAGCGGATTTGGACGCACTGAAAGTGCGCCCGCAGGGCGAGGGCCAGGGACGGCCCGAGTCAGCACAAACCCGGAAGACACTCCCGAGACCATCCTCCGGCTCTTCGTCTACGGCACCCTGAAACGGGGCTACTGGAACCATCAACGCTTCTGCGCCCAGGCCCGCAGCATCGAACCGGCTGGAAGGCTTTCGGCCCGGCGGCCACAGCATGTACCAGCGGGTGATGGTGGCATTGCTGTGCGGGCGCACTTCGGTTCCGGCCTGGACCTATTGGATGCCCCGTGTTGATAACGGTACCCGGCTTGACACCGGCGTATGGCATCGAGCGTGATAGCAAATAATCGGCTCAAATCGGTAAAGATCGTTTGACATAGCACATAGTGCCTTTGTATATTGATGGAGTTTTTTAACCTGGGAGAGGTGCGTCCAGTCTCTCCCGTTTCGCCTCTGGCGGACGTGGCAAACAACCAAAACGCCCGTGGAGCAAGAGAATGAACGAGATGGAAGACCGCTGGTTATCAATAACCGAGATCTGCAAGTACCTCGGGGTCAGCAACGACACCGTTTACAAATGGATCGACAAGCATGGCATGCCCGCCCACCGCATGGGTCGTCTTTGGAAGTTCAAGAAAGATGAAGTGGACGCGTGGGTCAAGGCTGGCGGCGCGGCCGAGCCTGTAGAAACCGACAAGAAGCGCAAGGAGTAATAACGGGCTATGAACCATGTGATCCACAACAGCATCGTGAATTTTATCTGGGGTATCGCCGACGACGTGTTGCGTGATGTCTATGTGCGCGGCAAGTACCGCGACGTGATCCTGCCGATGACGGTTATCCGCCGCCTTGACGCGCTCTTGGAGCCGAGCAAGGAAAAGGTGCTCGGCATGAAGAAGCAGCTCGACGGGGCCGGGATCGCCAACCAGCATGCCGCCCTCTGCCAGGCCGCCGGTGAGGCCTTCTACAACGTTTCGCCCTTTACCCTGCGCGACCTGAAGAACCGTGCCAGGCAACAGCAGCTCAAGGCCGATTTCGAAGCCTACCTGGACGGCTTTTCACCCAACGTTCAGGAGATCCTCGACAAGTTCAAGTTCCGCAACCAGATCCCCACGTTGATCGAGGCCGACATCCTCGGTCACCTGATCGAAAAGTTCCTCGACGGCCGCATCAATCTCAGCCCCAAGCCGGTGCAGGACGTGGACGGCAACGAGATCCTTCCGGCCCTCGATAACCACTCCATGGGTACCATCTTCGAGGAACTGATCCGCCGCTTCAATGAAGAGAACAACGAAGAGGCCGGAGAGCACTTCACGCCCCGCGACGTGGTCAAGCTCATGGCCGACTTGATCTTCCTGCCGGTGGCCGACGACATCGAATCGGGCACCTACCTCGTCTATGACGGAGCCTGCGGCACCGGCGGCATGCTGACCGTGGCTGAAGAGCGCCTGGCCGAACTGGCCGAAAGCCACGGCAAGGATGTCTCCATCCACCTGTTCGGTCAGGAGGTGCAGCCGGAAACCTACGCCATCTCCAAGGCCGACCTGCTCCTCAAAGGCGAAGGGGCCGAGGCAGAGAACATGAAGTACGGTTCCACGCTTTCCATCGATGCCTTCCCGTCGCAGGA
>RZZM01000122.1 GCA_009929845.1 Spartobacteria bacterium
TTTTCAAGAAAGACTTCCTTGGCTTTATACCCGATTCACTTTTATCCCTGGTTTCATCGCCGCTTTCCCACTCATCCCGATATGCTGATATTGCAGCGACAGGGGCACGGGTGTGCGTCGGCGCGGCGACGATTGGTGTCTTGATTGGGTTTGTCCAAATGCTACGCGCCTTAGATGATCCATCTGCTCTGGGTCTCGGCCTTGCGACACTGACGCTAAACATGCTGTACGGTATTGCTGGCGGAGAATTATACTTCTTTTCCCTTCATAAAATCTATGCTGAACCAAACAAAGACACCGCATCCCATCCGGCTATCCCCCTGAATAACCTGGAACTTCCCTTCATGGCGCTTATGCTGGTCTTCATTTTGTGCCTGTTTATGCTAACCGCTTTTTCAACTAGCTGACCCGAATTACCCCGGCTAAACACGAACACCTCGCCCAAGATCACCTTCCGCCGCGATAAATCTCCCGACGCCCCGATCAGCACAATGCCTAGAGCGACTACCGGCGCGTTACAGGGTGTTAATCGCCGGGATACAGCCCCACCATGCGCTGGCCCAATGAGGGAAACGACAAACATCATTGGCTCGTGATCTATTCACGCCGCACGCAACGAAAGCCCAGGGTGTCGTCGCCATTGCCGGGTCCGCCGAAAAAGTAATCGCGATATGCCACGCGACACCTCTCCGCTTGGCTGTCGATGTACCAGAACCCACCGCGGCGCACCCGCCAGGTCCCGGTCTCCGGTCCCTTGGGGTCTGCAACGAGCGGATTGGTATAGTAATTGGCGTCGTACCAGTCCCAGCACCATTCCGAGACGTTGCCGGCCATATCGTACAAGCCGAATGCGTTGGTAGCGAAGCTGCCGACGGGCGCGGTATACGGGAAGCCGCCAACGGCATAGGTCGGATGGTATCCGCGCGTGGGGCTCACGTCGTAGGCATAGAGATTGGTCGAATAGTAGTTGGCCTGGCTGTGCGAAATGCTGTCACCGGCCCAGGGGAAGAGAAAGCCGGTCGCCCCGCCGCGCGCGGCCTTCTCCCACTCGGCCTCGGTTGGCAGGCGGTAGCCGTTCGCGTTCCAGTTGACCCAGGTATTCACGATGTCCACGGCGCCCGTTCTGTAGACCGTTATAAAGCCGGTGTCGGTGTAGTAGCAAGGAGTCAGCCCCTCCCTTTCACTGCGGGCGTTGGCCCACTTCACACAGCAATACCAGTTGACCACCTGCACAGGGTGGTTGGTGTGCTTTCCGGTACCCGCGTTTTCGATCACATAGCCATTCGTAGCCGCCCAGGTACAGACCTCATCGTATTGCGCCTGCGTGATCTCGGTTTGATCCATCCAGAAGGCGCCGATATAATTTGTATGGACGGGTTCGGCGATGCCGGCCTGGCCCATTGTGAAATCGCCCGCAGGGATAAACGCCATGCCTTCGGGGTCGCGCCAGACGATCTTCGGGTACGCGAGAGCGCGGCAGAAAAGTGTGACCACATCCGGGAATGTCGTGGCGCAGAATACTTCCGCGCCCGGAAGATTCGTCGCTTCAGGCACGGTGAGCCAGGTGGAAGTCAGCGCCATACACACCTGGATATCATACAGACAATCCCACGACCCAGCCCATGAGAACTTGATGTTGCCATCCTCTGGCTCGACATTGAGGGCATCGGGATAGTAGTCCACATCATACACGCTAACGCCAGGACGATGGAGACTCAAGTTGCTGATGGATTGACCGTCGAACCCCGCCCCTGATGTTGAGTACGCAACCGCAACGCGGTCCTCGCCATGCATGGCGCAGCGACCATACCATTGTTGATCCGAGTCGCCCCATATGCGCGTCCACTGGCATGAGCCCTTGCTGTCCCATTGGGTCAGAAACACATCTTGCGCTCCGCAAGGTGAGTTGGTCCATCTCCCGAACGGCCCGTAGGTCAGACCGCTGACATAGATGTGCCCTCCGGGGGTAACGGCGACGCCATAACCATAGGCTGAGTTAGTCGGGCCAAAATGGCGGGACCAGCCTTGGGTTCCGGCCTCGTCGAAAGCGGTCAGAAATCCGGACGAACCCCCTCCCGGCCACGGGACTCCGTCAAACGCATCGCCTGCCAACCCGGTCACATAGATAAGCCCCTTGCCATGCGTGGCCACCGCGAAGGAATCGTCGTGATCGTTAGTGCTGCCCCAGATACGGGTCCATTGGCGGGTACCGTCTGCAGCGAACCGGGACAGGCAGGCATCTGCTGAGCCCCCGATATAGGGTTGTCCGTCAATTTCCGCGGCGGTCTCGCCGGCTACGTACACGTCCGGGCTGGCGCTGTCGATCAACGCAACGCACGCGGCCCATGCCCAGTTGGTGGGCCCCCAGATGCGCGTCCATGTTCTGTTTCCGTCGAGGTCGAACCGCGTGAGAAACATGCCGGCATCGCCCGGGAGTATCTCTCCGTCAAAGGCGCCCTCCGTATATCCGCACACGAACACGGAAGCGCTGTCTTCGCTGACGGCGATGCCGTACCCTTCATCGTACTGTGGCGATCCCCAAATGCGGGTCCAGGCCTTGGTCCCGTCCACGTTCCACTTGGTCAGAAAGGCATCTGCATTGCCTGCATTGGTTTCTCCGTCGAATTCACCGTCCGTATATCCGGTTACAAAAACATGGTCCCTGCCATAGGTGGCCATGTCGCTGTAGACTCCATCGTTGGCATTCGTACTGCCCCACACACGGGTCCATTGCCATGTGCCGTGCGCATCCCATTTGATCAGGTATGCATCCTGGAAAGTCCCCGGGGGCGCATTGGTCTGGCCGTCGAACGGGCCCTGCGTATCACCGGTTATGTAGACATTGCTTGCGGCATCCATAGCGCATCCGTAAACGGAGACTTCGTAGTCCGACTCGCGAACGCGGGTCCATATCCGGCCCGGCATGGCAGACCACACCGCAACGACAGCCAAATGAAGAATGCATAATGCCAGCAGAACTATGCGAGGCAGGATTATAACCTTGTGAAGACTCATGCTCATCTATCGTCCCTGACAATTTCCAATGTACCCGATGTTCTTATTGGAATTTTAGCGAGCGGGGAGGAGGTTGCAAGAAAAAAATATTACAGATTTATGAGGTCTTGCTGATTTGTGTTGCCACAGGGTTAAAGCCGGTACAACGAACCTATTCCTGCAAGGAAGTTATGCGCGGATATTGATGACGCGGCCTTTTGTGTGGTGTCGGAGAATGGGTATTTGCGGTCGCCCGGAGGTTTGGAGGCGACCCACTTCGCGCTGGTTGACGGATTTGAAATCCATGCCGGCTTTCCATTGGTCGGCCCGTTTTTGCAATTCATTGAAAACGGACGAGTAGTTTATGCGCATGGGAAATACGACATGCATGATGAATCCTTTCTGCTTCTCTGAAAATCCAGACAACTCAAGCGACAATATTGATGTGTCGTCCTTTCTTTGCGGCGACATCCTGCAAGGTGGGTATGGGAGGAGGCCGGGTGTCGCGCAGCCGCGCTATATTGCGGCCCGCCACCTTGGTTAAATCGACCTCGGCCCGCCAGTCGGCAGCCATTCTATGAATCTGACGAAACAGCGGAGATGCATCAATCGACATAGGAAACATGACAGTCAATGTGAACTCCATCCTTCCTCCTGCTCCGCGTCTTGAGCAGGGTCCGCACAACAAGCCATCAGCTTTTCATGCGTTGAGATCACCTCGTACAGACGTATCGAACTGTAGAAGGCCGTCCTGCCACGGACGCTCTCACCATCACATCGGGCACGCCCGAATGCGATATATTCAACGAAGCGTCCATGCCATAACCAACCTTCAATCCCTTGAAGATTCCGTCACAGAAAAGCATACATCGCGGACAGGAATTTGTATAGAGGACGCAAAAAAAAAGACGCAGGACAACGGTTTCAGAGTACCGGTGTCATGAGCGAGGCGAAGTTTTCAAGCATGCGTTTGTGGGCGGGCCGGCGGCGCCAGGCGTTTGCTTCGACCTCTACGCTCCGGCTCTGGTCTTCAAGGATGATGGCCTTCATGCGGTTTACAAAGCCGTCGTCGTATACCGTCATGTTGGTTTCGTAACTGAGACGCAGGCTGCGCACATCGATGTTGGCGCTGCCGATGAGGGCGTACTGGTTGTCGATCACCACAGCCTTGGCGTGCGTGAACGGCGGTTCGCGCTCAAAGATGCGTACCCCCGCGTCCATCAGTTCCTGGTAGAGGGCACGGCAGGCCAGCCCGGTGTAGGCATGGTTGTTTTTTGCGGGGACAATCAGGCGCGTGTCCACGCCGCGCAGGGCCGCGGCTCGGAAGGCGTGAAGGATATCCAGGGGGGGAACAAAGTACGGGGTGATGGCCAGTATCTGTTTGCGGGCGTCCACGATAGACATGAATAAGGCATCGCCAATTGCACCCATTTCGTTGGTGGGACCGCTGTTGACCAGACGCATCAACGCCGGGCCGGCCACGGTAACGTGCGGGAAATAGATCTCGCCCAGCAAATAGTCGGGACTTTCGCCGGTCATGAAGTACCAGTCGCGCATGAAGGTGTATTGTAGTTCGCAGACCATCGCGCCGCGAATCAGGAAATGATAGTCGCGTATCGGGGGGCGCTGGTCGCGGGTGACATTGTCTTCGCTCAGGTTGATACCGCCGCAGAATGCCGTTGTGCCGTCAATCACACAAATTTTGCGGTGGTTGCGCAAGTTGATCTGGAACTGACGTTTGAGAGGATTGGCCTGGGTCCATCCGCTCATTTTAAGATGCGGAATGCCCCGATAGCGATGGAACAACCCGCTCAGGACAGCGTGTGTCGAGCCAAAGCGGTCGTAAAGCAGTCGAACCTCCACCCCTTCATCGGCTTTGGCCTTGAGGGCGTTCATGAGGGTTTGCCCGATGCTGTCGTTGCCGATGATAAATGACTGCAGGTGGATATGATGCCGGGCGCCTCGAATGGCCTCGAACAAGGCCGGATAGTATTCGTCGCCGCCGATAAGGGGTTCGATGGCGTTGCCGCCCAGCAGCGGATGATCCGGCAAAATGGAATTCATCGCCCGGTTGAGTTCAGCGGCAAACGGGTTTTCCGGCTGATGACGGGCCGATTCGTGGACCGAATTCCAATAGGCGCGGTCCGGCATCTGCTGCTCGATGGTCTTGCGCGATTTGAGCATTTGCTGGTTGGTGATTTCTTTCAGGAGTCCTTTTCGGGGCACCCGGTCCACCCCGAAATACAGATAGATCAACGGTCCCACCACGGGAAACGACCAGGCTATGAATATCCACAGCACGGCGGACGTCGCTTCCCGGCGGTGTTTGAGGCAATCAGTGAGCACCAGTAAGAAGGTGCAGATATGAAAGGTCCAGCCGGTCAGCAGCCATACCATATCCGCATGCGCCAGGTTCATGCCATCCCCTCCCCCGCACAGGTGTGAGTGTCGTTCAGGTGACGGAACATCTCGTCCACCCGTTGCCGCAATGAAAAGTGCCGGGACACCGTCTGCTGTCCATGCGCGGCGATGCGTTCGCGTTCATCCGGGTGCGCCAGATAATAGGCCGTCTTCTCCTCCAACTCGCGCGCGGAAGAAAAGAGGGCGAGGTCCACCCCGTCGCGGAAAAAGTCGGCGAGGTCATCCACTGGTTCCGTCAGCACAAACGAACCGCAGGCCATGGCGTCGATGATCCGCAGGTTCAAACTGGCAGTGTTGTAGACCTTCTCGATATTCAGCGTGATGCGCGACTGCTGATAAACACGCGCGGTCTGCGCCGGATAGTCCGCGCGCGGGTGACAGGTCAGTCCTGGCGCCCCCAGTGCGGCCCATTCCGGATCGCCAAACACATCCACCGGTTGCCGACGGGCCAGCGCGGTGAGGAGCTTGACGCGTTTGCGCGATGAAATTTCCTTGGCCAGGACAATGTGAAAAAACGCCGGGTCCGGCCAAAGGACGGCGGCCAGGTCGAACCCGAGCGCCTGCGCGGCCTCATCAAGACGCTCACGGAGGGTGGGATGAAAGAAATCGCGGCATTCCTCCTCGACCATCCGGCGCAATACCTGATCCACCAGAAGGTACATCCGCTTATCCAGGGGCGTCTCGGCCCCATCCACGCGATTTTTCAAATCCCGCATCACTCCCGGAAATTCATTGCCCTCGCGGATCATCGAACACCCGACGAAACTGACATCGTAGCGAGCGGGCGTCCCTGGCGCGGGCCGGAACGTTTCCAGGTCGGAGGCAATCGGCAGATAATGGACATGCGGATATCCCTTTTGCCGGTAGACATTCAGGGAAGGTTTATCGATCAGGAAGAGCCACACGGAGGGAGATGCGAAACGGGGTTCACAGAAATCGGAGCGTACCAGGTTGTCCACATTCCAGGCCAGGTACGGCAGATTCAGCGCATGCGAGACCTCCGCCAGGAGCGGATTGAAATTGATGGAAAAAATGCAGTCCGCCTGATGCTGTGAGCATGCCTCCCTGACCCGGCGCGCCAGGTCTTCCCCGGACCGGGGCACAGCGGTCACCCGTCGCCCGGTCGCGCGCATCGCCGCCATCACCGCCGGGCAAAACCAGGACCAATCGACTACAACCACATTCAGCTTCTGCTTCATGGCCAAACGATAGCACAGAGTGCGCCATAACGTGTACAAAAAACCTGCAACCTTTTGTGTCATGTGGAACTACGAATCTTGAGCATTATTGGAGGAGACATTTATAAATAATACAATCACGCTAGACATGCAGGCATTTATAGCATATAGTGTAGGCATGATAAGAACTCACATACAATATACTATACGCCGTGTACCGAAACGCCTGGATGATGTACTCCGTCAAAAGGCCAAATCTGAGCATAAAAGCCTTAATGAGATTGCTGTTGAAGCCTTAAAGAAAGGGGCGGGTATTGATGGCGAGACACAGACTTATCATGATCTTGATGAGTTAGCCGGTACATGGATTCAGGATGATGAGTTCGACCGTGCAATCGAAGCGATGGATCAGGTTGATCTGGAGCTTTGGAAATGAGAATATGTATTGATACGAACAGGTATCGTGATTTTTGTGACAATGAGCCGGATGTTGTGAAAATCTTTCAGAAAGCCGAATGGATCATCCTACCCTTCATTACACTGGCCGAATTACGTGCTGGATTTCAATGTGGGACCCTGGCCAAAAAAAATGAGGGCGTCTTAACCAAATTTCTGAATTCATCCCGTGTAGAAATCAGTTATGCCAATGAAGATACAACCCATCATTATGCACGCCTTTTCCGACAGTTACGCGAACAGGGAACACCTATCCCTGTAAATGATATCTGGATAGCAGCATTAGTTGTTCAGCATGATCTGTTGCTATATTCAAGAGATAAGCACTTTGATGTCATCCCACAGCTTTCCCGTATAATAGATAAGGGAACTCCTTTTCGACGTAATGTCACAACTAATTCCTGCAGAACCTGAACACTGATCCATGGCAATGGTTTTGCCTGCCAAAATCCGGCCACCAATTGTTTTGCCTTTTCGTGTTTCTCCCCTGCATCCAGATCGTGAGCATACACAAGCACATTTGTATCAACGAAGAAATCAGCGCTCATAAAGTGCCTCTCGGGAACAAGGCTTCCCGCCTAAATGAAATCCACGTTCCATTCTGCTCATAGCCCGTTCGCGCACTTCATCAATTTTACTCGATGGAGCGACCATTGCGGACATGGTTGCTGTAATCCAGGCCGAAAGCGACATATGGGCATCAACAGCGCGGTGTCGAAGTTCCGCCAACAAATCTTCATCCATTCGTAACGTCACATTTTTTGTCGTCATAGTATCACCATGTTTATTTGCACATTTTTTGCAAAGCACATTTTGCGTGCATAAGTCAATGCCTGTTATTAGATTCATCAGTAAATTGGCAAAGATGATTCAATCGAGGATAGAAACGTTTCTCAGCGGATTTGGGTTTGGATGTTCGCGCTTATGGGGTCTGTGACAGTGAACGACCATCATTATTCGATGATGTGCACATCGTGCCCGTCCGGGTCTTCCTGCAGAAGCTATGGGATGGACAGGTGATTACGTAGCTCTATTCGACAGCCAGTTGGGTTCCGCTGTTGCACGGGCGAATCAATGAAAAGGTAATAAAGACTACAAAACTGGCAATTAATCCCGGGAAAAAAGCACCGCCTGCCCGGAGTGAAAAGGAAAACATCAGCAGTGCAATAATGCTCTTTGTATTGCCGTTTTTCACCAATATAAAACAGGCTAAGCCAAGTACAGTAGGTACAAATGCGAACACCACATAGATTCCAGACGCTATTAACGAACCGCCCAATGCGGGTTTATCCGTTTTGGCGGCATAGTATCGCTGCACGGCCTCTTGGCCGACACAAAATGATACGGTATACATTACAATCAGCGAAATAATGGTTTTAATACCCACGCCATCCAGAAATGACATCCGCTCTGCCGGCAACTGGCTGACCAGCGTATCCCAACCGCCGCATGCAGACAGTGCATAAGGCACCGCAATGGCCATACCGATTACAATGAGAAAAATCTGTACAAAGTCGGTGAGTGTCACACTCCACAATCCCCCCACAATAGAATAGGACGTCACTACAAATGCCACAATAAGCACGGCCATGGAGTACGGCACACCAATCATCACCGAAAGCACGACGGCAGCAGCAATGCACTGCGTAGCGGTCATTTCAACAATTTGAAAAAGGAAAGCTGTGCTGCCGCCTTGTCAAACGTGATACCCGCATCGCATCCGGCGTTCTTGGCCGAGTGGGCAATGAGGATGTCGGCGAGGTTGGCTTTGTATTTCGGCCCATCGTTGAGAAGGCCCTCGATCACGCGATCTGCCTCGAACTCGAATATGGGCATCTGTCGCATATCATGAATGGAATCCAGTATTTCGGATCTCGTCTTATCGTAGGCACTTTCTAAAACCCAGATTGTCTCCAGAACGACAAGTAAAGGGATCTTGAAACGTTCCCGTTGCGTTTCTGCCTGCTTGAGTCGTTTGCAGACAGCCTCTGCCTGTTTTTCGTCATCCCGGACAAGGAAGCGTACGATGATGTTGGTGTCAACAGCCATCATCCTTTTTGCTCCCTCATTCGTTTTGCCACGGCCGCATTCATTTCCTCAACGCTTTTGTGCGGTTGCCCGGTACTGTGAAGCCGTCCGAATACGGCGTCCACCGACTTTGTCACCGGCTTCATCACGGCCTCTTCATTATTATGAACAATAAACGTGATACGATCGCCTGCGTGGAGATGAAGCGAATCACGCACCGACTTCGGAATGGTGAGTTGACCCTTGCTCGTCAATGTGGCTGTAACCATAATTGCATCTCCTTACTTTTTATATATTCCTTACATTTTAGTAAGGATCGCGAAAACTGTCAATGCCCATTTCCGGCATGATCATGTTGCCATACGCCTCGCGGCAGACCCGAGGAATGCCTCCATCCACAGTGAGCCAGACGGCGCTGAGACCATGAGATCGTGCGAGTGGCAGGAGCAGCGCGCAGCTTCGAGCCGCGAACCGGTGACCACGGAACGCTATTTTTCGCGTTCGTAGGGCCAGGCCATGATACCGCCTTCGAGGACTTTGACATTGGTGTAGCCCTGGGCTTCGAGGAAACTGGCGGCTTCGTATCCGCGCAATGAGATTTTGCAATAGCAGATGATCTCTTTGTCCTTGTCTTCGGGCAGTTCCTGGATACGCGCGCGCAGCGCGCCCAGCGGGATGAGGTGTTCGCCCACGCCCAGCCGCATGGCGTCGAATTCGGGCGTGCCGCGAGCATCCAGGATGAACATGTCGTCACCGGCGTCCAGTTTCTTTTTGAACTCGGTGGCGGAGAGGCCTTTCATGCGTCCGAGGATTTTGTTTTCGAGCACATGCGCGGCGGCTATGAAATTATCAATGGCTGGCGAAAACGGCGGGGCGTACGGGAGGTCGGCGGTGGCGACATCCGTCACGGTCATCTTGCCCATGATCGCCATAGCGGCTTCGGCGACACGTTTACTGACATCGCCGGGGCCGACGCACTGCATGCCCAGGATTCGTCCGGTATCGGCATCAGCCACGAGTTTCATCACCAGGAGTTTGGCATCCATGAAATGCGGTTTATCGGGGGCGGCGGTGACTACGCTGACGACGTTTTTGAAGCCGCATTCCCGCGCGGCCTTTTCGGAAAGGCCGGTCGATCCCGCGGCGAAATCAAAGAGCTTGCATACGCCGGTCTGGATGGTTCCCGGAAAGGTCACCGCATTGCCATTGACGATATTCTGCGCCGCCACGCGTCCTTCGAGGTTGGCCAGATCGCCAAAGGGGGCCAATACCTTTTTGCCGGTGATGCGCTGGGTGACCTCGATACAATCGCCCACCGCATAGATATCCGGGTCCGAGGTCTGCATGTATTCATTGACAGCGATGCCGCCGCGTTCGCCCACGGCCAGCTTGGCTTCGCGCGCCAACTGGACATTGGGGCGGACTCCGATGGCGATCACCGCGAGTTGGCAGGGCAGTTCGGCGCCGTCTTTCAACCTTACCGCGGATAAATGGCCATCCGTGCCCAGGAATTCCGTCACGGGATTATTGGTAACAACGCGGGCGGCCTTGGTCTTGACATGGGTCTCGAGTATCTTCGCCAAATCCCAATCCAGGAACATAAGGATCTGGGGGAGCAGTTCGACGACCGTGATCTCTATGCCGGCCAGGTTCAGGGCCTCGCAGGTTTCCATGCCGATCAGCCCGCCGCCGATAACCACCGCGTGCTTCACCATGCCGCTATCGCGCACGGCGCGCAGGTATTCGGCGTCCTGCATGGACTGCAGGGTGGTAATGCCCTTGAGATCGCGTCCGGGCACCGGCGGGATATTCGGTGTCGCGCCGGTGGCGATGACCAGTTTATCGTAGGAGGTTTCCCCCTCCTCGCCCGTCAGCAGGTTTTTGTAGGTGATGGTTTTTTTATCGGGACGTATAGCGGTGACCTCCGTTTGTGTGTAGGCGGTAATCCCTTTGGCTTTGAGGAAAAACGCGGTGTCCCGGATCACTCCGGTGGGAGTTTCGACGAGTTGATTGCGGTCATCAAACGTGCCGCCGACGTAGTAGGGATACCCGCATGAGGCCATGGACAGGTCCGGGGCTTTCTGAAAAAGGACGATTTCCGCATGTTGGTCGAGGCGCCGCGCCTTGGCCGCTGTTTTGGGTCCGGCGGCCGAACCTCCAATCACCACAATTTTCTGTGTCATCTGCTCTCTCCTGAATGTATATTCGCATTAAATGGAAGACGCATTGTAGCAGAACCCAACAATATCACAATATCATTATGGGATGTTTTTCGTATGGTGGCGCCGCCGGATACCGCCCGGGCCGCCGGGTGCTCGGGCCCGGCTGATCAACAGATAAATTCCTAACAAAACGGTTCTTGGCGAAACCATATTATTGCTGTAGTATGTTGAGGATTTGTAGACCTTGTCCCAAAGGACGGATAAAACCGGACAAACGCATGCACCAGTTAAAACAAGCGGTAGAATACATTGAAAGCCTGGCGGAAGAACAGCAGTGGGAAAAGATTGCCACGCTGCTGACCGGGTATCATTTTACCGACCTGGCCGACATTGTTGAGAGCTTGCCGCGCGAACTCCATGAACCCGTCTTTGACCTGATTGATGAAAAGATTAAGCCGGATGTGCTGGCGGAGCTGGAGGGACGCGCCAGCGTGGATGTGCTCAAGTCGCTGACCAACGCGGAGCTAGCCGAGATTGTTGAAGAAATGGACCGTGACGACGCGGCGGACATCCTCGGCGAATTATCCGAAGCGCGTTCCGAAAAGGTCCTGAACCTCATGGAGGCGGAAGATTCCGAAGAGGTTCGGGAACTGATGAAATACGACGAGGAGTCGGCGGGCGGCATCATGACGCCCGAAGTCCTCACGATTCATGACGACCTTACCATTGACCAGGCCCTCGCGGTCATCCAGGAATTCGATGATGACGAACCGTTTTATTACGCCTACGTGGTCGATGCGGCAAACAAACTGATCGGCTGGATCGGGCTTTGGGAACTGGTCAAGGTCCGCGACCGCACCCGGATTGTAAATGAGATCGCCCATACCGATGTGGTCTATGTGAAAACGGATGCCGACCAGGAAGAGGTGGCGCGCCTGATGGTGAAGTACGACCATGCGGCGCTGCCGGTGGTGGACGCCGACGGACGGCTGGTGGGACGTATCACCATGGACGATGTGATGGATGTGATGGAAGAAGAGGCCTCGGAAGATATTTTCCGGCTGGCCGGTTCCGACGACACCGAACTCTACAATGAGACCCCTTTGCAGGCCTGCCGCGCGCGCCTGCCCTGGTTGCTGATCACGCTCGTGGCCGGGTTTGTGACCAGTTCCATCCTGCGCCGATTCATGAACGACCTGGCGCAGGTGCTTGCGCTGAGTTTCTTTGTGCCCATTGTACTGGCGATGGGCGGCAATACCGGCATCCAGTCCTCCACCCTCATCATCCGCAGCCTTGCCCTCGGCACGCTTGAAGGAAAAGGCATCACCAAACTGCTTTCGCGTGAAATTGCCGCCGGCGCCATCATGGGCGTATTCTGCGGCGTCATCATCGGTATCTGGGCCGATTTCCTGATTCGTTCCTCACCGGACATTTCCGAATTCTATTCGCCGGTGTTCCTGGCATTCACCGTGGGGCTGGCCCTGCTTTCAGCCATGACCTTTGCCGCGGTGTTCGGCGCCTTTGTCCCCATTGTACTCAACAAGGTCCGCATTGATCCAGCCGTCGCGTCCGGCCCCTTCGTGACGGCCTCGAACGACATTCTTGCCCTGTTGATTTACTATGCGGTCGCGGTTGGCCTGATTGCCCTCTACAAGTCATTGTCTCCTGTATGACTCCACTCGTAAAAACAGAAGCCCTTGTAATGCGGTGTGTGCCGTTTTCCAACACCTCGATGATTGTCTCGTGGCTGACCCCTGAACACGGACTGGTAGCCACCATGATCAAGGGCGCGCAACGCCCCAAGAGCCTCTTTCTTGGTCAGTACGATCTCTTTTATACCTGCGAGTTGATCTACTACGACCAACCAAACGTCGAATTATATACCGCCCGTGAGTGTACCCCTCTACAGTTCCGTCCCCGCTTCCGTACCGACTGGCGCGCCATGTGCTTGGCCTCGTATCTTGTATACCTGACCGGTCGGGTTTCTCCACCCGGTGTCCCTCACCCCGCGTTGTATCAGTTACTT
>RZZM01000511.1 GCA_009929845.1 Spartobacteria bacterium
GGCGACAGCACCGCGCGCAACACCCCCACCCGCGTGCCCGGCCTGCACGGCGTTATTGACATTGCCGCAGGCTATTCCTTCGGGGCCGCGGTGGTGGACCGCATGCGCAAGGGTCGCAATGATTTTGACGGTGACGGCATGGACGACCTGGGGGTCTACAATCCAAGCGACGGCGCCTGGTACATTTTTGCCAGCCAGAGTCAGTCACTCGAACAATACTCCTGGGGATGGAGCACCGTGAGCCGTCTGCCGGGTGATTTTGACGGCGACGGCATTTCCGACCTGGTGGTCTACGACTGGGCTCAGGGCCTGTGGTACATACGCGAAAGCGCCACCGGGTACATGCGCCAGGAACAATGGGGCTGGCCCGGGGCCACCCCCGTCCCGGCGGATTATGACGGCGACGGCACAACGGACCTTGCCGTGTACGGGCTCGGCGACGGCAATTGGTACATCCAGGAAAGCAGCACCGGCCAGCTCAACACCCGCAACTGGGGCTGGGGCGGCGTGGAACCTATCCAGCCATAGCCCCAAACACCGCTCTTCTCCCGCAGGGTCAAGACCGTAAAAAGGTGGAGGCGCGGACCGGAATCGAACCGGTGTTCCAGGTTTTGCAGACCCGTGCCTAAGCCGCTTGGCTACCGCGCCTTGATTCGTGGTGGGTCAACATACGTAAGGGCTGTCGGGATTTCCAGTAAAAAGTTTAAAAAATTTCAGTTGATGTTTTCCAGCTCGTTATCAAGCAGGGCGGGGAGTTCATCCATGGCCTGAAGGTGATAATCGGCGGCGGTGGCCAGGTCGCCGGGCATCACCCGCACAGTTTTACAACAGCCCGCGGCTTGTCCGGCCTCGATATCTTTTTCGTTGTCGCCCACCATCCATGAGCGGGACAGGTCAATGGCGTGATCCTTCGCGGCCCGCAGGATCATGCCCGGATTGGGTTTGCGGTCCGGATGATCGTCCTCGGCATGCGGGCAAACGTAGATATCCGTCAGCTTCAGACCGGCCGAGCGAATAAGCTGCTGCATGTGGGCGTGAATGGCGTCCAGCTCCTCTTGCGCAACGATGCCGCGGGCAACGCATTTCTGGTTGGTGATGAGGATGGCCGCATACCCTTTATCCGCCACAACGCGCAAGGCGTGCAGAAAACCCGGAATGAGTCGGAATTTTTCCACATTCAGCACATACCGCTCTTCCGGGGGCGGGGGCTCGTTGACAATGCCGTCGCGGTCAAAAAATACACATGATTTCATTTTCTATTCCTTTTTTTCGAGCCTGCATGTTATCCGAACAGACACAAAAGGAAAGAACGATATTGATTTTAGTTGTCCGCCGATGGCATAAGGGACGCATGATGATGGAGCTAGTTTTTTTGTTTACCAGCGCGTTTGTGGTCGGATTTTCCGGGGCGATGATGCCCGGCCCGGTACTCACGGCCACCATCAGTGAGGTCCTGAAACGGGGCTGGCGGGCCGGGCCGCTGATTGTCCTGGGACATGCCATCATTGAACTGGCCATTCTGCTGGCGGTTATCTTCGGACTGGGCGCCTGGCTGACGCATACGACGGTCATGGGTATCCTGGGGCTGGCCGGCGGTTTCATTCTTGCGCTGATGGGCGCTCAAATGGCCCTGGGCGCAAAACAAGCCGCACAGCAGGCCGCGGCGGCCAGGGACCACATAGAACCCGTCACCCACGGCCCGATCCTGACCGGCATCCTGACCTCCCTGTCCAATCCATATTTCCCCCTGTGGTGGGCCACCGTCGGCTTGAACTATGCCGCCTTGTCGCTTGAACGGGGCCTGCCCGGCCTGGCCAGTTTTTATTGCGGCCATATCCTCTCTGATCTGACCTGGTACACGCTGGTGGCCCTGGCCGTCGCATCAGGGCGCCGTTTCATGCCTCCGAAGGTCCATGCCGCCCTGATCATCCTGTGCGGCATCATCCTCGTGGGCCTGGGCACATTCTTCGCGGCGGGCGGCGCCGGAATGCTCACAGGCCGGTAAGCGCCTACCCTTTCAACAAGGCATCGATAAAATCGTAGGACATGGCCTCTGATTTCCCGCCGTTGACAAATTCGTCGAATGCCCCCTGCGCATCATCCAGGGAAGCCGGTCCTTCAAAAACCGTCATGGGCACGGGCTCGCCGGTATGTCCGCGAAGCCTCACCGGGGTACGATGGTCCATGCAGATCACAAGCCGGTAAGGCTCACCCGCGGCCTGCAGGGCGTCATAGATCGGTACGACGACACGTTTTTCATACATCTCGATGGCCTGTACCTTTTTGGCGGCGTCCCCCATATGCCCGCACTCATCCGGCGCTTCGATGTGCACATACACGAAATCGTTGCGGGCAAGGATATCCAGGGCCGCGGCCACCTTGCCTTCGCAGTTGGTATCCAGGAACCCGGTGGCGCCGGGGATGACAGGGGCTTCAAGCCCGGCAAGCACGCCCAGCCCGCGCACCAGGTCCACGGCGGAAATCACGCCGCCGGTGATGTTATAGCGTTCCCGGTAGGTCGGCAGGCGCATACTGTGGCCCTGCCCCCACAGCCAGATCTGGGTGGCGGGATTCTTCCCGGCCGCGCGTCGCGCGACATTCACCGGGTGGTCCTTCAAGATGCCTTTGGAGGCCTCAATCAGTGCAATGATTTCATCCGCGCGTTCGCCGCGGGGGCGTTGCGCGGCTTCGGGCTGTCCGGCTACATCATGCGGGGGCTGGGTGACCACATCCACCGGGCCATCGCGCCAGACCAGCAAATGCCGGTAGCTGACCCCCGTGTAAAAACGCAGGCCCTCCCGGCCCAGTTCCCGGTCGACGGCC
>RZZM01000512.1 GCA_009929845.1 Spartobacteria bacterium
GGGCGAGATTCCTATCGAGCCGGCCTGTACCCGTGCCCCATCTATCCCAAAGAACCCGCGTTGCCCCCGGGCTCTACAGAGTAGCCGCCCTCCAGATATACGGCAAAACAAGTAATCCTGGAGGCGAGATTCCTATCGAGCCGGCCTGTACCCGCACCCAATCTTACCCAAAGAGCCTGCGGTGCACCGGGCTCTACGGAGTAGCCGCCCTCCAGGTTTGCTGTACAAACATGACCCCTGGAGTCGAGATTCCTATCGAGCCGGCCCGGTGGTGGTTGGATAATCCAGTCGCTGAAGTCAGCGACCCTTGTTCCCGCTTGGGTATCGGTCTTCTTCTTGACTCATCTACCCTCAATCCGTTACCTTCACACGATGAAAACTAAGTTCCAATGGGCGTGTGCCCACGCTGCCAGGAAAGCGATTTCTTATCACAATGAAAGTCATTGTTACAGAGAAGCCATCCGTGGCGCGTGATATTGCGGCGGTATGGGGAATAAAGACCAAGAAAGACGGGTACTATGAAGGCCGGGGGTGCGCGGTAACCTGGGCGTTCGGCCATTTGGTGACCCTGCTTGAGCCGGGGGATTATACGCCGGAGCTGAAAAAATGGTCGCTGGGTTCGCTGCCGTTCATCCCCGATGAGTTCAAACTGAAACTGATTGATAACAAGGGGGTCAAAGAGCAGTTCGAGGTGATCCGCGGACTTTTTGGACAGGCCGTGGAAATCATCTGCGCCACGGACGCCGGGCGCGAGGGGGAGCTGATCTTTCGCTACCTGCTGAGCCTGGCCGGATGCGAGCAGAAACCGTTTCGGCGGCTTTGGCTCAGTTCGATGACCACTGAGGCCATCAAGGAGGCCTTCGGGGCGCTCAAGGACGGCCATGCCTACGACAACCTGTATGCGGCCGCCCGCAACCGCAGTGAATCCGATTGGATTGTCGGACTGAACGCCACGCGTTGTTTCACCGTGCGCTATGGTCGTTCCGGCGGCGGGGATCGCGTGCTGTGGAGTGTGGGCCGGGTACAGACGCCGGTGCTGGCGATGATTGTGGAGCGGGACGATGAGATTCTGAATTTTGTTCCCCAGCCCTTCTGGGAACTGGCCACCCGCTATCGCGAGGTCGTCTTCAAATACACCGGAAAACGTTTTGAAGAACCCGCGAAGGCGGAGGCCCTGCTCAAAAAAATCAGCGATCAACCCTTTGTCATCACGGGCATCAAGGGCGCCCGCAAGAAGGAAAAGCCGCCGCAGTTATATGACCTGACCACCCTGCAGCGCGACATGAACAAGCGGCATGGGTTAAGCGCCGCGCAGACCCTCCAGACCGCCCAGAAATTGTATGAAGAGAAGCTGCTGACCTATCCCCGTACGGATTCGCGGTACATCGGAAAGGATATGCAGCCGCGTGTGGTTGAGATATTGAAGAAGTTGACGGCCATCCGCCCGGATGATATCGGGCGTCTCGCGCTGGATCAACTACCCTTCACCAAAAGCATCGTGGACGACAAGAAGGTAACCGATCACCATGCCATTATTCCCACGGGGGTCCTGCCGCACGGGCTGGCGGGCAACCAACTGAAGGTGTACGAAGCGGTGCTCACCCAATTCATCGCCGCCTTCTATCCGGACTGCGTCAAGGAAATCACGACGGTTAGCGGGGAAAGCAACACCGTCAAATTCGAGGCCAAAGGCACGCGCATCATCGCGCCCGGCTGGTCGCAGCTTTACCCCAAGCCGAAAAAGAAAGACGACGACCAGGAGCTGCCGGAATTTCAAAAAGGCGAGACCGGGCCGCATGCACCCTTTGTCCGGGAAGGCCAGACCAAGCCGCCCAATCACTTTACGGAAAATTCGCTGTTGGCCGCCATGGAATCCGCCGGAAAGCTCGTTGAAGACGACGCCCTGCGCGAGGCCCTCAAGGAGAAGGGGCTGGGAACGCCGGCCACCCGGGCCGCGGTCATTGAAACGTTGCTGAATCGCAACTACATCAAACGGGAAAAACGGCAGCTTCAGGCGACCGATATGGGGCGGTTCCTGATCTCCCTGATCCAGGATGACCAGTTGAAATCCCCGGAGATGACCGGGGAGTGGGAAGAGAAGCTCAAGAAGATTGAGCGGGGCCTGTATGACGCGTCGCAGTTCATGAAGGAAATCAGCGAGTATACGACCAGGCTGGTGAAGGAAGCGGGCTATGGCCAGGTCGATAAATCGCGCTGGGGCGCCTGTCCAAAATGCGGAAGTGAACTGATGGCCGGCAAGAAAGGCATCGGCTGTTCGCGGTGGAAAGAGGGATGTGATTATGTGCTCTGGCGCGAGTATAACGGCGTGCCCCTGAGCGACTACCAGCTTCAGGAATTATCACAGCTTCATGTGCTGCTCAATCCGGTGAATCTGCCCGAAAAGGGGCGTGTAGTGCTGCGCATGGATAAAAACGGCCATCTCATGGAACTGGCCTGTCCGAAACGCGAAAAACAGAAAATTTCCGTGAAATAAAGATGAACAATGCCCTGTGGGCCATGTCTGTAATTTGAACAACGTTGAACTGTCAACATAGGAGTGTCTGTTATGAAAAGTGGAATTGCCGTCCTCCCGTTATTGGCCCTGCTTCTTGCGCTGGTGAACCCTGTTGCCGTCCATGCCACCTCCAACGACCTGGTGCAGGCGCAGTCATTAGGCGTCTATTCGCCGGCACATCTGTTCTCGACCACCGATGCCGCGCTTGCCGCCGGCGAATACAACGGGATACTGGACGAGGCCTGGAAGTGGATCAAACGCTTCTTCAACCGTTATCTTGACTACAATGTCGAAATGGTGGCG
>RZZM01000513.1 GCA_009929845.1 Spartobacteria bacterium
ATGACCAGACCAACAGTCTCCAGGCGGCCTCGGTCCATGACCTGTCTTTGCTGCCGTCGGATGGTCTCTGGCACGAGGCGCACGTCACCGGGTCTTGCGTCAGCAACGCGCTGGCGTTCGCGCGCGTTCAGTTGCTGGCGGAATGCGACGCCGGTCTGCCCGGTTCCTCGTTGCAGGCGGATGACGCGCTGTTCTATCCCGGCGCGTATGCGGCGTACCCGTACCTGGTCAACGGCGGGTTTGAATTGGGCGTCACCAACGAACCGGCCTGGAACGGCAGTCAGTGGAATGTCACCACCCAGGGCCTGCATAACAGTCGGCGTCAGTGGGACCGACACTCCGGCGACTGGGGCGCCGTCCTGGAAGGCTGGGGCGGCACAACCTCCAACCGCACCGTGCTTTGCCAGCACCTCTACCCGGAAACCACCGGCGCCTGGACATTTACGATGTGGATCAAGCGCGAACCCCTGATGACGTTCCACGAGACGCGCCTCTTTATGGAATGGCGCGATGCCACCTATACAAACCTGATCGCGTCCGCGAGCACCAATATCGCCGTGTTGGCCACCAATTGGACCCGCTATTCCTTCACCGCAAGCTGTGCGCTGACCAACCTGTTCGAGCTGCGCGTCGGGGTCGAATGCGTATACGACAGCGACTCGGGCCAGTCCACCTACCTGGATGATGCCCGCGTTATCCTGGAGCCGTACAGCGAACCGGTGATCATGGACTGGGCCTATCATAACAATCCCCGGTTTGACCCCACCGTGGAGCAGGTTCCCGGGACCAATGCATTCGGTTCCTTCCTGCACATCAATTACGCGGCGTCCACCACCGTATTCCGCCTCCTCGCCACGCATCCATCGACCGCGAAATATCCGGATGAGTCGTGTATCCCCCGGATGTATATCAGCTACCGCCCGCCGCACCTGACCAATGATGAGGATTACATTTCCATCTATTCGAACATGACGTTGCGCGGAACAACCACCCTGACCAACGAAACGTTTCACCATGCGCCAAGTAACGATATTGTCACGCTGGATGTCTGGGAATATGCCTGGGCCCATCCATCGAGCAATGGCGCGCCCTACGAACAACCGTTCCGGGTATTCTATTCCCCCTATCTGGAAACCACCTACGAAGGACTTCCCACCGGCAAAAAGTATCTGGTCCGCGTGGGCCCGTCCGTTTCCAACAACTATCCGGTGTTTCCTCAGATGTTCAGCACGAATTTCAAGGACCAGGATTATTACTACTGGCATCAGCGTCCGGAGATTCGCGAGGCCTTCACCAATGGCGGATTCGAGTATCCGGTAATCGTTTCAAGCCATTGGAACGAAACCGGGTGGTCCGGGTTCGGCGAGCCGAACCGCGGCGACTGGCAGGCGCACGCGGGGCTCTACGGCGCATGGATTCCCTCCTGGCATACCAATGACTACCTCGACGACAACGCGATCTTCCAGGCGGTGGAGACCACCGGCGGCGTCTATACCCTGTCGGCGTGGATCCTGGCCGAACCGGATATCAATCCGCGCCGCCTGCATCTACGGTTGGACTGGTATGACAACAACGGCGACAAGGTGCAGTCCGACCTGACCGACATTACCGATATGCCCCGTGACAAAAGCTGGCATCACATTTACGTCACCGGCACGAACACTGCGTCGGATATGGCCTGTTTCATTGCCTCGGTGGATGGATGTTTCGGCGCGGCCGCTGGCGGGGAGGCCCGTATCCAGGTGGATGATGTTGAAATCTACGAGGGCCCCTATCGCGGCGTGCACAGCCTCGCGAATCCCGGATTTGAACAAGGCAGCTCCAACGGCTGGTTCAGCGGCAGTCAATGGTACGCGCAGGAACCCCTGGTGGCCAACTACCGCTCGATCTGGGGCGGACGCAACGGCGGCGCCTGGTGCGCGCTGTTCGACGGCATAGATACCAACGCGCAGAGCTATACCACCCGCATCTCCCAGAACATGACCCCCGGCGCCGGGGTCTATACCTTTGCCGTCTGGATGCTGCGCGACACCAACTTCATCATGACCCAGGCCGATATCCGCCTGCAATGGTTTGACCGGTCCCTCACCCGCGAGGTCCAGCCCGAAACCATCACCAATCTGTCCATCCCCGCGGACAACGCCTGGCGGGAATATTATGTCACCGGCGCCTGCGAAAGCAACGACCTGTATGAAGTGCGCGTGACCGTCACCATGCACTACTCCAACTCGTTGGCCGCCAGCAGCAATGCCGCCACCCTGCGCATGGACGACGCGCGCTTCTACCAGGGAAATTATGCCCCCGCCCTGATCCGCGACTGGGGCTACCATAGCAGCGCGTCCGACGATCCCCTGCTCGAGCCGCTGCCCGGAACCAACGGCTTCGGACGTTTCCTGCAAATCGATTATGTGCGCACGACCACCGTTTTTCATGTCCTGGCCAACGCTCCCGATATCGCCCCGACCAGTTCCGTGGATAGCGAAGTCGGCATGCGAGTGGCCTATTGGAGCGCCTATTCCAACGACTGGGTCGAAGTCTGGACCGGCATGACCCACATCGGGTCCATGGTCCTCGACGACAGCGAGCCCTTCCATGGCGCGCCACAAAGCGGCAGTCATACCGTTGATGTCTTCCGTTACGAATGGACCCAGCCACTGACGCCTGCCGGTGAACCCGACACCAACGCCATCACCGTCTGGTACTGTCCCTACTTCCGCACCTATTCGGGCGCCACCGAATACGAATGGTTATGGCTGCTGCGCCAGGGCGAGTTGGTCAACAGCTATCCCGTCCGCCCCCAG
>RZZM01000514.1 GCA_009929845.1 Spartobacteria bacterium
AAATATTATATTTGATGTTTTTTGAAGAAAACGCAGAAGAAGACCATCAGCATTTTCAAACCGGTCAAATTACTACATAATCAAATCGGCAGTCGCACCAGACGGGCGATCCGCTTAAAGACGGGTACTGGTTCGAGAATGATGTGTCATGGAGTACGTCCAGCATGTACATTTATCCGGGGGAGGCTTTCTGGCTTGAAAACAGGCAGGGCAATACCCAGGATGTCTTCCTGACGGGAAATCTGGTTTTCGATGCCGCGTCTTCGGTTGTTCTCTATCCCGCACTCAACCTTTTCAGTTACCCCTACAGCACAAGAATTGCCCTCAACGACACGGAGTTGTCGTTGGATGGCGCAACCGGCGCGGCGGCAGCGTCCGGCGCCGATCAGATCATCGAACCGATGGCCCCCAATCAGTTCTGGTTGCTGGATGATCCCGAATCCCCTAATCATGGCATGTGGCTCGACCAGGATAATCTGCTGGCGAATGAGACGTTGATTATGGGGAATGGCTATTGGTTTAACCGGGTCTCCTCAGAAAATTTCGAGTGGACGGAGCCAAGACCATATGCGGATGTTTTCCCGACGGATGGCACGCCGCCTGTGATTGAAAATATGGAACTGAATGCCGCGGGCACCGAACTTACACTGACCATTGCGACGTGGGGCATGCCGGGTGAACTGCTCGATATATTCTATCAGGACCTGGATGAAACTGACTCTTTCGATAGTGAAAGCGGGTGGTGTGTTGCTGAGGACAACATTGATGTTGGCGGATTGTCAGCGGTGGTTTGGACAGATGCCGGATCGGTTGATCGCCCGGCGATATCAGATATTTTTGCCCGCTACTATCTTGTTGCGCGAGGGGACATTGATACGGATAATGACGGTATACCCGATGCCCAGGAACTCTTTATTGACGGCACGGACCCTGAATCAATCGACAGCAGGCCATATGGAGGGAGTGCCTGGCTCGTTCCTTGCCGCATCGAAGCGGAAGATTACAACACGGGCGGGGAAGGCGTTGCTTATCATGATGCGTCAAGCGGGAACAGCGGTGGCCAATACCGAGGCGATGATGTGGATATCTATGCGAGCGATGATGAGGGACCGGGATACCGAGTCTACATGAACGCGGCGAACGAGTGGATGGAATATACAGTGTTCGCCGAGACGTCCGGCATCTATGAGGTGGCTGTCCGATGCGCCACACCCTATGATTCACGCGCTTTGCGCATCTTCATTGATGGTGTAGACGTGAGCGGGGCCATCCTCCTGCCCAACACGGGCGGATGGGACATCTTCCAGTCGGTCCTTCTGGAAAATATCAGTCTGACGGAGGGGGAACACATTGTCCAGATTCGGGCCGATACCCACTATTTCTATGTGAATTATTTTGAAATCGGCGCCGCGGGTACCGTGGCGGGCGTAACACGGGAAGCGTTCAGTGGCGTGACGCCTTCGGTGCCCTGTCGCATGGAGGCCGAAGATTTTGACAAGGGCGGACCAGGCATTGCTTATCGCGATACAACGGCAGGCAACGCGGGCGGCGCCTACCGTACGAACGATCATGTGGATATTTACGCGACGGACGATATGGACGGCGGGTATCGCGTATATATGAACGCGGCGGGCGAGTGGCTGGAATACACGCTGAATGCCGATGTGGAAGGCATGTATGACATCGCGTTGCGTGTGGCCACGCCTTATGACCACCGGGCCTTGAGCGTCTGGGTGGATGGCGTGAATGTTAGCGGAACGACTATGTTGCCCAATACGGGCGGATGGGATATCTTTCAGACAATCGTCATTGAAAATGTCAATCTGACAGCCGGAGACCACGTTGTGCGGGTATCCGGTGAGATCCATTATTTTTACATCAATTTTCTGGATGTCGGCGCTGCAGGGAGCGTGTCGGGGGAAAGACGGGAAGCGTTCAGTGGCGTGACACCGTCGATGCCCTGTCGCATGGAGGCCGAGGATTTTGACAAGGGCGGACCAGGCATTGCTTATCGCGATACGACGGCAGGCAACGCGGGCGGCGCCTACCGTACGAATGATCATGTGGATATTTACGCGACGGACGATGCGGATGGCGGGTACCGCGTATATATGAACGCGGCGGGCGAGTGGCTGGAATATACGGTGAATGCGGACGAGGAAGGCACGTATGACATCGCGTTGCGTGTGGCCACGCCGTATGACAACCGGGCCTTGAGCGTCTGGGTGGATGGCGTGAATGTTAGCGGAACGACTATGTTGCCCAACACGGGCGGATGGGATATCTTTCAGACAGTCATCATTCCCGATGTTGCATTTACGGCGGGAACACACGTCATCCGTATTGCGGTCGATACGCATTACCTCTACGTGAATTACATCGAAATCGGGGAGGTCACTTTTTCGTCCGGTCCCTTTGGCGGAACGCCCTGGGTGGTTCCGGGGCGCATCGAAGCGGAAGATTTTGATGTGGATGGTCCGGGACGTTCGTATCTGGATACCACCCCCGGTAATGCCGGCGCCGCTTATCGCCCCGATGTTGATGTGGATATCTATACAATGACCGATGGGTCCGGTGGGTATCGCGTGTATGCCAACGCGGCCAATGAATGGGCCGGGTATACTATCGCGGTTCCCGCGGACGGGCTGTATGATATCGCGCTACGGGTGGCCACGCCCTATGACAACCGTCAGGTGGCGATTTCCATAGACGATACGGATGTAAGCGGCGCGATGCCGTTGCCCAACACCGGCGGGTGGGATATCTTCCAGACCATCGTCCTTGAAGATGTCTGGCTGACT
>RZZM01000123.1 GCA_009929845.1 Spartobacteria bacterium
GCCTGGTATATGTCGTCCGCGCCATGGGGGGGGCGGCTGTATGTTCATGCCGGTTCATACGATGGATCGACAACCAATGCCTACTGGTTTGACGGGACGAGTTGGACCCCTGCGCCGGCCCCGGATGGCGGCCAGTTCAGTTGCATTGATGTGGCGGTACATGATGGTGATATGTATATTGCGGGCGGGTACTCCGGGAGTGCCGGGCCCCCCATGTATTTTGATTCGGTATATACATTTCATGGCACGAACTGGCAGCACGCCGGTACGCTGCCTACGGCTGTGAGTTTGATGGGATTGGCGTCGCACGAGGGGGCATTGACTCTGTTTGGGGGCAGTACTATGGGGACGACGTTTGATACGGTCTATTCCCTGAAATATGGCCGTTGGATTGAGCAGGCCGCGCTCCAGCTTCCCTACCCACGCGAACAACTTGCCACGTTGACATGCCGGGGGCGCACGCACCTGGTCGGTGGGAATTACTATGAGAATGGGGTTTGGGCCCATACCAATGTGCTGGTCTTTGACGGCCGTGCCTGGGTGGAAATGACCGGCATGCCCGAGGCTCGTTATGGATTTGGATCGGCTGTGTGGTCAGATGAAATCTATATCGCCGGTGGGGCGGACAGTAGTGGTAATGAGAGTTCGCAGTGCTGGAAATCGCAGCATGGCATCAATGGGGTTGGCGGTGTGTCTCCAGCACGAGGAGGGCATGTGGGCAGCACCCTGGTGACCATATATGGCGAAAATCTGGGTTATGGCGATGTGTCACGTGTTACCTTGTGTGGGGCGGAAGCCCAGATTATTGCCGATTATTCACCGACACAATTGGTTGTGTGTACTGCCTCAAACGAGGTGGGGTTGGGGGATGTGGTTATCGAATCTCCGACATTCGGCACTACCGTGAAAACCAATGGGTTTGAATATGTCCAGGCCAGCATTGTTACCCTTTCGAGTAGTCCGGGGGGGACGATTCTCGGCGCCGGCGAAATTGTGGTGCCCTATGGCGAATCGACCTGTGTTGACCTGGTCCCGGCCGACTATTGGCTGCTGGATGAGGTTTTAGTTGATGGCGCGTCGATTGGGTACACTAATGCGGTGGTGTTGTTTGATGTCACCAATGCGGTTGATGTGCATACTGTGATGAATGCCATTATGGCTTCCAACGGGGTGCCGCACTGGTGGCTGGCAGAGAGTGGTTTGACAAACGATTTTGACGCCGCGACCCTGCTGGATACCGACAACGATGGATCATGCAACTGGCAGGAATATGTAGCCGGCACGCAATATACCAACTCGGCGTCTGTGTTGCGTATTTTCACTGAAAAGTGTGGTGTGGATAATGAGTTGAATGTGATCACATGGCAGGGCACCATGGCGGAGGATCGATTTTACACCTTATACTATGCCTCGAACATCTGGAGTGAATTCAGCCCGATAGTCAGCAACCTTCCATCTCCCCAGAACAGTTATACAGACATCGTGCTGCGCTGTGAAGGCTTACAGCTTTACCGGGTAAAAGTGGAAAACAGGGAAGGACAATAGACCGGATTCTGCGCTGTGCGGATTGCCGTTGCGCATCCCCGATCACATGCCAAACGGCTTCCGGATCATATTTTCACTTCCTTAACGGCCTAAATCACCAGCGGATGCAGAGCATCTGTCTGGTGGATTTGTTTGTTAGCCAAGTTTCTATACATACGTGAGAACTGGAGCCATACTTCGTGCGGTTAATCCTTCACGATGCATCCGAATTCGCTCAACTTCTTGGAGTGTTTCAGCAGTAAAATAGCTTTCGACGCAGTGAGGGCAAACATGAAGGGGAATTTCATCAATGACAACGACGTTATCACCCTTGCCAAAACTGCGAGTGATGCTTTTTAGCATTACTCCTGTCGTGCCACAATTGTCACATATCATTTTGTTTTTCATAATGCGTATACTGTTATGATGACCAACTTATCTGTCATTCCCAATTTTGCCACAACCGCAACCAGATTTCCATCCAAGGCTGTGCCTGTTGTGTTTTCTTGCAGTATGTGTGGAGGGCGGGGTTTGGGGTAGCGGCGCATTCGCGCCGCTACCCTGAATGGATATTTCAACCCGGTGGGTTGGGGAGATCAGCCGTTGTAGGCGCCCGGTTTAATGATGGCGCCGTATTGGTCTTTGGCGGCCTGAATTTTTTTAGCGGCGGCGGTCCAGGTATCGTAGACCACGGTCGGGCAGTCCGGGATGTTCTTTTTGAAGTACTCGGCACAGCGTTCCAGTTTGGCCAGCCAGGCATCGCAGCGGAAGCTGAACTGGTAGTCATAGCCTTCGCGGCTGTAGTCTTCATCAAAGATTTCGCGGAAGAGGGCCTGGAGGTCCTCGTAGAGCGGGATGAAGCCCGTGGGGGTGCGCAGGGCCTCGACTTCGCCATGAACACGCTTCTCCGCCCAGTGGAGCCAGACTTTTTTGGCCAGCTTGTGGGTGCAGAAACTGCCTTCTTCATCTTTGAGGAAGTAGTTGGTGGCAAAGATGCGGGGCACGTCGTTCATGCCATCGACAAAGCTCAGGTTATTCTGGATGTACTTCCCGATGGGATAGCTGATGAAGTCCAGGTTGGCCATGGGCTGGGGAACGCGCACGCCTTCCTTGCCCAGGATGGCGGCGGTGGTCTCGGACTCAAGGGTACAGGCCTTGAGGATGATGCCGTCGGCCCAGTCGGCGGATTCCTCGACCGGCACGCAGGTGTCGGAATCGCGTCCGCCATAGATGACGCCGCCCACCTTGACCCCGTTGCGGTCGTTCCATTCCGGGTCGAGATTTTCGAGGTACTCCATACGGAGGGTATAACGCGCGTTAGCGTGCGAGATGGCGATCGTCTTGCCGTCGGCGTCGGTTTTGCCTTCGGTCCAGTCGGCGCCGCTGTGGTTGTCGCCGGTTTGCGGGGTTTCCACGCCCATGCCGTCCCAGTAGGGCTGGTTGTCCGGTCCGCGCAGGACATTGGAAAAGATCATTTCCTTTTCGGACATCAGGGTACGGAAGATGACCGGGTCGTCATCCGCGTTGACGTCGCGGATGATTCCGAAGATGCCGCGTTCGACGTTGGCGGCGCGGAATTCGCCGTTCATATTTTTGAAGTAGGCAATGTCGTCGCCGACGATTTTTTCACCGGGGATCATGGCCGTGGCCGTTTTCCCGCAGGCGGAGGGATAGGCTCCGCAGAAGTAGGTGGTGCGGTCTTTTTCTTCGTTGACGCATCCCATGATAAACATGTGCTCGCATAGCCAGCCTTCGTTGCCGGACTTGTTGATGGCCAGGCGCATGGAATGTTTTTTGAGTCCGACGGAATTGCCCGCGTACTGCGCGTTCATCGAATAGACCGTATTGGTAACGAGGTCCTGGTAGATGCGGCGCTTATCGAGGTTCACGGTGCAGCCGCGGCTGTCCAGTTCGCCCGCGCTGTGCACAAAGCGGAAGAAGTCGTTTTTATCTTCCATTTTCAGGAAGTGCTCATAGCCGCGCCGGTAGAGGATATCCTCGGAGTGGGAGACGTAGTAGGAATCCGTAATCTGGGCGCATCCGATGGAGAAGGGGCTCATAGTGGGGCATTCGCAGAAGAGTTTCACGATGGCCTCTTTGCCTTTCATATTGCCCTTGGCGATGGAGCGGATTTCTTCGAGTCCTTCCTCGTAGACCACGCAGTTAAGGTTGCCCATCTTGGGCAGGTTTTCGGCCGTCACCATGAATTTGGTGTTCTTTTTGTCGCGCGCCTGGTCCCCGTAGCCGTCCCAGTGAATGGTCTGTCCGTCCTTGGCCAGTTTGTGTTCTTCGCCCTTGTTCAGGGACTGCTGCCGAATGTATTCGGCGTCGGCATCGCTATCGTCGCACATGAACACGGAATCCGGTTCACACAATTCGACGTACTCGCCGACAAAATCAAATAACTTCTTGTTTTCGAGAGCGACCAGCTTCTGGTAGCTTTCCTCACTCATTTTGCTTTTCAGTAAAGCCTCATATTTTTCGTTCATATATACACTCCTGTGTTTGTGGTTTACTAAATTCACTCCGTTTCACCGGTGGGCTAACCGCCGGGGTCTGTGGAGGGTAGTAGAGAGTTTTTTTATATGCAAGCAGAAAAATGCGGCTAGAAGTGAAGTATCTGCCCGGCGTCGCGCACGAGGTCGCCATAGGTATAGGGTTCCGGCTTCCGCTTTATTCCTTCGTTGAAAATATCAACCACGTAGTAGGCGTCGGCGGTGGCCCGGTGGTAGGTGCCGCCCGTGATGTTCAGGTGGCTGCTGAGGGGTTCGAGCGAGTGGCTTTCCGCCTCCGGGAACCAGGCGCGGAAAACCGCGAGGCTGTTGAGGACGGGGTTCGGCGGCGGGGGCGCCTTTATGCGCTCAATCTCTTCGTGCATAAAGGCCACGTCAAACTGGGCGTTGTGGGCCAGCAGGACCGCGTTACCGATGAAGGCCTTGAATTCGGGAAAGACCGCGCTGAATTCCGGGCTGTCCTTAAGCATGTCCTCGGTGATCCCGTGCGCGTTTTTTGCCCAGTAGGAAATGGGATGCGGCGGATTGATCAGCCATTCTTTTTCTTCGATAACCTCCCCGTTCTTGAATTTCACCGCCCCGATCTCGAGGATGCTCTGGTTTTTCGGGCCGAAACCTGTCGTTTCCGTATCAAAGGAGACAAACGTGATATCCGCTATCGGGGTATCTGCTGTCGGCAGCGCGACGGGTTGGGGGGCGGCCGCAAAGGAGCAGGAACACAGGACAAACAGGGAGGCGAACAGCAGGGAAACAGATGTGTACGCAGGGCAATACTTCTTCATTCAATCGACCTCTTTCTTAAGTAATAACTGGGTACGTATACTATTTTATGGTCACGGAATCCAGCTTTAAATCCAACGTTCCCTGGTTGGCGGGGAAATACAGGATAATCTCTGCAATCGCTTCCGTATCCACGGTCTTGTTGCCCCGCTGGTTGCCATGATGGGGATTTTCCTCCAGATCGAAGAGAGAGATCACATAGTCGTGCAGGCCGGCTTCGCCCGTCATCGTCATGTGGGTGAACGATTCACCGTCGGCCTGCCCGAAACCGTCGAATGTCTGGGCATCCACCGGCCCGTGGCCGGATTCATTGAGGCCGGGGTTGAAGAGGAAATCCCTGGAGGCGTGCAGGCGCACGACAATTTCCTTTGCGCCTTTCAGGCTCATCGAGCCGTCGGGATGTTGCCCGCGTGGGGCGGGCAGGGTGAGGCCGCAGCCCCAGCCGTGGCCGGTATGCACGGTAATCGAACGCTGTTCCCCGGGGGCTTTGATCTCGATGAGCGCTCCGTTTTCCTTGTCGCTGTATTCATAGATGGCGGATTGGCCGTCGGCCCAGCGGACCGGCGTCAGGAGGGGGGTGTCGGTATCGCGCACGGTAATGGCGCGGTAATCAACGAGGACATCGGGATCGAATTCAGGAAAGGGCAGGGTGCTGGTCGCGTGAATATCCTCCGCCTGCCGGTTGATTTCCGTGATGGCCTCCGTCAGTCCGGCATACACTTCGTTGTGGATATCCACGAGCCCGTAATTGGAATCTTCCCCGTCAAAGCGACCATGTGGCGGCTGGTCAAAATACTGGAACCAGTCATATCCAATAATAAAAGGTTGTTCGAGGGCCTCCCGCGCGTAGCGGCGAAAACATTCGGCGCGGTCCGCCTGGGTGGCGACGGTTACATCCGCGCCTTTGCGGTTGAGGCACCCGGAGTTATTTTCCATGGCGCGCCAGGAGAATTCCGTGATCATGACGGGTTTGCCGGTCAGGGCGGCGACGGCGCCCAACTGTTCGGTCCCGAAATCGCCGGTTTTGCGGTAGTGATTCATGCTGACGACATCGCAGAATTCCCCGCAGGCCTTGAGTACGGGCACGGGGGCCGTGCCGGCCATGCGGGAGCCCAGGATCAGATGGTTGGGATCGTACCGCCGGATGGCCCCGACACATAGTTGGTAGTACCGGTGCGCGACCACGCCGGTCCATTCAAAGATGAGTTGTTTGGCCCGCGGCGATGCCGGACGGATACGGCGGATGTCGGCCAGCTCTTCGAACGAGTCGGCGCGGACCTGCCAGTCCTCCGCCAGCGAGGCAAAATCGTCCTGGTACTCCGTTTTCATGAAGGTGACCAGTTCCACCTTGCCGGGGGCCAGGGGGGGCAGGCGCATATAGCGGCTGAACAGGGATATATGAGGAGCGGTGGGCCAGCCGCGAAGGCCGTACCAGGGCAACTCGTTATTAATGAAATAGCCGATCAGGTATTCATTCCGGGCGTGGGGCGCGACAAATTTTTGCGCGGTTTCCTCGATATTGGCCGCGTATTCATCCGAGAAGACATCCATCAGGCGCATGTCCGTGTCCGAGCCCCAATGCCCGAACCAGACGACCCGGGTGTGGTATATGGGTTTGTTGGTGTAGAGGTATTCGTGACTCCACGCGGCGACTGTGTTGAAGTGCCAGGCATGCAGGCGGTTGGTGACTTCCGCCGCCCAGCTTTCCATATCCCCGTCATGAAGCGCCAGCGCGTTGTAGAAAGGACGTCCGGATTGGTCCTCGTGGTCCGTGGGCAGCAGGCAGTTCACGCCCAGGGCGAGAAACTCCTCATCGCCCTTTGAAAACCAGAACCGCGACCCGTCGTTCACAACACGCACATACTCAGCTTTTTCCTTCATACCATCAACTTTCACCTTCCGGCAACCGCATATACACAGCGCTGCCGCCATCAAAAAGCACGACAAACACAGCATGCTTTGCTTCATAACATTTTCTCCTGCAATTAATTAAAGTAAAATCTCAACACGCATGATTTAACTTACACCACTCATACACCATACGGGGCGCTCTGGCAAGCAATGGTACCGGGAAATACCCGCGGGGATTATTTTGTCGCCTTGGCAACGATATCCTGTTGACGCTGCCCGAACGCTGACCTATGTTAACGCGCTTATTAGATAGCGGGTTGAACCATAACTATGGAGATGCTAGATAGATGCAAGTAGATATTAGAGACGCCGGACCATGCCGGAAGACCCTTGAGATTTCATACTCATCCGATGAGGTGAAGGATAAATACGAATTGATGCTCAACACCTATGTGAAGCAAGCGAACATTCCCGGTTTTCGGCCCGGGCGCGCGCCGCGCGCGTTGGTGGCCAAGAAATTTGCTGGCGAGATGCTGACCCGTGTCGGGGAAGCGCTCATGTCCGATGGGTACAAGACCGCGATTACTGAGCACAAAATTGCGGCGATCACCCTGATGGATTTCAGCGGGAAGCTGGAATCCTTTGAAAAGGGCGTTACCTACACGTACACGCTGGACGTGCCCCCGGAATTTGAACTGCCTGAATACAAGAATATCCCTGTAACGGCCCTGCCGACAACGGTGGAAGAGGCGGAGATTGATGAGGCCATTGAAAATGTCCGCAAACGGATGGCCTCCTACGAAGACATGGATGAAGGTGAATTGGCGGACAACGATTTTGTGCAGATTGACTACCAGGCCACCCAAAACGGGACACCGCTCGACATCTCCGGACACGAAGACGTCAAGGAGTTATGTGTGGGTGAAGGGGCCTGGATTCCGCTGGTGAAGGACAATCAGTTCCTGCCGGGGTTTGTGGAGGGTCTCGTGGGGCATCGCGTCGGGGATGAACTGGATATTGAAATCGAGATCGGCGAGCACGAAAAGCTGAAGGTGCTGGGCATTGAAACCGCGGTGTACCATGTGCGGATACTCAAGGTCCGTTCCCCCAAACTGCCCGAATTGGACCAGAAATTTTTTAAAGATGTCAATGTTGCCGACCTGGAGGATCTTCGCGAAAAAATCAGCGAAAGCATCGCGAAAACGAAGGTGGAGCGTGATCGCACGGATCGGGGCAACCAGATCATTAAGGAGCTTTTCAGTAAAACGTCCTTTGATTTGCCCGAATCCGTTGTGGAAGAGGCGACCCGTCAGGAAATCCAAAACATCGTCGGCATGAACCTCAAACGCGGCGTGACGGAGGAGGAAATCACGGAACACAAGGACCAATTGTTTGCCAGCGCCGCGCATAGCGCCAAGGAGCGGGTCAAGTTGCGTTATATCCTCTATCGCATCGCGAGCGAGGAAAAGATTGACGTCAGCATGGATGAAATCAAACAGGATATCCTGATGCAGGCGATACACAACAGGATGGATGTGAAAGAATTGCTCAAATACTATGAGAATGATCAGCAAATGAATACGTTGCGCGGCCAACTCCGTGACCGGAAAACGCTTGATTTTCTGATCGATCAAGCCCAAGTTAGCGAGTGACCTGCACTGTCGCACAGAATGGAATACATACACTCGCTACCAGGAGTGAATACATGAAGGAGTTTAATCAGATGTTAGTTCCCATGGTTGTTGAACAAACCGGGCGGGGTGAGCGCGCGTACGATATCTATTCGCGTTTATTAAAGGACCGGATTATCTTTATCGGGACCGCCATTGATGATGATGTCAGTAACCTGGTGATTGCCCAGATGCTCTTTTTGCAGGGCGAAGACGCGAGCAAAGATATCAATTTGTATATCAATTCTCCCGGAGGGGCCGTGACCGCCGGCCTGGCAATCTATGATACCATGCAGTTCCTGAAGTGCGATGTGACCACGTATTGTGTCGGTCAGGCCGCCAGCATGGGGGCGGTCCTGCTCACCGCGGGCGCCACCGGCAAGCGCTATGCCTTGCAGAACGCGCGCATTATGATCCATCAGCCGCTCGGTGGCGTGCAGGGTCAGGCCACGGATATCAGCATCCAGGCCAAGGAAATCCTGCGCCTCAAAGACGTCCTCAACCACATCCTCGCCACCCATACCGGCAAGACCCTCGATGATATCGAGAAGGATACCGACCGCGATTTCTTTATGTCCGCCGCCGAGGCGAAGGCCTACGGATTGGTCGATGAGGTGGTGGCAAGCCGCAAGGAAGAAGACAGCAAAAAAGTACAGAAAGAGAAGTAAGCCATGGCCTCAAACAAAAATCAAAACAGGCGCTGCTCGTTTTGCGGAAGACCACAGAGCCAGGTCGAGCGGCTGATCGCCGGTCCCGGGGTCCAGATATGCAGTCAGTGCGTGCATCTGTGCAATTCGATGCTGACGGAAGAGGAGGACGGCAAGGCGCCCCAGAAGGATATGTTTTCCCTCAAGGTGCCCAAGCCGCATGAGATCAAAGCCCTGCTCGATGAATATGTGATCGGGCAGGACCATGCCAAGAAGGTCCTTTCCGTTGCCGTCCACAATCATTACAAGCGCGTCACCTACCAGCAGGACTCGCGGAAGGCGGGACGCCAGGAAGATGTGGAGATCGAGAAAAGCAATATCCTGCTCATGGGGCCCACTGGCAGCGGCAAGACGCTCATCGCTAAAACCCTGGCCCGCATGCTGGATGTCCCGTTCAGTATCGCCGATGCCACCACCCTCACGGAAGCCGGGTATGTGGGCGAGGATGTCGAGAATATCCTCCTGCGCCTCCTGCAGGCTTCCGAGTTTGATGTGGCGCGCGCCGGCATCGGCATTATCTACATCGATGAAATCGACAAAATCGGTCGCCGCACGGAAAATGTATCCATCACACGCGATGTCTCCGGCGAGGGCGTCCAGCAGGCGCTGCTGAAAATCCTGGAAGGCACCGTGGCCAATATCCCCCCGCAGGGCGGCCGTAAACATCCGCAGCAGGAATATGTCAAACTGGATACCAAGAACATCCTCTTTATTTGCGGCGGGGCCTTTGTCGGGCTCGAAGATATTGTCCGTCGTCGCACCGGCAAGGCCAAGCTCGGATACGGCACCGATACCTCTGATGCCCTGGCCGTGCGCGCGCGCGTCGAGCCCGAGGACCTTGTCCATTACGGACTGATCCCCGAATTTGTCGGACGCCTGCCCGTGGCCACCACGCTTGACGAGCTGAGCGAACATGAACTGGTCCGGATTCTGACCGAGCCGAAGAACGCCATGATCAAACAATACACCAAGTTGCTCGAGATGGAGGGCGTGGACTTGAGTTTCACCCCGACGGCTTTGCAGGAACTGGCGAATATCGCCCATGCCAAGGGCACCGGCGCGCGCGGGTTGCGCTCGATCCTCGAACATGTCATGCTGGATATCATGTATGAGGTCCCCATGAACAAGGATATGAAAACATGCCGCATCACCAAAAATACCATCCTGGGCCATCGTGACGCGCTCGGGGTGGTTGATCACGAGGAGAAAGAGCGCAGGATTGCCTGAAATAGCGGGTCCGGGCGAGGGCACGGCGCGGTCCCGCGGCATGCAAGATCGAGTGCGGAATGACCATGCTGAAACTGTTGACATGCGTATGTGTACTGGGGTTGGCGCTGGGCGCGGCCAATGCGCGTGAAGTGCCGGTGACGATTATCCATACCACGGACCTGGCTGGACACATCCTGCCCAACGAAAATGCGCGGGGCACAAAACTGGGCGGACTGCTGGCCTGCGCCTCCGTCATTGAACGCTTCCGCCAGCGCACGGAAAATACATTGCTCGTGGATTGCGGCAACCTGGTTGTCGGGAGTCTCGAAAGCCGGGTTACCAACGGACGAATCGTCATGGACGCCATCAACTCCCTGGGCTACGACGCCTGGGTGCCGGGCCTCCACGACTGGGACCGCGGCATGTCGGCATTCGACGAGTTTTATCAGCGCTCTAAAATCCCCATGCTGGGCGCGAACATCTCCGTGAAACCGGGCCGTCCCAACAAATGGACGAAGATCCAGCCCCATATCATCAAGGAAGTGGATGGTGTTCGTGTCGCGATTGTCGGGCTGACCGCCCCCACGGTGCCCCTGTGGCATCATCCGGCGCAACTGGGGGATATGCTCTTCCTTAACTCGGTTGACGCCCTCCATGCCGCGCTGCCCGCCGTGCGCCTGCAAAATCCGGATATCACCATCCTGATCGCCAATCAGGGATTGCTGCCGTTTGATGACCAGGGCAATCAGATACGCGAGATCATGCGCCTTTTTCCCGAATTCGATGTCGTACTCGGCGGGCAGACCGGACAAATTATCAGCGAGCGCATTCTCAACGGTCGTATTTATTCTCAGGCGGGCAGCAGGGGCCACGCCGTGGGCCGTGTAGACCTTGTATACGATACCGTGACGCGCAACATCATCCGCAGCAATGCCCAGATCATGGAAATTTCCGAACAGGAAGAAGCGTTGGAGGGATTGCAAAGCCACCTTGAAGACCAGGTAAAGATGGCCCGGACCCAGGCCAAGAAACAAATCGGCGTCGTGGATAAACGAATGGATGGTTGGATCCCGACCGCCGGACAGACGCCGTTGCAGCGCCTGCTCACCAGGGCCATGGCGGAAAATGTGAACGCCGAAGCCGCGTTTCATGCCATGATGACCAAATCGCCGCTCTATGAGGGGCCGGTCGTCTATCAGGACCTGTGGCGGATTGTTCCGTATGACAGCGCTGTTTGTGTGCTCTCTCTTAACGTGGAGCAACTGGATGTCATCCTCGAAGAAAACGCGGCATACATGAAAAAGCCTGAATTCATGGGGGTGCACGGACTGGCATACGACCTGGACGTCAAGGCTCCTCTCGGACAGCGCATATCCAATATCCGCATGGCCAATGGCGCCGCCATCCATCCCAAAAAACTGATTAAGGTTGCCTTCGACAGCTTGCTGCTGTCATCCGCGGGCGGAACCTATCCCCAACTGCGGAAGATCAGCGAACAGCCCACGGCGCGCCTGACCACGGGAAAACATTCCGTGCGGGAGGCCCTGGCGCTGTTTTTCCGCAAGAACAGTCCCATCAAGGCAGCTATGTACGAATAACCCCGAGGCCATGAATGGACATACCGCAGGAAGACACCCGCCATTATAGCGCCTTGTACCATTTGCTTACGGCTATGGCCTTCTGCCTGCCCCTGTCCATCGCCCTGGCGGAACCACTGGCCTTCCTGTGCATCCTGCTCTGGATCGTCGTGGCGGCCCGGACAAAACGCCTGCGCTCGGCATTGCACAGTCCCCTGTTTGGGCCCGTCGCGGCCTTTGTGCTGATTGCCGTGGTTGTTTCGCTCTTTGGCGTGCGTCCGGCGCAGAGTATTCGCAAATTCCATCGGCTGGCCCTGCCGCTGATGATCTTTGTCATCGCCGAGGTTGCGGATGCAAAACGGGAGGGGACGGGCGTGCTGCCCCGCCTCGTCATAGCCTTCATCACCGGTACTGTTCTGCTGGGCGTATACGACCTCGTGCGCGTGCCCATACAGGTGTGGCAGGGGCGCAGCTGGTTCGACACCGGCAATATGCGTGACCCGCAGTTCTACCTGGTTGCCCTGGGGTTCCTGTGCGCTTATGTGCTGTTCGGCGATCGTCGTCGCCGCGCGCCGTGGATGGCCCTCTTCATCGCGCTTGCCGGGCTGATCCTGCATTTTAAACGCGGCGTGTGGTTTTCATTCCTGCTGGGTATCAGCGGCCTGGCTGTCGTGGTCCGCAAATGGAAACTTGTCGCGCTGGTTGTCCTCTGCGCCGGTTTGATCCTGCTGATCCCGCAGGTGCGTGAACGAATCGGGCAAATCAATGACGAATTCCGGCTGGGGCAGGGAGGACGCGTGGCCATCTGGACGCGGGTCGTTCCGGCCCTGCTTTCGCAACATCCCCTGGGGATGGGCTTTTGCGCCATCCGCCACGAAGACCTGGCCGCTTATGCGCCCTACATCCAGCCCAAGCTCAGCCATCTGCATAACAATCTCTTCCAGGTCGTCGTCGAGACCGGATGGCCGGGCCTGGCGGCCTGGCTCGCCTGGATGTCCACCACCTGGATGCTCCTGCTCCTCCTCAGCCGCGAACCGGATGACCCTCCGTCCCCACGAAAATGGATCGCGTGCGGCGCCTTCAGCGCCTTCACCGGACTCATGGTCAACGGCCTTGTGGAAAGTAACTTCAGCGACACTGAAATCCTCATGCTCCTGTGCCTCCTGATGGGCATCACGTCCGCGCTATGGACCAGCAGAACGACGCCGGACTCGGCATCGTAGGGGACAGGAGCCCCGCCCCCGGCCTTCAGAACTCCTTACCTCGAACGTTAGCCGCAGAATGAGATTATCATTGATTTGCCAGTAATCGCGGTGATTTTTTTGATGGTATCCACTTCCGAAGA
>RZZM01000124.1 GCA_009929845.1 Spartobacteria bacterium
AACCGTAAAAATTGCCATTTTTGGCGGATTTTTGTCGCTTTTTGCGCTGTTTTGCGCGTGCGGCGCGGCATGTGGCTCGCCGTGCGCGGCAGGCTAAAGCCTGTACAACGAACGGTGAAACCTGAAACGTGCAACCACCGCCCGCCGACACCTTGGTGTCACTTTAACTTCCACGAGGTAAGGAGTTCTGAATTTGCGCAAAAAAACGAAATTATGGGAGATAGTAGTACGAAATCGGCAATTTCGGGTGCTGAAATCGGCAAAATTCAAATTCTAACCAACGTCTACTCCCGTTCTATCCGGTATCCCCGGTGTCGCAACCGGTCCAGCACATTGTTTGTGCCCAGCACAAATACCGGTTCAAGCAGAAAGATTGCAGAGGCTCTATCCTGGCATTCAAGATGCAGCTTTTCGGCTACGACAGAGGTTACGTCCGAAAGTGCCCCGGCAGGGAGCGCAAGCGACAATTGTTGCTCCACAAAACCTGTATCGCCACGTCCCCACGCATCGGCCACCTTACGCATCAGGCCCGGCTCGCTTTGCAGGACATTCACCACATTGCTCAGCGCCGCGAGTTGCTGAACGTGATTGATCCCGTCCAGCAGTTCCATGAATTCCCCGGCCTCCAATAACGTGTCGCCGCGCGTCGCCCGCGACATAAAAGAAAGGTTACGTTGCAAGATATCATATTCAAGACCACTATCCTCAATCGCGACAAACAACACGGCCGACACCAGGGCCCAGGGCTGGATATCACTGAGCTGCATGACGCCCAGTTTGGGCAGGTGCAGTAACGCGGCCACGCGTCGAAGCAGCGCGGGGTCGCCCACACAACGGGAATCATCCTGAGCGCACGACACATAGTCGGGCAAAACCTCATAGAGCTCGTCCTCGTTGACAAACGGCACGATTCGTTCCGCCGAGGCGCACAGCGCCACCACCGATGGCGGGAGCATATGGGTGTCAAAGGACGCCAGGGGAACGGTAAGCATAACATAATTGACGGCATCGCCCGCATGCAGGGCCCAGAGCGGCGGGCGCCACGAACGCGTCGCATCGGGAACCTGCAGCACCGGGCCAACGCCCTGCAACACCAGGCTGCACAGCGCCGTCGCGTAGGCGGGTCCGAGGATCAACTCGCTGCCGGGCGGTTGCCATGACCCATCGGGCTGCTGCCACTCCAGCAATTCTTCCGTGACCCCGTCCGACCAGCGTTCCCATTGTGTGCCCCCCTGCAGTTGGAACGCGTAATGATTGAGCAGACACTCCAGCAGCGGCCAATCCGCCGCGCCCAGCCAGCCATTAACCATGCCTTCAAGCGCCTCGACGCCATGCATGGTTTCCGGGATTCGTCCGAGCCCGATCACCTGCAATCCCAGCACGCCCTCGCCCGTCGCGCTCCACCGGTCCACCCCACGGAACTCGTCGCCGAACGCCCCGCTCTGCCGGTCCTGCACAGAAAGCAGATCGGACAGACTCCGGGTAAAACTCTCCTCGATTTCGGGTTGCAGCAACCCGGCGTTTACGGTAGCGCGCAGGGCCAGGAGCTGGCACACACTGATCAGCGTATTCCGGTAGGCGCCCTTTCCGTATGAATAAGCCCAACCCCCACCCGGTTGCTGGTGATCCAGGATATAGCGTGCGCCACGTTCCACCACCGCCGCGAGGGTCGGGTCCTCCCAGTAAGGCAGCGCCGTCGCCAGGAACCACACCGCCAGGGCCTGATCGACCGGTCGTTCGCGCGCGCGTTTCACCGCCCAATGGCCATCCGGCTCCTGCCGACGCGCGAGCCACTGAGCCGCACGCCATGCCGCCTGCCGGTTATCATCATTCTGCCGCCCGCCCCAGAGCGCCAGTCCCGCCAACGCGACCGTGCGCACCGGACGATAGGCCTCCCATCCGCCCTCCGGTCCCTGCGTCTTCCGCAACCACGCATTGGGCGCCGGGGCCCGCATCCCGCCAGGCACAGACGGCATGGACACTGAAGAAGAGACCGACTCACGGATCAGCGTCTCATACTCCGGATTGATTTCACGTCCGGCGCCCGACCCGGCGGGCCGCGTATGACTACAGCCGCACAGGGATAACACTCCCACGAGCGCTCCGCACACGAACCAGCGCATAACCTGATGACTTATCGGTTATCTCCATCCCCGTGCAGACGATTATTCTGCTGTCGGGCGGCCAGTTTTTCAAGATTGGCTGACGCAATGGCGTCCATATCCAATCCCAGTTCCGTGCTCAACGCCGCGATATACCACATCACATCGCCCAGTTCCTTGGCAATCGCCGCCAACCGCGCTTCATTGACCTTTCCGCCATCGTCACGGATCGCCTTTTTGAGCTTCTCGCAAATCTCGCCGGTTTCGCCCGCCAGCCCCAACGCCGGATAGGTCCAGTTCCCTTCCCCTTTTCCCGGATAAACCGCCGTCTTCATTGCACCCTGTTGGTATGCCTTAAATTCCATGTTCATGCTCCTTTTCTTGGTAAGGAGCTAGTCCTAACGATTTCCGGCGACAAATGCACGAACATTCCACTATCAATTCGCGGCAGGCTGACGCCTGTACAACAAACGGTTTCAACCAGTTGTATGTGTCGTTAAAATCCGTCGTTTATCGTATAACGCGTATCCGGTAGTAGCCTTCGATGCCCAGGAAGGAGTCGTCGTACAGGTTCGTAACCGGAGTGGGCGGCGTGTTGGTCATAATGATTGACCACGCGTTGCCACTCATGTCCGGATTCCATTCGAGGTACTGGACGACCGAGCTGCCGCCGATCCATTCAACCTGCTGTGCGCCGGGTATGAGGTTCATGGCGCGGATGTGCAGGTAGGAGGTGGCGTCAAACGGATTGGTGTCGGCGATGTATTCCTGCTCGGAAGGCACGCCGTCTTCGTCCTGGTCCTCGCCGCCGTCAAGCGGGTTGTTCGGATTCAACCCTTCCTGGTCTTCCCAGGTGTTCGGAATGCCGTCACCGTCGGTGTCGACGCCCGCCATGTCCGGCATGCCTTTGGCATAGAACCAGGGATCCAGGAACGCGGGGTTCTTGCCGAGGAATTCGATCGGATCAAGGGTGACGCATTCGCCCGGGTCCATGACGGCATCACCGTTGCTGACAAAGGCGAGTTTGGCCTCTACGTCGGCAGTGACATCCACGTATTCCTGTCCGGCCGGTGATGTGCCGTCCGGATAGCGGATGTGCATGTTCGCGTTCGGGGTGATCGCGAAGAGGAATTTGTCGAGATAGAGCGTGTCCGAGTCGGAGGGATTGCACACCTCGAAGATCCCGAAGGCGTTGGCGCCGATGATTTCCCAATCGGTCCGGTCAGTCGTGCCGGTGACATTCACATCCCAGGCCGTGGGCGCGAAGATGGCGGATATCTGCTTGGGCGCGTCGGCAAGGACGCGGAAGACATCGGCATCGCCGGCGTAGCTTCCGTTGGTCAGCCAGTGCGCGAAGAGATAGCCGTTGGTCGGACGCGCGGTCAGGTCGAAGATCCAGCCTTGGTCCTTCCATCCGGAGACCAGTCCGTAGACATAGCCGCCGGTGGATTCCTGGGTGAGCAGGTACTGCGTCTTCCATTGCCAGGTGAGGGTCGAATCGGTGGTGAACAGGAAGGTCACCGTATTGGTCGTCCCGTTTGTGGGCACATCGCCGGTACCGGTCCATCCGGTGCAGGCATAACGCACGCCGTTGGACTCGTCGGCGGGGGTGGTGACGCTGTTGGTGGTCATGGTTTCCACGATGATCCGATGGGTTCCGTAATCAAGCGGAGTCGGGGTGTCATGCTCAACCGGCACGCCTGCGATCACCAGGTCCATCATCAGGCCCACGGTGCGGGTGGCGGAGTTGGTGCTGAGCCCCTGCGCATTTTCGGCGCGGACCCGGTAGTAATACCAGACGGTTGCGCCGAGGCCCGTCACGCTCGCGCTGGTCGTGTCGCCAAGGGCCAGGTTCTCATACCCCGGCACATAGCTGTCGAAGGTATTGGTCTCTGACACATCCAGGTAATAGGTCAACGCTCCTTCAGCCGCATTCCAGTTGGCGTAGAAGCTGGTGGCCTGGATGTTGGTCGGGGCGAGTACTTCCGGCGCGTCGGGACGCGCCAGGAATTCGCTGGTGGTGCTGTACACCGTGCCGCTGACATTGACCGCATAGGCCTCGAAGAAGTTCGTGATACCCGCGACGATGCCGGTCACGTTCAGGCTGTAGGCGCCGGTTCCAAAGGCCCCGGCTTCCGAGGCGCTGTAGATGTTGGTTGAACGATCCGTCCACCAGATGACCCCGCGTTCGGTAACCGGTGTGCCGTTGGTGCTGTCGATCGTGCCGCCCAGGGTGGCTGTCTGGGCCAGGATGTTCGAGACCGTCGGTGTCGAAATCTCCGGCGTGGTCGGCGAGACATTGAACACGTTGGTCAGCGTAATGGCGGCAAGGTAGTTCGAGTCACCCGCCTGGTTCGCCGTGATCAGCACTTCGCCCACGTTGGTAAACGTCAGGTTGGTCCCGCCGGCGATGCCCGCCGGGCCGCTGAGAACCGCAAAGGTGATTGGGTTGGTGGATGCGCCGCCGGTCGCGCTCAGGCCCCAGGCGTCGGTGATGATCATGTCCGGGAGTTGGGCGAACACGATGGCCTGTGTGGCCTGGACGATGGTGAAGGTGTCGGTCGCGGCGCTCTGGTAGATCGGGTCATCCATCGTGCCGATGACTTCGTAGGCGCCGACGTTGACCGGCAGGTTGGTGCTGCCGTCGAAGGTCAGGACCACAGTCAGATTGGACGGATCAGTCTGATCCGTCGGATATTTGGGCGTGCCGTCGTACACTTGCGTCAGGTCGGAAAGCATAACCGCGCCTATCGCCTTGATCACGTTGAAGGTGTTGGTGACCGATGGGGCGGCGTTCCAGTAGTTGGAGCCGGGCTGGTGGGCCGCGATGGCGACGGCGCCCGCGTTGGTGTAGGTCAGACTGGTCGGACTGGTCGGACCGGTCAGACTGGCCGGACCGGAAACGACGCTGAACGTAACGCCCAGCGCGGACAGGGCTGTGGCCGAAATCGGCGTCACATTGGTGGTTTCCTGGTCAGCGATGGCCGGGAAGGTGATGACCTGATCGGCTTTGTTGACCATAAAGCCATTGGTGACCGGCGGGGCGGCATTCCAGTTGGCATCGCCGGCCTGCGAGGCCACGATGCTGACAGCGCCTGTGGCTGTGAAGGTCAGGTTCGTGTCATCCGCGATGCTGCCCGGGCCCTCAGAAACCGCGAAGCTCACCGCAAATCCGCTGCCGGCGGTGGCCGCCAGGCCGAACCGGCTGGTATAGGTCTGGCTGGCAATGGCCGGGAAGGTAATCGTCTGGTCCGCTTTGGCGACGACAAGCGTGCCTGTCTTCCAGCCCTGGTACATGATGTCGCTGACCACACCGGTGACCGCGTAGCTGCCCGCATTGGTCGGGGCCCAGGTGTTGCCTTCGTAGGTAAAGTTAACCGTCAGTCCACCCGGTGTGGTGGACGCGGTAACCGAACGGGCGGTTCCGTCATAGACCTGGGAGAGATTGTTGATGGTTACCGGCGCCACCGCCTTGGAGACCACGATGGTGTGCGTTATGGAAGCCGCCGTGTTCCAGTTGGAATTGCCGGCCTGTGAGGCGGTGATGATGACCGCGCCTTCGTTGGTGAAGGTCAGACTGGTCGGACTCGTCGGACTCGTCAGAAGGCCCGGACCGGAGACAACACTTACATCGACGGTCAGCCCGGACGTGGCGGTCGGCGCGATGGCGACCACGTTGGTGGTTTCCTGCGGGCCGGGGTGCGAGAAGGTGATGACCTGGTCGGCCTTGGCCACCGAGAGTGAGATGACGATCGCCCGCGGAGCATTGGTGGCGTCGGCGGACTGGATCAGGTTGGTCGCGATATAGGCGCCGGCGTTCACGCCCGAGACGTCAATGTAATTGGTCAGGGACACCATGGCATTGGTGGCCAGGCTGCCGCTATCGGGCTGCAATGAAAGCCATGTCACGGATGGTTCATTGGTATAGGTAAAGCTGCTCAGGCCGACATTGGACATATCGAGCGTCAGCGGCGCTGGATTGGTTCCCTGATAGGTGGCGGTGAAGGCCAGATCGGTGGTCGACAGCGCGATGCCGCCGCCGAGTCCGAACCCCGTCACATTCAGGACGAACGGCGAGTTCGTGCCATCGTGCGTAAAACCGAAGGCCGCATTCTGCGGCCCGCCCCGCGGCGTGAAGACGACCGGAAGTTGAATCGCCGCGGACGCAGCAACCACGGAGGACGTCAGCTCCAGCGTGAAAGCCGAGGAACCGTTCGTGCTGATTCCACTGATCGTCAGCGCGGCATTCCCGTTGTTGGTGATGCTGAAGACGTTCGTCAGCATCCCCTGTCCAACGATGATCGCTCCGAAGTCCGTGCCATCCGCCGAAGTGGTCATATTGCTGTTGGCAATCAAAGACCCATTTGTGCCTGACAGAACAAACATCGGCATCAGGTAGGTGAAGGCATTGGTCTTCAGGGTCTCGCCGAAGCTTACGGAATACACCACCACATCGCCTGCCACGCCATTTGTGATGGCGCCCGCTGAAACCCAGACCCGATTTACCGCCTGGCTGACCACCGTCGCCGAGACTCCGCAGATCGTCACATTCGTAATATCCGCGCCGTTGCCTAGATTCGTCCCCGTAATGACCACCGGATAATTTCCCGTCCACGAACCGCCTGACGGGCACACCCCGTAGGCATCTTCATACGCCGGATAGACATATACATTGGTTTTTGCCAACTGAACACCGCCGCCGCTTCCGCCGCCGATGGCATATATGTAATCGCCCAGCGTATTTGCGGTCAGCCAGGCACGCGCTGCCGGCAGACTCGGCGCCGCCGCCCAGTTTGTGCCGTCAAAGCTATAAACCGCGGACTGCACGACGCCTCCCACCGTTCCGCCAATCGCATAGATTTTCCCATCCAGCACCGCCGAACCCAAATACGTCAACGCGCCGGGAAGGCCGACGTCCTGCATCCAGCCTGCTCCGTCATAGCGGTACACGTTCGTTACGCCGCCGCCGAAGCAATACATATACCCGCTCAAGGATTCCATCTGCACCACATCCAGCGCCATCGGCAAACCGGCCGCCTGTGTAAAGTTGGCGCCGTCATAGACATACATATTGGTAAAAGTCATACCGCCCAGCGTTCCGCCGGCCATATAAATCCTGCCGTCATAGACCGCGCTGCCCATTTTGTCCCGCCGCGTCGGCATACCCGGCAATTCCGTCCAGCTCATCCCGTTGAACGCATACACATTCGAGCAGATCGACGAGTTGCCGCCCGCGTTCCCTCCGATTGAATACAGGGTATTGCTCAGTGTCCCGACCGCCGCCAGCTTATTCGTCTTGGGCAGGCTCGCTGTTTCCGTCCAGTTTGTGCCATCATACGCATAAACGTTACTGTGGGTAATGCCGTTATAATCACTGCCACCGACCGCATACAACGATCCATCCAGCACGTCGGAGTTCAGGTAGCGGCGTCCCGCGGGCATACCTTCCACTTCCATCCATCGCGTCCAGTCAATAAACCTCTCGTGATCAATGATCCAGCCGCCTGGATTATATGTGTAAGCCCCCGCCAGCACCGTATCCCCATGGTCTGACGACTGCGCCACGACATCCACCGTCCCATTCGTTCCGATGGGCGGCATCGTGATCGTGAACCAGCTTGTGCCGGAACCCGTAATCGTTGCGTTCACCCCCCCCACCAGCACATTCGTGATCGCGCCGAAATTCCCGTTCGTGAAGGTCACCGTGTTTCCGCCGGCGCAGGGGCCAACGTTGGTAGAAGCTGAATAGACGGAGCCAGTCAGGCCAAAGCTGTAGTCGGGTATCGGGCTATTGTTGATCGCATGGCCGGTCGGCGTGAAGACGCCGGCCGCCGAAGCGGTGAACTTCACCGGCACAGTATCGGACGCGCCGGGATCAATGATACGGTTCGTGAAAGCCGACACGTCGAAGTACGTCGCGCCCGCGCCGTCGTTGGTCGCGGCAGTGATCAGCAGCGCCTCGGTTCCGGTGTTTGTCACCGTGAAGATGTTGGTCACGACCGCACCGAGGGCGACATGACCGAAGGACGGACCGCTGACGGCGATGCCGGATCCGGCATAGGTAAATACATTCGAACGGACCGTTTCGCCATAGCTGCTCGAATAAACCCGCACATCACCGAGTACCCCTCCCGTGATCGAGGCGCCGGCGGTGACTACGATTTGCGTGGCCCCGGCGACGCCCGTCACGGTGGCGGTCACCCCACAGATTGTTACATTGGTCACATCGGAAAGCTCGCCATTACAAAGGTTCCGTCCATTGATCGCCACCTGATAACCGCCCGTCCAGGAGCCGGACAGGGGCGCGACACCGGGGTCAAACCAGAATGTTGGATAGCGATAGACATTCGTATAGGTTCCTATCGTGGTGTAACACCCGCCGATCGCGTAGACCTGCCCACCCAGGACGGATGCCGACAGCCCATCCAAGCGTAAGGGCAAATAATGGATGGTGTTCCAGTTCGTGCCGGTCAAGGTATAGGCAAAGTTCTGGGCGGCGCCATTGTTACCGCCCAGCACATAGAGCGTATCGTCCATCACGGCGCCGGCCGGGCGCAGGAGCGCATTCAGACAATTGGGCAGGGTGGACCATGAACCGGCGGCGAATGACCAGGTGCTGTTCCGGCAATTGCTGTTATAGTAGCCGGCCGTAACCAACAGCTCATTGCCGCGGACGCCCGAGGCCATGCCGAGGCGCGGGGACGGCAACCCGGCCTCCGCCATCCAGTTGGTTCCGTCATAACGATAGGCATTGGTTACCGCGGACCACGCCATATACTCCCCGCCTGCAATATGAATGCCATCATCCAACGTTCCGGCGGACAGGCTTGCGGTGGCCCGCGGAAGGCCGGTGGTCTCCGACCAATTCGCTCCATTGAACACGAAGACGTTGGTCGCGAAGGTCATGTCGTTTGTGGTCATACCGCCGATCGCATAGATCAGGCCATCACAGACCGTGGCGGCAAACGCATAGCGGCTGGTCGGCATGGAGGGCGCGTCGGTCCAATTCGTCCCATCGAAACAGTATACGGAATTGGTGATGCCTATATAACCGGAGACGGCCGTACGTCCGCCCATCACATAAATCTTGTCGTCGTATGTGACGGAGGCATGCCGCCAGACCCCGGTGGGGAGACCGGCGACAGCTTCCCAATTGTACACAACGCCGCTGTTGCCGATTTCGCCCCGCGGATTGTAACGGTAGGCGTCTTCCAGTATGATTTCACCATGACCGGAGGTCTGCACGGTAATCGTCACATCGCCATTGGTGCTTGCGGCGGGAAGGGTGAGGGTAAAACCGTTGGTATCGGACAACATCGGAATCACGCTTACGCTTCCGATCAGGACATTGGTGATATCCCCGCTGTTTCCGAGGAATACCGTGATGAGGTTTCCGCCCTCCACAGGGCCGCTCCAGGGACTCACGTCGTAGCAGGATCCCGACAGATTGAGCAGGAACGGCGAATCCGCGCCATTGTTGGTCATGATAATCGTCACACTGTGATCACCGGGATTCGTGGGCGTATATAAAACCGTCAGGGCGCTTTTCCCGCCGGGAGAAATACTGCCGAACAATGACGGACTCAGGCTGAATTCGGGCACGGTACTCGTAAAGGCCGCGATACTCAGCGTCAAATCGCCGCTGTTGGTGATAGTCAGGCTGTGTTCCGGGTCCGCACCCACGGGCAGCAGACCGAAACTTGACCCCTTGGCGGCGTTGGCCGCTTCGTCGCTGGCGATGGGCGCGCCGTTGGTTCCCAGCACACCCAGGACGGGCGCTGTGTAGGTGAAGGCGTTACTCTTGATCGACACTCCATACCCCACGGAATAGACGCGCGCATCGCCAAGCCCCGGCGTGCCCGCAGCCGCCGTAACGACCACCTGAGTGGCATTCTGACTGTCTATCGAGGTGACCGCCACACCGCACAGCGTCACATTCGTAATATCCGCGCCATTCCCCAGATTCACCCCGCTTATCACTACCGGATAGCCGCCTGTCCAGGGGCCGGAAGAAGGCAAAATGCCGGCGGATGTCACTTGTCCCGGATATCGATAAACATTCGTCAGCGCTGTCGAGCCTTCTCTTCCGCCAAAAGCGTAAACCGAACCATCGTACGCGGACGCCCCCAGAGAACTCATGGCCGTTGGAAGTCCGACAATTTCATTCCAGGCGTTCCCGTCATATCGAAATGCATTTGTAAGGCCCGCGGAAAAATTCTGTCCGCCGTACATATACATATAACCATCCAGGGTCGCTCCGGCGAGTACTGCACATCCGCTGGATACAGGATAATTCGACACCGTGCTCCAGTTCGATCCGTCAAATTCATAGGTCGCGGAGGTAAGCGTATATCCCGCCACCGAATAAACCTTGCCGCTGTAAGCCGCATATCCCATAGAGAATTTACCCGGATTCATGCCGGTGATTTCCGTCCAGGAACTGCCGTCAAAGGAAAACACATTGGTCAGCGCTCCACCGCTGTCACGACCCCCATACGCAATCAGATTGCCACCAAGAACCTCGGCCCCCAGCGAAAACCGCGAGGCGGGAAGACCGGCAACCTCGGTCCAGGTGGTCCCGTTAAATTTATACACGTTCGTCACCCTGGATGCGCCCGTGTAGCCGCCAATGGAATACAATGCGCCGTTATAGGTGACCACAGCGCTCTCTCGTAATGCCTGCGGCAATCCGGCAACGTCTGTCCAGGAAGCGCCGTCAAACATATAAACATTGGTCACTGCATTATTTTCAGCATCATTACCGCCCACGACATACATCTTGCCGTCGAGCACATCGCCTCCCGGATAATAACGCGCCTGCGGAAGACCCGGCATCACTTCCCACTGCGTCCAGTCATAAGTCGTACCACCAATGCTGCCTGCAGGATTATAGGTATAAGCATTCTCCAGTGTTGCATCACCGTCGTCGGAAGTCTGGACCACCACATCAACTGTTCCGGCTGTTCCTATACTGGGCATTGTGATGGTAAACCAACTGATCCCGAAGTCTTCAATAACTGCCGTGATCCCACCCACCAGTATATTCGTGATCGTACCGAATGATCCGTTTGTGAAGGTCACTGTGTTGCCCCCGCCATAGGGCCCGATGTTGGTGGAGACGGCCAGGCAGGAGCCAGCCAGGTTCAGGGTGAAGACACCGGAAGGCGTGTTGTTGCTGATGACCAGCGCACAGGTATCGTGACCGAGGGCCGCGGCCGTGTACGTCACTGTAAAATTACTCACGGCGCCGACCGGAAGGGAAAACGCGGAAAGCGAAACAAGGAACGCGGAACTGCCCGCGCCGTTGGTTACCCATCCGTAAATGGTCATCTCTTCGGTTCCGTTGTTGGTGACAGCAAACGTGTTGGTCTGGGACGCGCCCGCGAGCAGCGAATGGAATCGGGTGCCTTTCCCGCTGCTGACGGCTTCGCCACTTGCCACGGCCTGGCCATTTACCCCGAGTATCCGACAGCCCGGACCATTGTACATGAATGCATTGGATTTTACGGTTTCACCGAAGCTGACCGAATAGACGCGCACATCGCCAAGACCGCCGGCGATTCCCACCCCTGCCGTAACGATCACTTGCGTGGCGGACTGGCTCACGATGCCGGCCACCGCCGCGCCGCAGATTGTTACATTGGTAATATCGGATCCACTGCCGAGGTTTTGCCCATAGATCACGACCTGGAAACCACCGGTATAGGAGCCGGATGCCGGCGTCACCCCCGCCGTCGCCGACGCAACAAACCAACGTGCCATGTTGGTGACCGCCATGCCGCTGGCCTCCGTGAAGTCGCCCCCCGCGTAAATGTTTGTTCCCTGACACGCCAATGCCCTCACCAGCGGCGAGCCCAATCCCCCCATGCCGCTATCCATGTTCGTCCAACTTGATCCGTTCCACTTCGCCACACAACGCGTCGACAACCCACTCGCATTAGTAAACGATCCGCCCACATACAGATTCGTCCCGTCATGCGCCAGGGCGTAAACCGAATTGCTCAATCCACTGCCCAGACTCGTCCAACCTGATCCGTTCCACATCGCCACGCGGTTGGCCGAGGCCCCTCCCACCGTCGTGAAATTGCCGCCCGCATACAGGTTGGACCCGTCATGCAGCAGCGCCCAAACCGTGCCGTTCACGCCACTGCCCAGATTCGTCCAAGCTGATCCGTTCCACATCGCCACGCGGTTGGCCGTGGCCCCCCCCGCCATCGTAAACTGCCCACCCGCATACAGGTTGGACCCGTCATGCGCCAGGTCATAAACAGCGCTGTTCACCCCGGCGCCAAGGTTTGTCCAGACCGAGCCATCCCACATGGCCACGCGACTGACCTGCACCTCGTTGGAAGACCATCCGCTACTGGTAAAACTGCCACCCGCATAGAGGTTCGCCCCGTCATGCGCCAGCGCCCAGACTGAGTCGCGCAACCCGGCGCCCAGGTTCGTCCAGGCCGTACCGTCCCACACGGCTGCCCGTGAAATGTATGAAGCGCCGGAATACGTGAAATTACCGCCCGCATAGAGGGTCGTCCCCTCGTAAGTCAAGGCATTCACCTGCCCATCCAGTCCCGCGGCCAGGCTGGTCCAGGCCACACCATCCCAGCTCGCTACATGATTTGCCGCCGCGCCGCCCGCCTCGGTAAAGAGGCCGGCCGCGTAAAGGTTTGCCCCGTCGTGCGCCAGCGCGTACACCGAAGCGTTCAAGCCGCTGTCCAGCGCCCTCCAGGCGGCGACCGCCGGACTGCCGATCTCGCCGCGCGGATTGTACGTATAGGCATCGGCCAGGACATAGTCGCCATTGTCGGAGGTTTGGATGACAACGTCCACCACACCCGCGGCGTCTGCGGACGGGAGGATGATCGTGACCCAGTTGGAACCGGAAGCCACGGGCAGGATGCCCGTGCCACCCACCAATACATTCGTGATCGCGCCGAAGTCCGCGCCATTGGTGATGGTGAGTGTATTACCACCGTCATAAGGGCCGCTGTTGGTGCCGAACCGGTACGTCGCGCCCGCGAGGTTGATGGTGTAGGCCTCCGTCAACGATGTATTGGTGATGACCAGCGCGGC
>RZZM01000515.1 GCA_009929845.1 Spartobacteria bacterium
AGTTATTAACAGGCTGGAGCTTTGAGCTGGAGCGGGCTCCAGCTCCAGCCTGTTAATAACTACGGGGTAACTATAGGCGAGATTCCCATCGAGCCGGCCTGTACCCGTGCCCCGTCTATCCCAAAGAACCCGCGGTGCCCCCGGAACTCCCAGTTTATCACGCCTTTTGCGCCCTGCGCAGCCATTCGGAAAATAAGCCACACGGTTGCTTAATATGCGAAGTTTGCCCAGGGGTCCGTGCTGACGAAGCCGGTGCCGGGGGGCAGGACCTGCGCGTCTCTGTTGCCCGCCGCAATCTCGAAGTTATTGCTGGTATTTCGGGAGGCCCGGTTGCGGGTAATGAGATTTCCGGTCGCGGAGGCGTACGTCTGGATGCCCCAATCATTGTCTATCATCTGGTTGTTATCCGCGACATTATCATAGCCATTGATATAGAGGCCGGCACTGGCGTTCGTGACGGCCATCCATTATCGCGGCAAAGGTTATCCGTCTTCACGGAAGTGAAAACGAGTAGCAATGTTAGATTTGCGGCCATGTTGTTTTTCGTTCCTGTATCCTCCACAAGCCTGTACGGCTCTGGTTCAATACCCGCAACTTGCAACCCGCAACCTGCAAACCTCTTTTTACTCGCCAAACCAGCGGTTGATCCAGTGTTGCGGCAGGATCGGATGGGTGTTGATGTCGCCCAGTTGGTGTGTGGTTATGGCGCCGTTATCACTGTTGAAAATGGTCCAAAGCCCGGTGTCTGGTTCCAGGAACGCGAGGTCGGTCAGGCGGTCCCCGTCATAGTCCGCGGGCACCGGCACGCAGGCGGCGGTGCCAAAGTTCGTGATGCAGCTCCCGCCTGTGCTGAAGAGTATCGACCAGGTGGCATCCTGTGCGGCGTAGACGCCAAGTTCGGTCTTTTCGTCACCGTCATAATCGCCCGGCACCGGGATGGCTTGTGCCCAGCCCCAGTTTCTGATCAGCCCACCGCCTCCGCTGTAAAGGATGTACCAGTTGCCGCCCTGCGGCCAATATACGGCCAGGTCGGCGAGCCCGTCGCCATCATAGTCGCCCGGCACCGGTACAGACGATTCCCAGCCCCAGTTTTCCATACGCAGTGCCCTGCCGCCGCTCTCCAGGATGTACCAGTCGCCCGTCGCGGGATTGTACACGGCGATATCCGTCCGCAAATCGCCATTATAATCCGCCGGCACGGGCACGGCATCCGCCCAGCCCCATTGCACCACGCGAATCCCGTCTTTGCTCTGCCAGATATACCAGACACCTTCCTGCGGCCAGTAAAAGGCGGTATCAAAACGACCGTCACCATCAAAGTCGCCGACAAACGGCTGCGCTTCATTCCACCCCCATTGCCGACGCATGGCCCCCGCCTGGCTCTGGTCGATTTCCCACATGCCGGAGTAGGGGCGGAACATCCCCGGGTCCGCCCGCCCGTCGCCGTCAAAATCGCACAGCGCGGCTATGCGCGGGGTGAAGCGGAAGATGACGCCGCAATTGTTGCTGCCGCCGTAGACCGTCACTCCGTACAGCGCGTCCTCATACAAGGCCAGCGAGCAGCGCGGCGAAATGCCTTCCTCGCGGCGTACCTCCGAGAAGGAGTGCAGCGTGTTATAGCCGGCCCCGTCTGTGAGCAGCCCGAAGATGCATCCGCCATAGTAGCCCCAGGTCTGGTCATCACTGCCGTAGGGGGTTGTACCATACAGCCTTGAGCCGTCCGCGATCAGGCTCGCCCGCGGTTCGAAGCCCGCGGACATGAACGAAAAGTCATGCAGCTTCTCGTATTCCGTCCCGTCTGGATTGATCGCAAACAAAGTCCCCTCGCCCCCGTACGAGTAATAGCCGTAGGTGGAGGTGCCGCCGGAAGAGGTCAGCCCGTACAAACGACTGCCATCAGATATCAGACTGCCGTAGGGCCTTGCTCCGTCGTTGGGCATCTCACCAAAGGTATGCAGCAGCGTATAGTCATTGCCATCGGGGCGTATACTGAAGACTACCCCCTGATTGCTCGAGCCGCCGCGTGTGGTCATGCCGTACAGCAGGTCATTTTCCACCAGGAGATCCCCGTAGGGCCCGACACCGTCTTCAGAATCAAAATGATGAAGAACGGTGTAATCGCGATTTGTTGGATTGAAGCGGAAGATGGCGCCCTGCTCGTAGGCGCCGCCATACGTCGCCAGGCCGTACAGGCAGTCCAGGTACGGGGTCAGGCTTCCGTATGGCGAATAGCCGTTCGTGACATTCAGCCCGAATTCAAAAAGTCGCGCAAATGCGTCTCCGTCAGTCTGGATGCTGAAGATAATGCCCCGGTTGTTGGTGCCGCCGTACCGGGTCATGCCATAGAGCAGGTTGCTGAACATGACAAGACTGCCGTAGGGACTCTGCCCCATGTCCCCGCCCTGGAAATCATGCAGCACGGTATAGTCCGAGCCGTCCGCCGCCATACGGTAAATCGCGCCGCGGTCATTAGCGCCGCCGTTGCGGGTCATGCCGTACATGATATCTTCCTCAAAAATCACGCGCCCGTATGGGGACCGTCCGTCCAGTTCATCGAACGTGTGCAAGACCTCGTAGCGACTCTGCGCCTGCGCGCCGTACAACCACGAAACAAAAACAAGCATCCCCACATAATACACATGATAGTTCTTCATATTTCACCGTCCTTATTTATTCGCGCGCCAACAAGCCGCGACTGCTTGCCTGAATACTGCCACGGAACAGGCGTAATGTAAAACACCAGTTTACAATTTTTACCGGTTGGTCCGCCGGCATCAATCTGCTAATCTTT
>RZZM01000516.1 GCA_009929845.1 Spartobacteria bacterium
AGGTAGGAGAGCAGCAGCGCAATGGCCAGGCCACTCTGCACAAAATGGGCCTGGATGAACCGGGAAACAAACCCCGCCTTCAACACCATCTGGTACATGCCCGATCCCGGTTCGCGCAGGGTGTGATAATCGATCAGCCAGAAGGTAAAGCTCTCTGGCGAGAGCAAATACAACGGCAGGAAAACAGCCAGCAGCCCCAGGCCGCCGCCCAGCCCGTACATGAACCAGCCTTTCCAGGTGAAGGTCTTGTTAAAGAAGAGCAGATAGCAAAAAATCACCGGCATAGCCGCCCCGGCAGAAAGCCGTGTGCCTGCGGCGAACGCCGTCAGCAGGCCGGCCCCCAAACAGGCCCACGCCCCCCCTTTCGCGCGCGCCCAGGACAAACTCAACACGCCCGCGGAAAGAAAAAAAGCGCACAGGGAATAGGTTTTTACAATGGTGGTGAAATAACTGTGATAGACATTCAGCGCGATCAGGATGAACGCCAGGACGGACGAAGATGAACGCCAGCCCCGCGGGGCCAGTCGCCCGGCCGCCCATGCCGCCAGCCCGGCCGCCAGCAGCCCGAATGCCGACGTAATCATCCGACCTCCCGCCACGCCAAAGAGCCGCACCACCGGCCACAGCAGCGAATACACCAATGGCAGCAACGGGGTCTGGGTGAACGCGAAATCCCGGTACGGAACCTCTCCATCGGCCACCCGCCCGGCGGCATAGAGGTACCATCCCTCGTCCTGATTGAGGTCACCCAAATACAGGTTGGCCGCATTCAGCGCCACCCCGCCGGCCACCGCCAACAACCAGAAAGCTATGATCCAGGATTTCTTCAGCACGCTTCCATTCTCCCCGCATCCCGCTCGCTTAACATTTTATGCCGTTTTCTGCGATCCACGAGATAGTTAATCCTGTCCATCCTGTTCATCCTGTCTAAAGTTACTCGCCTGTGTGAAACCCGCCGGCAGGCAAGCTGCCGGCGGGTTTTCAAACATATGCATCATCCCTATTTCTGAATGGCCGGGGGAATGGGCAGCCCTTCCATGCAGGAAATAGATTTCTGCAAGTCTTCCTCCGCCAATTTGTAATCATGCAGATGCCCTTCGAGATACGCGTTATATCCCGTCAGGTCCATCAGCCCGTGCCCGGACCAGTTGAAGAGAATGACCTTTTCCTTCCCTTCTTCCTTGGCCTGCTTGGCCTCGCGGATGGCCTGGGCAATCGCGTGCGAGGTCTCCGGCGCCGGAATAAAGCCTTCCAGGCGCGCAAACAGGAGGGCCGCTTCGTAGCATTCAAGCTGATGCAGGGAATTGGCTTCAATCAACCCTTCCTGCAGACAGTGGCTGACCAACGGGGCCATGCCGTGATACCGCAGCCCGCCGGCGTGAATCGGCTTGGGTACAAAGATATGCCCCAGGCTGTGCATCGGCATCAACGGCGTCATCTTGGCCACGTCGCCATGATCATACGAATACGGCGCGCGCGTCAGGGTCGGACAGGCGGTAGGCTCAACACCAACAATCTTGATATCCTTGCCGTTGATCTTGTCGCGAATATACGGGAAGCTCAATCCGGCAAAGTTCGAACCGCCGCCCGCGCAGCCGATAACCACGTCCGGATACTCATTGATCTTGGTCATCTGCTTCTGGGCTTCCAGCCCGATGATGGACTGGTGCAGCAACACATGATTGAGCACGCTGCCGAGCGCGTAGCGAGTGTTCTCGGAGCTCACGCAATCCTCGATCGCCTCGCTGATGGCGATCCCCAGCGACCCCGGGGTGTCCGGGTCTTCTTCCAGTATCGCCTGCCCGGTCTTGGTGCTTTCATTCGGACTGGACAGACACTCGGCGCCCCAGACCTGCATCATGAATTTACGGAAGGGTTTCTGGTCAAAACTGATACGCACCATATACACCCGGCACTCAAGGCCGAACAGGCTCGTTGCAAAGGCCAGCGCGCTGCCCCACTGCCCGGCGCCCGTTTCGGTGGTCAGACGCTTGATGCCGAATTCCTTGTTGTAGTAGGCCTGCGCCACCGCTGTGTTCGGCTTGTGGCTGCCCGCCGGCGAAACGCCTTCATTCTTGTAATAAATGCGGGCGGGCGTATCGAGATATTTTTCCAGCGCGCGGGCCCGGTACAGGGGCGCGGGACGCCACAGGAGGAGTTTTTCGAGCACGGGTTCGGGAATGTCAATCCAGCGCTCGGTCGACATTTCCTGTTCGATCAGATTCATCGGGAACACCGGCGCCAGCATTTCCGGGGTCACTGGATTGCCATCCGGTCCCAGCGGAGGCGGCATGGGATGGGGTAAATCAGCCTGTATGTTGTACCACTGACGTGGAATTTCGTCTTCATTCAGAACGACTTTTATCTGCTCGCTCATTCTTTCGTACCTCCTGCTATGTTTTAATATTTTCTTCGCCAATTACAAACGCCTGCCAGTAAACACAAAAACCACCGGAAAAGTAAAGCATTCACTCCATTAAGATTGCGTGAAAGAAAAGCTTCTCTTCCACCATGCAATCCCGCGCGTTCCCGCGAATCACGCCTTCAAAGGATGTGTTGGTGTGCAGAAGCGTGCCGGTGAGATACCAAACCGCCCCGTGCGTGGCGGGTTCGTCCGACGTCGCCACGGCGGCGATGTGATTGCTGTATTGCAACCCGTTGAAGACCCGGCGGCGGTCCGGTGAGGAGAGGATGGCGGTAAAATTGCTGCCCGCGTTGAAGGTGAGCATGTGCATCGAACCGGCCCGCTTGGGCAACGCGTCGCCCGTGGGGGCGGTCCCCGTTTCGGTA
>RZZM01000517.1 GCA_009929845.1 Spartobacteria bacterium
GCTCAAGAAATTGTTGCCAGGGAAGAATGACAATGCCGTCTTCTGTTTTACGCGCAGCGGGTTCGCACGAAACAACAATGGGGCGCTTTACGGTATGCTCCTCCATGAATGCGCGCAGGCCTTTGAGATGTTTCCCTTTGACCGCATTGCTTGCTTTGACTTCGATGGCGCAAAGCGCGTCGCCGATGATGAAATCGACCTCGAACTGTGATGTCGTGCGCCAGAAGGCAAGAGGGTAATTTTCCATCGAATAGCCACGGTGTGCGGTTATTTCCATGAAAATGAAATGCTCGAATGCGCGTCCGAACAGTTCACTGCCTGGCGCGACGTTGCCGCGCCGCGCCAAATGGGCCACGACACCAAGGTCAAAGAAGTAAAACTTGTCGGCTGTGACTAAACGCCTTTTTTGACGCAAACGAAAGGCCGGGAGGCGATAGCCGATCAGGGTGTCATACAAAATCTCGAAGTAGTTTTTCACAGTCGGAGAACTGACGCCGCAGTCGGATGCGATGTTGGTATAGTTGACTTGTTCACCATTGGAATATGCGGCCACCTCAAGGAATCGGTTAAATGAGGGAATGTTGCGGGTAAGCGCTTCTGCCGCGATTTCCTCTTTCAAGTAGTCTGAAACATATGCCGTGAGCAGTTGCCGTGGCATTTTGCTCTGGTAATGTCGCGGCAGGAGGCCATGATTGAGCGCGCGTTCGAGCGAGAAGTCGGGTATTTCGGGGTAACAGAAAGGATAGAGGGCGAGCCGCAGGGCGCGACCTCCAAGCAAGTTGGCGTGCCCTCGTCTTAGTTTTCTGGCGCTGGAACCGCATAGAACAAAGCGAAGGCCCCTGTTTTCGATAAGCCAGTGGATTTCATCAAGAATTTCAGGGATTTTTTGTACCTCATCAATAATGATGGGATGCTGTTGGGTTTCCGCGGTTAGTTTGCGGGCATCACAGTGCTCCCGAATGACCGCGGGATTTTCAATTAGTTGACGATATGTATCGGACAATAAAAGATCGTACCTCAATGCGTCCGGAAACCGCTGCCGCAACAGGGTACTCTTGCCGGTTTGACGGGCGCCCCATAAAAAGCAACTTTCTTCCATACAGACAGCTAAATCTATTATTCTTTTATACATGCAAATCTAAATAACAGTTTTAAATATTCATGTCTATCAAAAATGACTGTTTTTCTGTTCTGTCCCAATGCGTTTTGAATTGACTGCAACGGCATAATTATGCCAGCATTTGACGCTGTGCTGGCCTTCGTACAGCAGGATTGCGTCAATGCAGGTGGCGCATAGGGGGCCATTGCGGATTATGCATGGAGATTGGAATGAGATTGAAAATCGGTCACAAAATACAACTTGCCATTCAAATTAACGTTTTACTTGCCGTTCTCCTGGGGACGCTGCTTCGTACCGGCATGGTCGGATTGAAGGGCACACAGGCTTTTGTGATCAATCTAATCGTTAATATGATCGTCGCGTTTGTCTATGGGTTGATTGTGTCGCGTCGGCTTACCAGCCCCATTCGCAAGATTAATGAGGTGGTGAAGATTGTGGCCAGCGGGAATCTGACGGTCCATGCCGAGGTTAAAACCCGGGATGAAGTGGGCGAGCTGGCGCAATGGTTTTCGACACTGGTCGACAAGTTTCGTGAGGTGATTCAAAACATCACGGAGGGGGCGAGTGCGCTGACCTCCTCCTCTGAGCGCATCTCCCGGACGGCCGGGTCCATGCAAAACGGCGCGGAGGAGTTGACCCATCAGGCGCATGCCATGTCGGGGGCGGGGCAGATGCTGCGTCAGAACATCCAGACCATGGAATCCGGGGCCGAGTCCATGTCCTCCTCCGTCAGCACGGTGGCCGCGGCTATCGAACAGATGAGTGCCTCCTTAAATGAAATGACCAAGAACTGCAGTGAAGGATCCGCCATGGCGGAGACCGCCAACCAGCATGCGCACGGCACCTTGGAACTGATCGAACACCTGGTCGAGGCGGCCACCGCCATCAACCAGATCACAGAGGTGATCCGCAGTATTGCCGACAAGACCAATCTGCTGGCCCTGAACGCCACGATTGAAGCCGCCAGCGCAGGCGAGGCCGGAAAAGGCTTTGCCGTTGTGGCCAACGAGGTCAAGGAACTGGCCAAGCAAAGTTCGAATTCGACCGGCGAAATCGAAAAACAACTGACGGCCATGCAGGCCACCACGGCGTCCAGCGTCGAGGCCATGAAGAAGATTGCCGATGTCATCGCGGAGGTCAACCGCATCAGCGCATCCATTGCGCTGAATGTCCAGGAACAATCGGCCACGACTAACGAAGTGGCCCATAACACCGTCGGCGCCGACCAGGCCGCCAGCGAGATTGTGGCGAAGTTGAAGCATTCCTCCGAGGCGGCCACCACCGTTTCCGACAACGCGCAAAAACTGGATCAGGCAGCCCAGCAAACACTGCACAATGCCGAAGACACCACCAAGTGTGCACAGGAACTCTCCGCCCTGGCCGCCCAACTTGTCAGTATGGTCAACATGTTCAACATATAGAGGCGCCGCCAATGACGCTCTGCGACGAACGAGATTTTCATTGATTCGCAAGTAATCGCGGTGATTTTTTTGATGGTATCCATTTCCGAAGAGACGCCACGTTTGGAAAATTAAACGGACACTCAAGCGGTTGCAAACGTTGGAAGAGGTTTATTGTACAGGCGTCAGCCTGCCCGTTCGTTGTTCAGGCTTTAGCCTGCCGCGCACGGCGAGCCGCGCATGTTTCGCGCCGTGAATGC
>RZZM01000125.1 GCA_009929845.1 Spartobacteria bacterium
GTTTGCTGTACAAACATAACCCCTGGAGGGCGAGATTCCTATCGAGCCGGCCTGTACCCGTGCCCCGTCTACCCCCAAAGAACCCGCGGTGCCCCGGGCCTTCAGCCCGCCCATCGTCTTGTCCAGAATGAGAACCGCCCTATCCCGCAGGGATAACCGATCAGGGGCCAGGTCATGCGGTCGCTACGCGACGCCATATGCTGATGCGGTATTATAACATCCGTGGGCTGAAGCGCCACGGCTATTATCGTTCTGTCGCTACGCGACGTGGATTAATCCCAGCGGCTGGATTGGCGAGAAAGGATTGCAATTACGAAAGAGCGGGGGACAGAGAATGTGTAAATTTCCTGCTGATGAGCGCGTACTATGACTAATTCAGGCTGTTCGATACGTTTTTATCCGCGTACATCTGCGCTCATCCGTGGCTTAAGAAAAGTTACACAACCTGATTGCACTTGGCGAAGGCTTCTCGACGGAGTTCAAACGTTCCGGCACGAGTACCCTTGGGCGCGAGCTGTGTAAATCCCGGTGGGCTACCTGCGGGAATGACACCGGAGCTTCTGGGCCGGAAGAGCATTCGAAATCTGAATTGGCAAATGCCCTTGGGCATAAGGCCATATCGGGAAATTTGAACCAACGAATTAGGCAAATGCTACACGATAAAATTATCGAATACACCATCCCCGAGAAACCGGCCAGTCGCCTGTAGAAATATCGTATAACCAAGAAGGGGCGTCAGCGCTTACAAGCCATGCAGGAGAAAAACGCGCATGACTAAACTGTCCCAATCTTCAGAACATAGGTTTGTTTCATTTTCTTATTTCTGAATGCTGTCGCCAAGCTCGTCGGTTGTCTCGTCAATGTTCCCAAATATGTCCTGGTACTGGATCAGGCCAATCAATTTTCCGGTTTCACGGTCGACCACGGGGAATCGGCTGAAAACGTGTTTTTTGAAGGCGGCGATGACCTTGAGCATGGAGTCGTCAGGGTAGAAACAGACGGCCGGGTACATGATTTCGCCGATGGTGAGGGATTGCAGGTCCGGGCGCTGGCGGATGGCGTTGATTTTTTTCATGGTGAGGATGCCGGTGATCCGGTCGGCGGCGTCGGCCACGGGCAGGGGAAACACGACGTGCGGGTGGTCATACAGGTCGCCGAGCATACTGGCCGGTTGGTCTGTTTTGAGGATGCGCAAATCCTCGAAATCCTCACGGCGCTTGAACAGTTCCGTGATGGAGGTGCGGCGCAGGATGAACGCGGGAATGCCTTTCATGTAGATGGGCGAATGGAAGCGGTCCTCGACCTGGTTCACATAAATGCCGAACGATTTGGATGCGATGACCACCAGGACGTTGACAAAGAGCAGCGGCACGATCAGTTCAAATGAGCCGGTCATCTCGCAGGCCATGAGCAGCGCGCCGATGGGGGCCTTGGCGACGCAACTGAAGAAGGCGGCCATGCCCACCACCACCAGCGAGGCGTTGGGCGGCACATGGAAGGGGAGGGGCAAAAGGGTCAGGACTTTATACAGCAGGGCGCCGAGCAGGCCGCCGATAAAGAGGGATGGACCGAACACCCCGCCACTGCCCCCGGTGCCCACTGTCAGGCAGGTGGTCAGGATTTTCAAGAGCAGCAGGACAAACAAAAAACGCAGGGCATAGTCATCTACGGCGATTGATAGCAGCGGTTTGAACCGCGCGCCCAGCGCCATCGGGCAGTAATAACCAATCAGTCCGACAACGAGCCCCCCCAGCAGGGGTTTAAAATAGTTGGGAATACGCAGACGGCTGGTCACTTCGCGTGTTTTGTGGAACAGGCGAACAAAGACAAAGCCGAACACGACACACAGGCCGGCCAACAAAATATAGGCGGGTAATTCTCCCAGCTTCATCAGCATGGATTCGGGCATCATCAACACCTTCTCGCCGGGCATGTAGATGGAATATACCAGGAAGCTGGTGATGGCCGCGAAGACGGCCGGGACCAGCGCCGAGGCTTCGATATCTTCGCGGTAGACCACCTCGACGCTGGCGAAGGCGCCGCCCAACGGGGCTTTGAAGATAGCCCCGATGCCCGCGGCGCTGCCGGAAAGCATCATCGCGCGCACATCCCGCACGCTGCACCGCAACAGGCGCGCCAGGCTCGATCCCACGCCCGCGCCGATCTGGGCAATCGGGCCCTCGACGCCGCCGCTGCCGCCAAAGCCCAGGGTAAAGATCGAGGACAGGGCTTTGATGAGGGATACCCGCAAGGTCACGCGTCCGTCCTGCTGGTGAAACGCCTTGGCCACACCGTCGATCCCGTGCCCCTCGGCCTCGGGGGCGTACCGATAGATCATCAGCGCGCTGATGAACGCGCCCGTGGCCGGAAAGAAAAGCATGGCGTAGCGGGGCAGAGAAAAGACATACCCCGTCAGCCACATCAGCGTCTTGTAAAACACCAGCGTGACCACCGACATGATCAGCCCGATGATGCACGCCAGCGGGACCAGATGCCATTTGTCCGGCAGATAACTGAATAACCGGTCGCGCAGGCCTTTCAACAGGTGTTTGACAGTCGGCGAGGTCACTTATTTTTCCTTAAGGGATGCAGGCGGCGCATTATTCCCCCAGCGCTTCGCGCATCTGTTCCTCGCGGTCCGCGTTGATTTTTTGCAACTGGTCCTGGACCTTCTTGTGGGCCTCGAGTTTGCTGCGCTGCAAAAGCACATCATCCACCACGCCGCCTTTATTTTCGGCCTTTTTTTCTGTTTTTGGCTTGGACGCAATCGGCTCGCTGCACCCGGCCAGCATGATCACAACCAGTACGGAAAATATCTTTTTCATCTGTGCGCTCCTTCGGATTTTGCCTTGGCGTACGGGACACCAGTCTGAACGTCACCTATAAAGCATCGCCCGCAAAAAGTCACTTGATTTTCATGGTTAAATTCGTCAGTATGCGCGCGTAGATGAAATGAGCAAGGTGTTTGGAACGGGTTGAGCGGCGCAGGTCGGTGTCCCCGTCGAGAACGGGTGTGAGCCAAAGGATAGTACGATGGAATGGTATTATGTGGATGCGGGTGAACGGCAGGGACCGGTTTCAGAGGAGGCCTTTGCCGAGTTGGCGGCTACCGGAAGGATAACGGCGGAGACGTTGGTTTGGCACGAAGGCATGACGGAATGGCAGCCCTACAATACGGTGGCGCCGGGGGCAACAGCCCATGCGATTCCCCAGCCGATGGAGGGCGAGGCCACCTGCTGCGAATGCGGCCGGGTTTTTCCACGTCTGGACATGATACAATACGAACACTCCTGGGTGTGCGCGGCCTGTAAGCCGGTCTTTTTCCAACGCGTGCTCGAAGGCGCGCCGATTTCCGGAGAGATGCGTTACGCGGGATTCTGGATACGGTTCGGCGCCAAATTTGTTGACGGCATTCTCCTGGGGCTTGTCAACATGCTGCTGTCGTTTGTGGCGGGCATGACGATGATGGCCAGCGCAACCTCGAATGGCGGCGAAAACCTCATCCTGTTGCAGCAGGTAATCCTGTGGGTCGTGCAGACCTCCATCGGGCTGGGCTATTATGTGTTTTTCCTGGGCCGTTTCGGGGCCACGCCCGGCAAGATGGCCATGCGCATCAAGGTCGTGCGCGCCGATGGGTCGCCCATCAGCTATGGACGCGCGTTTGGTCGGTTCTTCGCCGAGTGGCTGAGCGCGATTATTCTTTACATCGGCTATATCATGGTGGCGTTCGATGATGAAAAACGGGCGTTGCACGACCGCATTTGCGACACACGGGTTATCAGGATTAATTAATTCCGCATGATGACAACCCCGACAGAAACGGTCATGGCCTGTCCCGCCTGCAAGGGCGCGTTCACTCCCGATCAGATGATGTCCCCAATCCTGTTCGCCTGTCCGGGATGTCGGCGCGAAACGCAGGTCCTGGCCTTTCCGGCCCTGCTCCGCCCGCTCCAGAAAGGCGCGGAGGGCGAAACACTGCTGGTGGACACAGACGCAAGCTGTTTTTATCATCCCGACAAGCGGGCGGTGCGTCCGTGCGACGGATGCGGACGTTTTCTTTGTTCGCTGTGCGACGTCGAGCTGGGCCAACAGCATTTGTGTCCCCAGTGCATTCAGACCGGTGTCAAGAAGAACAAGATCGAGACGCTTAACCGCGAGATTACCGCATACGACAACATGGCCCTGGCGTTGGCCCTCTATCCCGTCCTTTTCTGGATGATTACCTGCATTACCGCCCCGGCCGCGCTTTTTGTGGTGGCCCGGTACTGGAACCGGAAAACCAGCATTGTGCCGCGCGGTAAATATCGTTTTGTCGCCGCCGCGATCATTGCCTTGCTACAGATCGCGGGCTGGATTTTCTTCATCGCGTTGATGATACACAAGAAGGGATAAATGGGTAAGCGCGCTAAATTATATACTCGGCTGCCCGGTGTCGGCCAGGCGACGTTCGGCGTGGTCACGGCCAGTAAGTCATCCCTCTACCTGGGGCCGGACCATTTGCTGTTGTTGTTCAACCGCGGATATGCCGAGGAATACAAACGATTTTATTACAAGGATATTCAGGCCCTTATCATGCAAAAAACGCCGGCCTGGAAGATTCAGAATGCTGTCCTGGCGGTTATGACGGCGTTTTTTGGGGTCATGGCACTGGTGACCCGGCAAAGTGACACGACATGGCAGTATATCACTGGCGCCATGGGAGTGACCTTCCTGATTATTACCGTGTGCAACCTGTTTCGCGGGGTGACCTGCCGGTGTTACCTGCAGACCGCCGTCCAGACCGAGCGCCTGTTTTCCCTGCACCACGTCCGGACCGCCCAAAAGGTTTTTCGCAAACTGCGCCCGGTGATTGAGGCGGAGCAGGGGCGCCTGACCGCGGATAGGGTCCGGGACGTGACGCGCGAATGGGCGGAGCGCCGGGAGGCGACCACCGCCCATGCGCCGCCCCGGCATGCGGCCCCGAACCACTTGGCGGAACCGCGGCGCTATTATCACGGGCGGCCGCATGAAGTGTTGTTCCTGTTACTCCTGGGGGATGTTTTGCTCAGCGGCATGGAATTCATCAGCCGGTCCGTGGTTATTCCATACCTGAGCGTTGTCCTGCTGCTTGCCACGGTCATTATGCTTATCGTCTCCCTGGCCAAAATGCGCCGGACCACCATGCCGACCAGCCTGGCGGTCCTGTTGTATATGATTATCGGCTACCTGTTCCTTTCGCTGACAGTGGGGAGCGCCTGTGTCGCGGTGTCCACCATTTCCATCCATCAGACCACGCATCACGCCACCAGCCAGTTTGCCGCCTGGGCCGCGCTCGACCCCGTGAACTCCGTGATGAAGACGGTGTTGTTGACCGTTTCGATGCTTATCTCGGCGATACTCGGCATGACCGGCCTGCTCATCCTCTGGCGCTATCGCCGTACGTCGGTTATTCCGGAAATTCCCGCGCTGCCGGAAGAAGAGTCCGCGTCATGACGGATGACCGGCAGCAGGATATGGACATCGCCCGGCAGCGCTGCTTCAATCACCAGCAACGGGAAGCCGTGGCCCGCTGCCCGGTCTGCGAACGTTTTTTCTGCCGCGAGTGCATTACGGAGCACGATGACCGTGTCATCTGCGTGGCCTGTCTGCACGCCCTCATGGCGGCCAGGAAACCGACACGTTCCATTGTCCGGCACGGCAAGACCGCCGCGCAATGTCTGGCGGCATTCCTGTTGCTCTGGCTGTTGTTTTTTTCGATCGGACAGTTGCTGCTTCGGATACCCGGCAGTTTTCACGAGGGGACCCTGTGGAATGAGTGGTGGGATTAAGCCATGCCAAGAAAGCGCCACAAACCGACGGATGAAATCAGCGGCCTGGTCATCGCCGAGCAGGCGGTACACTTGCTGTGCCGTACGCCATTGCACCTTTGGGCCGGTTACTATGTGGGGTCGATTCCTTTTGTCATGGGGCTGTTGTTTTTCTGGTCCGACATGAGCCGCAGCGCGTTCGCGCAGCAACGTTGCTTTATGGCGTCGCTGGGTCTCGCCGGCCTTTTCATCTGGATGAAATGCTGGCATGCGGTGTTTGCCGATGGGCTGCGTCTGCTCATCATTGAGGCGCCGCGGCCGGCCTTTTCTGGGCGAAAACTCCTTCGGCTGGTGGCGATACAGACCGCCACGCAGCCGTTTGGACTGATAGCCCTGCCGGTGGCGCTGCTGATCACCATTCCTTTTCTACATGTATACACCTTCTATCAGTACATCACCGTCAACAGCCTGCGCGACGAAAGCGGGCTGAACGCCTTGTGCCGTGACGCGTGGAAGCACGCCCTGCTGTGGCAGCGTCAGAACCTCCTGATCAACTGGCTGTTCAATCCCTGGCTGTTCGGCGTGGGCCTGGCCCTGGTGTTCACCGCGACCCGTCTCGTGGTCTCCACCTCGCCCATCCTCGCGAGTGAGGCGCATATGTTATGGTTCCTGCTCGCCATCGTGGTCACCTTTCATTTTCTGCTGCCTTTTTCGCCGATGGGCTGTATCGCCGCGGGCAACATCGCCACTTTCCTCTTCCTGCTGCCCGCCCTGCTGCATTCCTTCCTGGGCATTCAGACGGTGTTCATGCTCAGCGGATGGCACTCGGTGTTTAACACCACCTTTCTCATGACCGTGTTCGGGCTCACCTACCTCTGTATGGATCCCATCATGAAGGCGGCGTACGCCATGCGCTGTTTCCATGCCGATGCGCGGCACAGCGGCGCGGACCTTATCCTGCGCCTGAAATCAGCGCGCCGGGCCATAATGCTGTTGCTGGGTGTCCTTTGTTTCTGGACCTGTTGCGGCATCGTACAGGCGGATGATCTTGCAGAACCGCTCCCTCCTGCTACGATTGAGGTGGACCAGATGGACGCGACCATTGACGACGTCCTGACCCAACCCGAATACGCCTGGCGGATGCCGCGCGAGGCGGCGCGCGCCGCGGCGGAACACGGGTTCCTGTGGCATTTCATGAAGCAGATGGGCGAGCACATCGAGAAGCTCTTCAAGAAACTGGTCCGGCTGCTCAACAAACTGGCCCGCTGGCTGGATAAACATTTCGGGCATCGTACCTCGAATGAAACCACATCGGTCAACTGGCAGGATCCGGTCCGCGCGCTGCTGTTTATTTTCATGGCGCTGGTGGCGAGTATCCTGGCGGTATTTATTTATCGTCTCTGGAAGCAACGAACCGGCACACGGGGCGTGGTTACCGCGCGGGCGGTTCAATCCGTTCCGGATTTGACCGATGAGAAGGTGACGGCGGACCTCCTGCCCGCGGATGAATGGATGCTCATGGCGCAGGAACTGATTGCGCAGGGGCAGTTGCGCCTGGCCGCGCGCGCGATGTTCCTCGGGGGCCTGGCCACGCTGGCGCACCATAAGCTCGTTACCATTGCCTCCAGCAAATCCAATTATGAATACCTGCGTGAGCTGGAGCGGCACGCCCATGACCGGCCGGAGATGCTTTCGTCTTTTTCGGGAACCATTCTGATGTTTGAGCGGGTCTGGTATGGAAGTCACGAGATGACACCGGAAGCCCTGGCGGTATACACAACCGGCATGGAGGGGATTCTTCATGGAGCGTAAACTCGCGCGTGTAGTATTCATTTTGCTGGGGGGCCTCGCCTTTCTGCTGTTGGCGGGCGGCCTGCTGCATCTGTTCACTTTGCGCTTCGAGATCGGGGATATGTATGACCCCTATTCAAGCATGCGGGCGGACCCGCTGGGCATCAAGGTCTATTATGAAAGCCTGGCGGCGAGCAAACAGTACCAGGTGGAGCGGAATTATCGTCCGCTGGCGGAATTCGCGCCGACCAATCAGTTGACCCTGCTGGCCTGGGGGGTGTCTCCGTCCCGGATACCCGGATCGAAAGCGCGCGCGTTGGCCTTGTATACCTTCCTGCGGCGGGGCGGACGACTGGTCGTGGGGTACGAACCACAAAGCTGGGCCACCACCCGGTTTTTGCAGGAAGAGGACGAAAACGAGCAGGCCTCCACGAATGATACCACGGAGGCGGACGTGGTGGAAACCAACGACGTCGTTTGCTGTTCGCTGGAAGGCGACGGCACCAATGTATATCGTGCGCCCATCACCCGGTGGTGGGGCGCGTCCATCGGATACATGGATGCGAGCAACCAGCCCGCCGTGCTCAATGAGGCCTATGCCGGCCCGTCGCTGCCACGGGAAATTTCCTGCCACACGACCCTGGTCTTCACCAACCTCGATGAACACTGGTCGGTCGTCTATACCTGCGGCGGACATCCGGTTGTCATCGAACGACGCATCGGCGACGGAACCCTCCTGGTGTCCGCGCTGAGCTATTTTCTTTCCAACGAAGCCATGCGCAACGAACGGCACACCCCGTTGTTGACGTGGCTGGCCGGAACGCTGCCCCGTATCGTGTTTGACGAATCATTGCATGATGTCATTGAATCAAAAGGCCTGGCGCAACTGGTCCGGGGATATCGCCTGCATCTCTTCTTCGGCATGCTCGGGCTGCTGGTTGTTTTTTTTATCTGGCAGCGCAGCGTCCCGCTGACGCCGCCATTTACAGACGCTGACGAAGCGGCCGGCGTGGCCACGGCGCACGGACGGGATTCGCTGGCGGGCCTGGTCAATCTTCTGCGCCGGAATGTTTCCCGGAAAGAACTGCTGGAGATCTGCATTGCGGAATGGGAAAAGACCGCCCGGCGCGCGCCGGCGGATCACGAGGCGAGGGCCGCGTGCCTGCGGGAAATCGCGCGAACGACAAAGAATCCGCGCGGCGACAAAATGGGCCTTCCCGAGCGTTACCGCCGGATGAGCGCCGCCATGGAACATTTTAAAAAGCAACGGCACACAGGAACATCAACGTCATGATATTTAAAGGAGGCACCCATGCAACTTGAAGAAATCAAACAGACGCTCATCCGGGCGCGACTGGAAACGGAGAAGGTCATCATCGGGCAGCGCGACGTCATTGATATGGCCCTGATCACCATCATCACCGGGCACCACGCCCTGATCGAAGGCGTGCCCGGCGTGGCCAAGACCCTGCTGGTAAGGACCCTCGGCAAGGTCCTGGGCTGCGACACGCAACGCATCCAGTTCACCCCGGACCTGATGCCCGCGGATATCACCGGCACCAATGTCTTCAACCTCAAAGACAATGAGTTTACCCTGATCCAGGGGCCGGTCTTCACCACCTTTCTGCTGGCCGACGAAATCAACCGGGCCCCGGCCAAGACCCAGTCCGCGCTGCTCCAGGCCATGCAGGAGCGTAAGGTGACCATCGACCGCGCCACCCATTCGCTTTCGGCGCATTTCACGGTCTTCGCCACACAGAATCCCATCGAATACGAGGGCACCTATCCGTTGCCGGAGGCCCAGAAAGACCGATTCATGATGAAAATTCCCATGAGCTGTCCCCGTTATGAAGAAGAGTTGACGCTGGCGGAACGGATGCTGGGCCCGGAAGCGCCGGAGGCCGTGCTGGCCGGCGATACCGTGCAGGCGGTGATCGGCGGCGAGGAACTCACCGCCATCCAGACCGCGTTGCAGGCCGTCACCGTGCGCCGCGAAATCATCGAATACATCGTCAACATTGTCCGTGAAACCCGCGCCACGGGAACCATCCTGGTGGGGGCCGGACCGCGCGCGACGCAAAGCCTGTTGTTGGCCTGCCGGGCGCACGCGCTTATGGCTGAACGCGATTTTGTGACCCCCGATGACATTAAGCGCATGGCGTTGCCGGTGTTGGGTCACCGGCTGATTCTGCATCCCGAATTTGAGATTGAAGGCCTGAGTGTCGAAGAGGTGATCAGCGATCTGCTCCGGGAGGTTGCCGTACCCCGATGATGTATCCAGGGAATAGATTACTGGCCTGGACGGCATTGCTGCTGCCCTTTGCGGCAACCGCCACGCTGGTCCCGTCAGCGGCCCTGGTCTCCCTGGGGATCCTTGGGGTCTTTGCTCTGCTGGTAATGGTTGACGCCTTGGCGGGCGGAAAAACAGGGTCGGCGCCGACGCTCAGTTTGCCGACTGTCGTGCGCATGGCCCGGACCCGACCCGGCGTCATTCCGGTTCACATCCACAACCCAAGTGGAAAAGGCGTAACTGTACGCATCGGACTGCCGCTGCCCCGTTCGTTTTCGAACGAAAACGAGGAACTGACGGTGCGCGTGCCCGCCGAACAACTCGACAGCCGCGCGGAATGGCGCTGCACGCCCGATGACCGGGGACGGTATGAACTCCGGGACCTCTATTTTTCGCATCCCTCGCCGCTTGGGTTCTGGCACATCCGACGCAAGGTCGCCACCCGTTGTGAAATGCGGGTGTACCCGGACCTGGAGGATGAAAAGAAACGTTTTGCCTCGTTGTTCCTGCACCGCGGCGCCTTTGGCGTGCACGCGCATCGCATGATTGGACAAGGCCGTGAATTTGAAAAGCTGCGCGATTATGTGCCCGGCGACAGCTATGAAGACATCCACTGGAAGGCCACCGCCAAACGGCGGCGCCCCATCACCAAGCTCTTTCAGATTGAACGCACGCAGGAAGTTTATGTGCTCATTGATACCGCGCGATTGAGCGGACGCCTCATCGAAAAGGAACCCGTGCTGGAACGTTACATCAGCGCCGCGATGGTTGTCGGGCTGGCCGCGGAACAGCAGGGGGATTTATTCGGCATGATTCCGTTCAGCAACCGGATTGACCGGTTCATTCGTGCCGCGGGCGGCAAGGCGCATCACCGCGCCTGTCGGGATATGCTGTATTCGCTGGGCACGCGGCTGGTCACGCCGGATTTCCAGGAGCTGGCCACCGGTATCCGCCTGCGCCTGCGGCGGCGAGCGCTGCTGGTGATCCTCACCGACCTGGCCGATCCGGTGCTTTCCGCCCAGTTTCTGCAAGGCATGCAACTGTTGCGCCGACAGCACGTCATCCTGGTATGCATGATCAAGCCTCCCCGGATTGAGCCGCTGTTTTCCACGGATGTGGCGCAGACGGTTGACGACGTATACTGTCAACTCGGCGGCCATATGATGTATCAATCCATTCACGACATCCAGAAACGACTGCGGCACATGGGGATCGATTTTGCGATGGTGGAAAACGAAAAACTCAGCACGGCACTGGTCACCCGGTACATGAATATTAAGGCCCGGCAGATATTGTAATACCATGATTATTGATTTACAGAAATTTATAGACACCGAGCAGAAGAGCTGGGACGAACTCGAGCAGATGCTCGAACGCCTGGAGCGCGCCCCGGAAGACCGGCTGTCCATTGACGAGATCCAGCGGTTCCATTATCTGTATGAGCGCGCCTCCGCCGACCTCGCGCGCATTGCCACCTTTGCGGCGGAACGCGAATTGCGCCAATACCTGGAATCACTCGTGGCGCGCGCCTACGGCGAAATCCACGAGGTCCGCGAAAAACCGCACCGCTTCCAGCCGCTCGCCTGGTTCCTCCAGACTTTTCCCATCACCTTCCGGCGGCACATCAGGGCCTTTCAGCTTGCGCTGCTGCTGGTCACGGGTGGCGCCTTGTTCGGCGGGGTCATTATCATGGCCGATCCGGCGGCAAAAAGTGTGCTGATGGGATTCCCGCACCTCATGACCCATCCCTCCACGCGGGTGGCCGAGGAAGAAGAAACCCTGGCCGACCGCCTCGCGGGCAGCAAGGCGCAGGGCGCCGCCTTCTACATGACGCACAACACGCGCGTCGCCCTTACCACCATGGCGCTCGGGGCAACCTGGGGCGTGGGCACGGTGATCGTCCTGATTTCAAACGGCATCATGCTGGGGTCCATCTGCGTCGATTACATCATGGCCGGAGAAACGCGTTTCCTGGTCGGCTGGCTGCTGCCGCACGGCTCTATCGAAATCCCGGCCATTCTTATCGCCGGACAGGCCGGGTTCGTGCTGGCCGCCTGTTTTGTGAGCGGACGCGGACGCAAGCCGCTCAAGGCGCGGCTCAGGGCCTCGCTCAACGACATTGTCACGCTTTCCTTTGGCAGCGGTGTGCTGCTCGTCTGGGCCGGAGTCGTCGAGTCGTTTCTATCACAGTATCACGAGCCGACACTGCCCTATTCGCTGAAGATTGGCCTGGGCATCATTGAACTCGCGTTGCTGTGGCTGTTCCTCAGCCGGAGCGGAAAACGCAAAGAAGCCGAACAGTCGGCCTCCTTGGATTGATCTATGCAAGCCTTTGAAAAACAACTGAATATCCGAACGCCGGAGGGCATCTGCTTTCCGCTGGTATTGGCCAGTCCGGTATCCCGTTTTCTTGCCCTGGCCATTGACCAGGCATGCGTGATGGTGCTGACCACCGTCCTTAGCACCCTGCTGCGAATTTTTAATCTGCTCAGCCCGGACCTGGCAGCCGCGTTCTGGGCGGTGTTGACTTTTTTGATCTCGTTTGGATACCCCATCGTGATGGAGTGGTCCTGGCGCGGCCAGACGCTGGGTAAACGCCTGTTGCGTATCCAGGTCATGGATGAACAAGGCCTGCGCCTGCAATTCAGCCAGGTGGTGGTCCGCAACCTGTTGCGTCCGGTGGACGCCCTGCCGATGTTCTACCTGCTCGGCGGCGTGACGGCCCTGATCAACCGCAAGGCCCAGCGGCTTGGCGACATCACCGCCAATACCATCGTCATCCAGCGCCGCCACGCCTTTGAACCCGATACCCGGCAGATCACTGCCGACAAATACAACTCGCTGGCCGCCTATCCTCACCTCGCGGCGCGCCTGCGGCAATACGTAACACCGGAAGAGGCCGGGATCGTCGTCGAAGCCCTCCTCCGTCGCGCCCACCTTGATGCCGAAGCGCGCCTTACCCTGTTCCAGGCCTTGCGAAACACCCTCGAGGCGCATGTGACCTTTCCCGCCGAGGCCGTCGAAAACCTCAGCGACGAAAACTACGTCCGCAACGTCGTCGCTATCCTCTTCCAATCGAGGTAAAATCGTTCTGTTCTGTTATATCTGTAATCGAAATTTCTCAATAA
>RZZM01000518.1 GCA_009929845.1 Spartobacteria bacterium
CCCATCTTTAAAAGACACCGCGCGCTCCCCAGCACCGCCTGCCCCATGACATCGCTCTCGGCGCGGTTGCGCCCCGAGGCGGTCATGCGCAACAACCCCACTTTGCTGTATTGCACCTGCGCCAGGTTGTACAATCCCAGGTCCTCAAGCATGTGCGCCAGGTCGATCAGGGTCTGCATGGACCGTATATCGGACGGCGCTTCGTCAATGGCCGCCATCCCCGCCAGCATAATATCCGTCACCTGTCCTCCCCCCATCTGCTTGACGTCATAGAGTTTGAAGAGACATTCCCCCTGCAACGGGTCATCAGGATAGCGCTCCAGGTGCTTCAGCAACCATTTTTCTGCCATGCGGTACGCCTTGCTGGCAATACAGGCATCCGCCTGTTCGAGCAACGCCCTGCTGACCAACGCCTGATCGACGTTCATGGTCAACAGCTCATCCATGTACTTTTCGCCCTCCAGATAGTGGCCCCCCATGGCGGCCAGGTGCGCCGCGCGCGCCACAAAGGCCGGATACATACTCGGCTCCAGCGGATACTGCAAAAAAACCTTGGTCAGTTTCAGCGCCTCATCAACACGCCCCTCCTGCTCCATCTGGTCAAGCAGCAACAACAGCTCCCCGGTGGCGCCCGCCTTCATCCCGTAGCGCTGCAAAAACCGCGTGATCATCTGGTCGGCATTCTGTGAACGTCCCTGCAGGCGCGCGATCTTGGCCATCAGCAACAACGCCTCATCCAGGTACTGGTCCGGCTCGCGCAGCAGGAAATCATTGATATAGTCGCGCCCACGTTCAACCTCGCCCTCACTGACCGCCAGCGCCGCCATCTGATAGAGGCACTCATCGGTCATCGCCGAATCGCCGGTCTCGGCCAGGTCGGCATACCCCGCCATGGTCATGTCATACAAACTCTCGCGCAACAACGGTTTCTCCATATCCGACGCCGCGCCGAAAAATTCCTCGCCCCACGCCTCGTCCATCAAAATGCGCGAATCAGTGCGCAACTTCCGCAGCGCAAACTGCTTATCCCAATACGGCGTGTCTTCGTACGGCGCCGCCAGGGTCAGCAATTTCTGCATCTCCTGCATGGTCCCAACCCGCAGGCACAAGTCCATCCATTCCACCAGGAACTTCGACGCGGCCTCCGTATCCGGCGCCAGGGCCAACAGCGGCTCGCCGACTTCCGATACCAGCGGCAAATCCTCCAGCAGGAAACCCGCCCGGGCAATGCCGTTATAGGCCTTGTACAACACCTTCGGGTCTTTGGTCAGGTCCAGCACCGCTTCCAGGTACTGCTTGGCCATCAGGGCGAACGGCCGGGGTTGCGTGACAGCGCGATTCAACAGGTAGGCGCTGATCGCCAACCCGGCATTCGCGCGTGTCGAGGCGTTGGGCGCGGCGTCAATGGCCATCCGGAAATATCCAAAGGCCTCACGGTCCCGTCCCATGCGCTCAAAAGCCTTGGCCCGCAAAATATATTCCTCATACAGGTAAGGCATCTTCTCTTTGTCCCCCGACTCGCCGGCAGCCATCTGCACACCCACCCAGGCCAGGCCCAGCACCGCACAGAGAAAGAACAGGCCGGCCACTACCGGGATGGCCCCCGCGCCCAGGATGTTTTCGCGATGTGAGGTACGGCTCATGTGCGCGCCCTCATAACAACACTCTCCAGCACCGCCCGGCGCTCCGAGGGCGAAGACAAGTGACGACTCAACGGCAGCAGTTCCTCTTCGTGCGCCACACAATCGAGTTCACGTTCCAACGCTTCGGCGCCATCCATGTCCAGCACCGGCCCCAGCAGGCAGAAACGACCGCCCGAAAGACGGCTTGCGGCCGCCCAGGCCAGCAGCGCCGGGACCGCCCCGGGGTCCATGTCCGTAACCGCCGACATATCCAACGCCACCCACGCCTCCCCTTCAAGCGCTGTCTTTAAATCCTCTATCCCCTCGACCGAACACCGCCCCTCAACCTGCCGCACAAGAAACGAACCAACGCGGCGTATGGCCCGGTCGGACACCTCCCCTTCCAACGGCGCATCCTTCGCCGTGCCCGTGGTCGAAATCTCCTTCAGGACCTCACAAAAAATCGCCATGTCCAGCGGCTTTCCCATCACCCGGACAAGCTGCAACCGCGCCGCCATTTCCGGAGTGATCTCTTCCTTCTCCGCGGTCAGGTACACCACCGGCTCATGCCGCCCCTGCCCGCGCAGCTTCTCGATCAACGTCACCCCGTTCCCGTCCGGCAACCGATGGTCGCACACCACCAGGTCAAACACGCTCCCCGACCACAACTCCTCCGCGTGCGCAAGCGTCTCCGCCTCCGTCACAAACGCCCCCGTCTTTTCGAGGGCCTTGCGCGCGACAAAACGCGCCAGCGGCTCGTCATCAATCAGCAGTATTCGCGGTATGTTGCGTTCTTCAGCCATACATTACCCTAAAACTCGTACTTTCCACTTGGCGGGAATCGGGGAATAATCAACATTTCCCCCTGCCGCAGGTCATCCAGGTCATCCACCCGGCGGCTGTTGGCCTGCCGTATCCACTCCGCCTTGCCCGCGTCCCCATACACCAGCGGCGACTCGGCAATCGAAGAGAGCGTATCCCCCTCGCGTACCTCGTAATACTCAAAATTCCCCAACAGCAATTGCTCCACACTGTCCTGCAGCGACCGTTGCATCATCTCCAGGCGCGTATTCACATTCATCAGGTCCTCCACCTGGTGGCGCAACCCCTCGATTTCCTGCTGGCACTTCGA
>RZZM01000519.1 GCA_009929845.1 Spartobacteria bacterium
CGCGTATGGCCTTCAAGGCCTCCTGGCCATCCATTTCCGGCATCATGATATCCAGGCAAACCAGGTCGTAGGGCACGCCGTCGTCCATGGCCATGCATACGGCATCCACCGCCTCCCTGCCATTCACGGCAATATGGGCCACCCCATACTCTTCCATAATCGCCTGCAGCAGGATACGATTGGTGAAATCGTCGTCTACGATCAATGTCTTCATCGTTCTGTCCTTTCTCCCTTCTGTTGACGGCAAACCGGCCGTCGGTCAACGGTCGGCACACAACTGGTCCACGTTGACAACCATGGCAATACTCCCGTCCCCCATCAGCGCGCCTCCATCAAAAATGTCGGCAACGGTTTCCATCCCTTCAATATTCTTCAAGACGACCTGGTGCACCCCGAGGACGTCATCCACCGTGAAGGCGACCAGATTCTGCTGGGCCCGCAGGGTGACCACAATCTCCGGGAGCTTGCGTGGAACATCCGGGGACACCCCCAGCAGCTTCCGCATGGAAAGCAACGGAAGGACGTGGGCATGCCGGTTGATGCATCGTCCTTTGCCGACCACTTCCGTCACCTTCGTTTCATCCAGTTCCGCCGCGTCAAAGATTTTATCCATCGGCATGATGTAGGCGTACCCGCCCACTTCCACGACAAAGCCGTTCATGATCTGGGTCGTGACACTCTTGGTGACGCGCAGCGTGAAGGTCGTCCCTTTGCCGGGTTCGGAGGCCACCTGGATATCGCCCCCGGCGTTTTCGATTTCGCGTTTCACCACGTCCATGCCGACGCCGCGGCCGGACACCTCGGTGACAACCGCCGCGGTGGAGACCCCGGGCATGAACAACAGGTCCACCACCTGGGCCTCGGAGAGCGACTCCCCGGCCTTGACCAGGCCGAGCGTCTCCGCTTTTTTCTGGAGCGCATCGTAATTCAGGCCCGCGCCGTCGTCCTGGACGGTCAGCACAATGAAGGTGTCGGTTTCTTCCACGCTCACCCGGACCTCCCCGGCCCGCGGCTTGCCCATCGCCTCCCGGGTTTCCGGCAGTTCTATGCCGTGGTCGGCGGAATTACGGACCATATGCGTGAGCGGCGCATCCAGCAAATCAATGATACTCTTGTCCACCCCCACCTCTTCGCCGACCAGCGCCACCTCAATCTCCTTGCCCTTTTCCTTGGCGATGTCGCGGATAATACGCGGCGCCTTTTTGAGGAGCTGTCGGACGGGCACCGTGCGAATGGACATGATACTGTTGCGCAAGTTGGCGGAAAGCGCGGAAAACGTTTCATTCACGCGACGGAAGTCGCGCACAATTCCGTGCTGTTCGTTGGTCTCGGCCAGGCGGGTCTGCAAGTGACGGAACATCTCGCCCATGACGATCAATTCACCGACATAGGCCAGAAAGGCGTCGATGTAGTCCTCGGAGATGCGCATGGTCTTGCTCACCTCCAGTTTCCCTTTCGACGGCTCGGTCTCCTCCATCCTTGTTTCCGTCCGGCCCACGGCCGCTTGGCCGGATGCCAGCGCGGTTTTCCAGGCGGCGAGTTCCTCCAGTTCATCAAGCCCCTCGCACAGCAGTTCACAGAGCATGTCGTCAAAGCCCACCGTACCCATAAAGGCCTTGTAGGCCCGGAGCGCCTTGTCGACGCACTCCACGGCCTTATCCCCTTCAACCTGGTCACGCAACTGTTCGAGCAACGTTCCAACCCGGGCGCTCTCCGCCTCCGTAACCGGAGGATCCCCGCCCCGCCCGACAATCGCCCGGATATCGGCGACCATCGAGGGCGTCTTGGCGCCCGCCGATGGCTCCTTGCCTTCTTTCAAAAAAGCCGTGCGCAGCGACGTGATAATCAATTCAAGCTCGGAGACCAACGCCTGGTCAGTACTACCCAACCGCCGACGGATTTTATCCAACCGCTCGACCAGCTCTTCCCACGCCGGCAGCGCGGACACGCCCTTCCTCGCCACAACCGCATCGATGTCGACAATAAGGGCCGCCAGCCGGTCTTCATCTTCCACCTCCGGCTCTTCCGCGCGCACACGCGAAAACATCCCCTTGAGTTCATCCAGCGCCGCCAACAGCAATTCCGTGGTCTGTTTGTTGGCGCGGAGCTTCCCCTTCCGGAGCATATCGAGCAGGTTTTCACCGCTATGGGCCAGCTTCCTGACCTTCAGCAACCCGAAAAACGCGGCGTTTCCCTTCAGCGAATGGATGGGCCTGAATACCTGGTTGATCAGCGCCAGGTCTTCGGGGCTGGACTCCAACTGCACAATCAGTTCGTCGAGATCTTCCAGTGAATCCATCGATTCATCGAGGAATTCGATGAATATTTCACGGTCAAGATCATCGGCCGGCGGGTCCTGGTTCAGGGAGGTGTCACTCACGTCGGCTGCCCTCGTGTTTGGGTTTCATTTTGAGCAACGTCGCCATCTTATGCTTCCAGTTTTCGATGGAGTCCACCGCGTTTTTCACGGCATGCTCCAGCTCCTCAAGCTCCTCAATGGGTTTATAAATACAGGTGTCCGCGCCGTGCCGCATGCAGGCGAGTACGTTTTCCTGGTTGACGTAGCCGGTCATCATGATCACATGGATCATCGGATACTCGCGGTGCACCGTCCGCAACAGCTCAATCCCGTCAATGCCCGGCATCATGATGTCCGAGATAATAATATCGACCTTCTTTGTTTCAAGAACCTCCAGGGCGGCCTCCGCGCTGCCTACCGTGTAGACCTTGTAGTCAAGGAATCGGAAATGCC
>RZZM01000126.1 GCA_009929845.1 Spartobacteria bacterium
CAAGTAACCTTTGGAGGGCGAGATTCCCATCGAGCCGGCCTGTACCCGCACCCAATCTTACCCAAAGCGCCCGCGGTGCACACAAGTAACCCCTGGAGGCGAGATTCCCATCGAGCCGGCCTGTACCCGCACCCAATCCTATCCGAAACGCCTGCGGTGCACCGGGCTCTACGGAGTAGCCGCCCTCCAGATATATCGTGCAATAAGTAACCTTTGTAACTTCCACGAGGTAAGGAGTTCTGAAAGTATAAATATCGGATATCGGGTACTAGGATGACGCATGGTGCAGGTGATCAAGCCAGGCCGGCATCTGTTGCCAGGGAACGGCTTTAATATTCCGTGTGATGGGCATTTCTTCAGCGACACAGCAGGCGATGATTTGCTGTCCGCATAACTCGCCGGATACTTCGGTAAACCGTTTGAGTGGAGCCGCGTGATTGGATGTGGGCGTTGCGGTCATTTTGATTTCAACGGCATTAATTTTACCCCCGGCCTGAATAAGCAGGTCAACCTCCGTTCCGTCATGAGAGCGCCAGAAGTAAAGATCGGAAAAGTACCCTCTCGAGCAAAGATGTTTGTATACTTCCATAACAATCCAGGAATCAAAAAAAGGCATTGATGAACCCGGCTGAAATCCAGGTATGCGGCATATCCCCGATGTAGGCGCCCTGATCCGCCGGGACATACACGGCCTCCGGCCACTGATGCCACCCGTACGGATGCTGGTGCTCCAGCAGCATCTCCACCACCGCCGCCGCCTCATCCTGCATCCCCAGGGCCGAAAGCGCGGGCGCCAGGCGGATTTCGTATGGACTGAAACTGCCCGTCCACCCCGGTTCCCGACGCCTTTCAACTTCCGCATAGTAACGGCGAAGACTGAACAACAGCGCCTCCCTCGGGAGATGGTCCATTTCATCGCACAAGACCACCGCGCCCGCCAGTGAGGAGGCGTCAAAGTCGCCCAGCTCCGCGCACCCCGGGATATACCTGATGTTGTAAAAGGCCATGGTGTTGCTTATCGAGGCATAGACCGCATCGCGCAATTCGGCTTCCTCGCGCCGCATCCAGGGAAGGTCATTGGTCCGCCCGGTGGCCCCCGCCAGCTCCATCGCGTCTTTCCAACCCTTAAGCGCCCAGAAATTGTCCCAGTACGAATGGTTTCCGGGCTCGGGATAGTACCCTTCATGACTGACGGATTTCGGCAGGATCCCGTAGTATCGCCGTTGGTCCTCATGCGCCAGGTAAAAATCCTGCACCTCGCTGTCGCGCAACGTCTCCAGATACTTCAGAACGCGAAGGATATTTGTCCATTGACGGTCAAGCAGGGCATCGTCCCCGGTGTAACGATAGTATTGGCGGATAACACTGATGAACTCCCCCTGGCTGTCATATTCTTTGACCGGATTGACTTCGTTGCGGTTGTGGATGACGATGGCCGGCACACGCCCGTCGTCAAAAATGTAACGGCTGTACCAGGCAATGTAGTCACGCACCTCATTGGTGAATCCGCAACGCAACAGGGCCAGCGCGGTTACCGCGCCATCCCGCATCCAGGAGGCTTCATAGCTGCGTGAACCCGGTTGAATGGCCGGGCCATCCCGATTGATCAGTATGTACGCCAGGTTGGCCCGGATCGTGGTTCTGATTTTTTTCGGGGTGTCTTCCTTGCGCGAAAGGGACGTGATACGGTTCGACACCGCCTCATCATTTAACAGCGCATCGAGGCCGGCCAACCGGGCCGTCCAATGATCCATACACACCTGCCGGGCCCGGCGGATATCCTTCTCAGGAACCGATTCCGGATACAACGGCAGCGCGATGGAAAAGCTCCTGCCTTTTCCTGGCGGTAGAGCGAATGGATAGGCGATCACACCGGAGGCCTGCCCGTCTGAACGATGGATATTCCGGCGCTCCGGTATCTTTCCGCGCGCGAGGCTGTGCACAATATCCGTGTCCTCGACCGACGTCACGCCGAATGCCATGGGCCGGGACAGGGGATAAATTTTATATTCATTGGCCGAGATCACCGTATTGCTGTCCATCCCCAGGTGGTCAATGCGCGTGAACCCGCCCCACTGCCACGGGGGGTTGACCTCAAACGGACGTATGGCCAGGTAGAGCCGCCCGCTGACGGGCTGTGCCGAGTGATTCCTGATGCGATAGTTGACATAGGTCGTTGATCGGTCTTCCGGCCCCCAGCAAAAGGCATCGATATCCATACGCACATCCGGCGCTTTCCAGGAAACACGGGGCAACGGCAAATAGCCCCGCGCCAGTTCCTGGGTCAGCTCGACATCCTCCCGCGTCAGAAAACGTCCGTTCACTTCAAGGAACGGGGTGATGGAAAAACTCTTATACGGCTCCACGGTGCCGTCCTGGCAAAACAGGCTCTCCTTCCAGTCGTTTTCGACACCGACGACCGTCCAGTATCCCTGCTGTCCGGTAAGCCAGTAGGGATAGTACCCGCGCGGGGCCAGTTGCGCCGACAGCTTGTAGTAAGCGGCGGCATCCTTTTGGCGAAATGCCTGCATGCTTTGGGCGAACGCGCGCGGACTCTTTGCAACCAGGACGCGTCCTGTCATCCCACCTTCTACGCCGCGGTCCATGACACGCAAGACCAATGTGTTCTCCGCTCCGCAAACCAGGAAAGGCGCTATGGGCACAGAGACCGGAGCATCCTTCGCGTTGCCCGTATGCGCCTTCTTGCCGTTGACAAACAGCGTCCAGGAATTCCCCGTATCAAGCACCCGCATGAAGACCGGCGCGTTCGACCACGCCAATGGAATAAAGACATCCTTCCGGAAGCGGGCCGCGCCCTGATGGTCTGCTCCCTGCTGCTCTTCCCGCGGCCAATCCTTCAAGACAAAGAAATCCGCGGGCTGGTAGCGTCCCCAGGGTTCGTCTTCGGTCTTCAGGTCGATCTCGAAAAGCGAATAGCCGAACTGGGTGCCCCGGTTACGGCAAAACACACGCAGGTAACGGGCGGACACGGGGGAAAAACTGATATCGTCAATACCTCCATCGCCGGATGTTGTGCTGAAGACCGTGCGCCAGTCCGCCCCGTTGGTAGACACCTGGATGTCATAGGCGTAGGCATAGGCATACTCCCAGTGGAGCAGGAGCCCGGTCAGGCGTACCGTCCGGCCCAGGTCCAGCATGATCCATTGCGGATCGCTGAAATCACTGCTCCAGCGCGTCCCGAAATGTTCGTCGACCGCCGCCTTCGCCGGGAACGCCTCGCCAGCACTGGAGGCCGTCGCATCGATTTCAACGGCCCCCCCGCTGGTGACAGGGAGGAGAACCAAACTCCACAACAAGCGAATTATTCGCAAATCATGCATTATATATGCTCGATAGCAGACAGGATACGCTGCTTCTGTTCCTCTTCGAGTTCATGCACGATAGATTGAATATCATCCACCGTGATATATCGATGGTGTATCATATCGCGCACAAATTGAATATCTTTTGAACGCCCGGCAATAAGTTTACTTATCACAAGGTCTATCGGGCTCAGACACAATCCCGTGAACCCATTTGTGTTCTCATTGCATAAAGGCACCAATCGTTGCCTCCATTTGCCTGGTAACGTTGCCGTCTCAGGTCCAACACCATGCGCATAATAACCATACTGTTCGTGAAATGGCGACAACTCCCCAATACACCCGTCAATTAGTATTGATTTATCGGGTTCTTTTAGAGGGAAAATATCTGCCTCCACGGAGACAACAAGAGATTCATCTGGATTATCATAGGATGCCAGAAGGGCTTGACTGCCAATAATCACCAGATACTGCTCGTCGGTGATTGCACCGGATGCCCTTATAATATGCTCAAGTTGTTGTCTATTCATAACCTTCCAAATGATTTCAGGAACTGCCACCTCTCCTGTGGTGTCAGAATGCCGCAGAAGGGCATGTTCTGCCGAAGCCTGCTCCCCTCTTCTGACTCATCAAGGAGTATCTGGCGGACAGCGCCCCAAGGTTGCTGCAACAGAGACAGCCACTCCTTAGCGCCTGATGACCCTGTTGTCCTGACCCATCGCTGACATACAGTTTTGGCATATTCAAGTCCTGTACGCTGTGGATCACCGTCAATCCGTTCCGCAATGACCCTGGCCAGCATCAAATTCCGCGCGTCAATCTGTTTATGGTGTACGACATTCATTAGCATGAATCATATTTTTGACCGGTCTGTTTTGCAAGGTATTCATTGCGTTTATTGCTGATGCCTGCCGGGCCACATTAGCGTGTTGCGCTCAGGCTGTCACTCCTGTAGAATGCCGCCGCTTATTGAGATTCAAGATGCGGAAACAAAGGAAAGACTGTGCGAAAATTGTTATCAGGAAACGAAGCGATTGCCCGCGGGGCGTATGAAGCGGGCGTAACCGTTGCGACCGGCTATCCCGGCACGCCATCCACCGAGATACTCGAAACACTGGTGGCGCACAAGGACGAGGTGTACTGCGAGTGGGCTCCCAATGAAAAAGTGGCCTTCGAGGTCGCGGCCGGTGCGGCTATCGCCGGGGCGCGATGCATTACGACCATGAAGCATGTCGGCCTGAATGTGGCCGCGGACCCGTTAATGACGCTCTCCTATATCGGTGTGGTCGGCGGCATGGTGGTGTGCGTCGCGGACGACCCCGGACAGCACTCCTCACAAAATGAACAGGATACCCGGCAGTACGCGCGATTTGCTAAAATCCCCGTGCTGGAGCCATCCGACAGTGATGAAGCCCGGCGGTTTGTGAAACTGGGTATTGAGATTTCCGAGACATACCGTGTTCCCGTGATCCTGCGCTCCACTACCCGTGTCAGTCATTCGCGGAGCCTGGTTGCCCTGGACGAGCGCACGCCATCCGAACGTCCGGTGGGCTTTGAAAAGAACCCACAGCAGTTTGTGCCCATTCCGGTATGGGGGCGCAAACTCCGCCTGGACGTTGAAGAACGGCTGGCCCGCATGGCCGCGGCGGCTTCAACCTCCCCGGCGAACCGCATTGAGTGGCGCGACAGGAAACTGGGGATTGTCGCCGCGGGTATCGCCTGGCAGTATGTGCGCGAGGTCTGGCCTGACGCCTCGGTCTGTAAAATCGGATGGGGCTATCCTTTCCCCGATACACTGATCCGGGAATTTGCCGCAGGGGTGGAACATCTGCTGGTGGTGGAAGAACTGGATAACATCCTGGAGGAACATATCCGGTCGCTGGGAATCGCCTGCGAAGGCAAGAACGTGGTCCCGCCAACCGGCGAACTCTCCGTCACCCGCCTGCGGCAAAGCAGGGCGGCCATGGAGGGCGGGGAAATTGTCGTCGCCCCGCCACCGCCCGATGACCTGCCCGCGCGCCCGCCGATGCTCTGTCCGGGCTGCCCGCACCGCGGCATATTCTACGGCCTGACGCTGCACGATGTTCTGGTAACGGGAGATATCGGATGCTACAGCCTGGGCGTCTTCCCGCCACTGAACCGCACGGACATAATCCTCTGCATGGGCGGCGGTATTTCGCTGGCGCACGGCATGGACAAGGCTGGCGAACCGCGCAAGGTGGTCGGGATTGTCGGTGATTCAACCTTTTTTCATTCCGGTATTACCGGCCTGCTGGATATTGCTTACAACCGGGGCTCATCAACCATTATCGTAGTCGACAACCGAACGACCGCCATGACCGGTCACCAGGACCACCCAGGCACGGGACGAACCCTGATGGGCGAAAAGACGGCGGAGGTATCCATTGAAGCGATTGGCAAAGCCTGTGGCATCCATCGTGTGACCACGATTGATCCCTATGACCTGAAGCGGGTACAGGAGGTGCTCAACGAAGAACTGGCCGCGGAGGAACCCTCCCTCATTATCTCCCGCGCCCCCTGCCCGCTGCATCAACGCAAACCACACGGCCCGCCACGTATTATAGATCCTGCATCCTGTAAAAACTGCGGCATGTGTCTCAAATTGGGATGTCCGGCCATAGAGCGCCATGAGGTGATTTCAATCAACGCATTGCTGTGCACCGGCTGTGGAATGTGTGAGCAGCTCTGCCGGTTCAACGCCATTTCAGTAACAGAGGAATAACCATGTCACAGGGACCCCAAATCACGAGTGTTGTATTCGCCGGAGTGGGCGGACAGGGCATCTTGTTGGCCAGCGAAATTATGGCCCGTACCGCCATGATCGCCGACTTCGACGTGAAAACGAACGAGGTGCATGGCATGGCGCAACGCGGCGGTTCCGTCATTGCGCAAATCAGGTATGGGCAGGAAGTTTTTAGTCCGTTGGTCCCTGACAAAGAAGCCCGCATCCTCTGCGGACTGGAGAGAATTAAGGCGTTGCGCTATCGGCATTATCTGGCCGCTGACGGCTGGGCCGTGGTTTCCGATCAGGTTATTGTACCGGTTACGGTTTCCATGGGCCACGCCACCTATCCATCCGACGCCAGGGAACGCCTGCATGCCTTTTTCCCAAATTTACTTTATATCAATGCCCTGGAAATGGCGCAATCCCTGGGCAATGCCCGCGCAGCCAACACGATCATGCTCGGCGCCGTGGCCGCCAAACTCGACCTGCCCAAGGCGGCGTGGGAACAGGCCATCCAGGAATGCGTAAAATCACAGTATCTGAGTATCAATATCAAAGCCTTTGAATGTGGGTATTCCTTTGAATAAACGGCTTAAGAAAAAACAGGGACAGAGAAAGTGAAGACGTCACGGTTTTCATAAAAAGATTGGCGAAAGTATAAATTTTCGGTCTTCGGCGGCCGCGTTTCGCGTAAAATGAGTTGCTGATTGTAATTGAAAGGATGAGGCGATGTTTTTTGATCCATTGTATCTGATGTTGGCTGTACCGGGATTGATTCTTGGTATGATTGCTTCGGGCATGACCAAGAGCACCTTTTCGAAGTATGCGAAGGTGCGGGCATCCTCCGGGTTGACCGGGGCCGAGGCGGCGCGGCGCATGTTGCAGTCTCAGGGAATCACCGATGTACAAATCGAGTCCGTCAAGGGCTTCCTGTCCGATCATTTTGACCCGCGCAGCAACACCTTGCGCCTTTCGCCTGCCGTCTACGGCTCGCCTTCGCTGTCCGCCATCGGCGTGGCCTGCCACGAGGCCGGACACGCCCTCCAGAAGGCCACGCACTACGCGCCGCTGGGTATGCGCACGGCCCTCGTGCCCGCCACCATGTTCAGCAGCAAGTTCTCGTACATTATCTTTGTAGTCGGCTTCATCTTCAAAATGTCCTCGCTGGTTTACCTGGGCGTCGCGCTCTTTTCCCTGGCCGTCCTGTTTTCCATTGTCACGCTTCCCGTAGAGTGGAATGCCAGCGCGCGGGCAAAAAAACTCATGGTCTCCGCCGGCATTGTCTCCCCCGCCGAACAGGAAAGCGCGGGGGCTGTACTGAACGCAGCCTTCATGACCTATGTCGCCGCCGCCGTGTCCGCCATCCTGACCTTGATTTACTTCCTCCTGCGCGCCGGACTGCTGGGCGGACGCGACGATTGAACGTTGTCTATCGCACGAATGTCAGAAATCCTTACCTCGTGGAAGTTAACGTGACACCAGGGGTTCGCAGGGCGGTGACCATAGAGCCCCGGGGCACCGCGGGTTCTTTGGGAGTAGACGGGGCACGGGTACAGGCCGGCTCGATAGTGGAAAAGAATCAATGAAATTCTCGTTCTGCGGCTAACGTTCGAGGTAAGGAGTTCTGAAGTTATTGAGGACCCGTCTTCATATATTACAGCGGGCCAGGCAGCGACCCTCCCGCAAACGCGGCATCCAAGCCGCCGGGAGGGTCATTGTCCCCAATGACCAGCGTACGCAGGGCACGGCGCAAGGCATTACTGTTCGTTGTACAGAGATTTAGCCTGCCGCGCACAGCGAGCCGCATTTCCTGTCCAAAAAATTTTCTCATTGCTTTTCGTGTCCTTTCGTCCATTTCGTGGTTCAAAAATTCGTGTTGGATCATCCATTCGCTGAGACCGCGACCCTCCCGCTTGAGTGTCATTATTCGTTGGAATATTCTTTTTGTTTTGCTGACCTCTGACTTCCGACCTCTTGGGTTGTGGGCGCAGCCCACCTTGGCTTTTATACCTTGACCGGTTCGTTGAGGCATCCGCAGCGTGGGCAACGCGACAGGGGTACGCCCCGCGCGTCCACATAAACGTGCTCACAGATGCTGCATCGATAGATACGGTCGCGGTAGGGCCCCTGCCGCCAGGGCGATATGCGCCAACTGTAGTATAGCCAGCAGATGGATATAACCAGCAGGTTGAACAACATCGGGATAAATATCAGATGGGACCAGGAGACGTGCATCATGGCGCGGTCTCCCCGGTTATAGCTGTGGGCAGAACCCCATCGTAGGACATGATCACACGCCCGGAACGGATTCGGTCGGAGGGCGCGGCCTGCCACTGACAGATCGCGCGGACCATATCGGCCCGGAGGGCATCATCGGAGATGTCCTCCAGCAGGGCGCGCGCTACAAAGCCGCGCGGGTCCAGCTCCAGAAAGGCGGTCAGCGACCAGGCCTGTGTGCTCAGGCATGACGCCGGCAGGCGGTGGTCGGTGAAGACCACTTCGGAGAGCCCCTCGTTGAACCGGATGCTGAGTCCGCGTCCGGCAGGTTCCTTCCGGAACAGCGCAACGTCCGTCACGCCATCGGGCACAAGCGCGGGGCTGCCGAGGATGTCGCGGACAAGCCGTTCGGCGCCACGGCGCCGGACCGCGCGTCCGGCGTCCGGCGCGCCGGGCGGGCGCGCGAGGAACATGGCGGACACACTGGGCGCCTGCAGGGGAGGGCGCATGCTGGAGCCCCTGTCGGAAAACATTGGCTGGCTGAAGCCCACGGGGGTCGGCAGCGAGAAGAGCACTGGCGACCACACCGCGCGCACCTCTTCGCTTCGCATATGCCCCGCCTGCGCCGCCTGTTCGGGGACGGCCCGGTACACCATGTGCGGCGGCGTACCGACGCGGGAGGTTGGAATTAACGGCGCCGGGCGTAACCAGACCATCCAGAAGGCCTGGAAACACAGCGCCAGCAGGATGGCGAGGAACCAGGTGGTTCGTTCCGCTTTCCGGTTATGTGATACTGCATCCATGACACTTATTTTTTTACGGCCGATCAGGCGAGGACACCCGTGTGGCCAGGACCGCCTCTTTAATGCCGGAAGCGGTGGCGGTGTTATAGATATCCACCAGGGTGCTGTTGCGCACCCGGCTGTCCGCCTCGATAACCAGCACGCCATCGGGATTGTCATGCACCGCCTGGGAAAATGCCGAGGCCAGTCCCTCGCGGGGTGTCCGTTCGTCGTTAAAAAAGATCATCCCTTCCTGGGAAATGGTCACCACCATGCCGCCGTAACGGGCGCCGCCGGTGAACTCCGAAGCGGGCAATTCCACGGTAATACCGGGCTGCAGGATGAACGAGGAAGACGCCAGGAAGAACAGGAAAACCAGCAGCGCGATATCGGCCAGCGGCGCGGCGTCGACCATACCGCGCGCGATCCGGTTCTCCGGACGGTAGCGGCGCTGCAGTTTGCTGATGCGCTCATACAAGGGACGATATTGCGTTTTCATTCGACCTCTTTGCGCAGCGCGGGTTCATGGCGGGTGAGGAACACAAAGATATCCACGGAGGAGCGCTCCATGTCCAGCACGACGGATTCGATGCGCGCGATCAGGAAATTATAGGCCGCGTAGGCCGGAATCGAAACGGCCAGTCCCGCGGCGGTGGTAAGCAGCGCCTTCCACAGGCCCCCCGACAAATCCCCGGCGTGCACCAGCGGGGCGTTCTGGTGCATGACCACGAGCATATCCATCATCCCCAGCACGGTGCCCAGCAGCCCGGCCAGCGGACTGATCTGCGCGATGGTGGCCAGCAGGTTCAGGTTCCGTTCGAGGCGCGGCACCTCGGCCAGGCCGGCCTCCTCGATCGCCTGCTGGATCGTCTGCCGGTCCTCGTCATGGTGCAGCACCGCCGCGCGCACGATATGCGCCACCGGCCCGGCGGTCTCTTCACAGATGCTGACCGCCTCGACGATATTGCGCCGTTTGAGCACGTTGTAGATGCCCTTGAGGAAATCATCCGCCCGTATCTGCGCCCGGTGCAGGTGGAAGAGCCGTTCCAAAAAAATAACGGCGGCCACCACGGCCATTCCAAAAATGAGCCATATCACCGGCCCGCCCTGATTCAGTACATCCATCATGTTTACCTGCCTCCGACTATTCGATCAACAACCAGTGTTCCAGCCGGATGCGTTGAATCCGTTGCTGGGCATCCGCCGCGGCCGGAACGCCCGCTTCCACTATTCGTTGATAAATATGTATGGCTTCCCGCCATTGTTCCTGTGTTTCCTTGATGGCCGCCGCGCTGAACGCGGCCCGCGCAAACCAGACCGCCGCGGCGGCATTCTGCTGTTCGCTGTCCGCCAGGTAGCCGTACACGACCTCCAGGTATTGATTGAGGGCGTCGTCCATCCGCCCACGTTTTTCATAACAGCGGCCAATCTTGTATTCTGCCTGCAACCGCAGATCCACCGTGGTCTGGGGATTTTGCAGTACGCCCTCATAAGAAACCTGGGCCTCCTCGTAGCGCACCGGGTCCTCGGAGCCCAAGGTGAACTGACAGTCCCCCTTGCGCCCGCGGGCCAAATCCGCCAGGTAGCTGTCCGGATATTTCTTGATAACCTCTTCAAATGCCAGGATGGCGCCCGCGAACTGTCCCAGCGCGCTCAGCGCGTCGCCCTGCGCAAAGCGCGTCTCAGCAATTTTCGGGCTCTCGCCGTACTCCTGGGTCAGTTTGTTGAAATGCTCAATCGCCCGCAGGTATTCCTTTCGCGAAACCGCGGCCCGGCCGGCCCAGAACAAGGCGTCGTCCGCCAGGACCCCGCCGGGATAGCGCTCCGCCAGCTCCAGGAACTGCGTTTCCGCCTCGGCGTACATACCGTGGTTATAGTGATACTCCGCCAGCCAGAAAAGGACATCAGGCGCCCACGGCGATTGGGGATAGTCCTTGATGAAGCGCCGGCACAACGCCAGGGCTTCCTCATTGCGTCCCAGCAGGTACAGGCACCACCCCTGCATATAAACGGCCTGCTCCGCGAGGGGGCTGTCCGGGAACCGTTCGCCCACCCGCTCAAAATCATCCAACGCCTCCTGGAAACGGCCCAGTCGATACTGGACCAGGGCGCGCCCGTGCAGGGAGCGGACAAAGAACAGGCCGTCGGAATAATCCCGCATCACCCGGTTGTAGATGGTCAGCGCGCGTTCCCAGGCCCCCTGGCTTTCACTGAGGATGGCCAGGCGTATCGCCGCCTGCTCCGCGAACGGGCTGTCTGGATACGCATCCTCAATCGCCTGGAATTCCTTGGCGGACTCCTCGATCATGCCCAGGCGGGCCAGGGATTCCGCTGCCTGGAAGAGCGCCTGCGGCGCCTCGGGAGCGCCCGGAAAGGCGCGCGTAACCGCCAGGTAGGCCTCGCGCGACTGCTCGTAGTTCTCGTGGGCAAACAGGGCGTCCGCTTTTTTCATGAGGGCCTGTTTGCGGATGTCCGCGTCGTTGGACAAGGTACTGACTTTGTCGAACGCGGTGGCCGCCTCCCCGAAACGTTTTGCTTCAAAGAGGCACCAGCCCTTGCCCAGCAGGGCGCGGGCCCGGCCCGGGTCATCCGAAAAGACATCCAGATAATTCTGGAATTCCTTTTCAGCCATGTTGAACTGTCCCTGATCAAGCAGCCATTCCGCCATTTCCAGTTGGGCGGCGGCGGCCTCCGGGACATCGCCGAAATCGGCCACCCAGGTATGCAGCAGCGCCAGTCCATTGGTGACATCCCCGGTCTGGATCATCAGGCGCGCCTTAAAAAGGCGCGCCTTGCGGGCATGATCGCCGACCGCCGACGGCAGGGCCTGTTCCACGGCCGCCAGGGCCTGTGTGAAGTTGTTTTGCCGCTCATGAATATCCGCCATGATGAACAGGCCGTCCACGCGCCACGGCGTGTTCGTCGCGTCATCCGCAATCAACGGTTCGAGCACCGCCACAGCCTCCGCCCATTGATTGCGCCCTGTCAGCAGCTCGCCCAGCAGCAGGCGGGCCTTGGCGCCCGACGCGCTTTCCGGCGCCTGCACAAGCAACCGTTCAAGCAGGGGAATCGCCTCCTGTTCACGTTCTTGTTCCAACAGCAGGCTGGCCCACTCCAACAGATTCACCGCCGCGTCGGATTCGTCCGCAAATTGAGTGTCATACCATTGAAACGACTCCAGTGCCCGGTCGAAGCTGCCCTGTTTCAACTGGCAGTGCGCCCTCAGGCGCAACACCCGCGGGGCCCACTCCCTATCTTCGGCGTCAATCTCACCAAGGATGGCGATGGCTTCCGCGTATGACCCGGCGCGGTATTTCGCCATGGCCTGCCAATAGTAGAATTCGGATTGCAGCGGCGTCCCGCGCACGGTCCGGTCGCGGCGCGTCAGCAGCTCCTCCGCCGTCGCATAATCCCCCAGCTCGATACAGGCCCGCGCCAGCCAAAGCCGTCCGATCGCCTTGTCCCGGCGAGTCGGCGCGTCCTCCATGTACTGCTCAAATTTGGCCCTGGCGATCTCGTAGAATCCATCCTGCAGGGCCGCCTGCCCCATGGCCAGCAGCGAAGCGGCGTCTTCCGCGCCCCGGACCGCCAAAGGCGCCAGGAACAGCAAAACCGCCAGCACCCCCGTCCATGCGCGCCCGCACAACAAGGTCCCGGTCCCGGAATATATCTTTTTACCACTTCTATTCATCAACAGCCCATACTCTAACGTCAAACGCGTATACTTTCACGAAAATATCATGATTACGAGTCAAAAAACGGTTCAAGCATCCGATGCATTAAAAAATGGTAACTTCTCATTTTTTTTCAGCCACGGATGAGCGAGGATGTACGCGAATGAACACGGATAAAAAC
>RZZM01000127.1 GCA_009929845.1 Spartobacteria bacterium
CCTGCGGAGCGGCCTCCGGCTTGATAGGCGATAGGAAGAGTGCGATTATGATCAGCGAACCCCATAGCCCGGAACCCATCGCCAATCTTAATCGCACTCTCTCTATCGCCTATCCCCTGCGGAGCGGCCTCCGGCTTGATAGGCGATAAGAAGAGTGCGATTATGATCAGCGAACCCCATAGCCCGGAACCCATCGCCAATCTTAATCGCACTCACTCCATCGCCGATCCCCTGCGGAGCAGCCTCCCGGCTCGATAGGCGATAGGAAGAGTGCGATTATGATCGGCAAATTAACCTACAACCTAACCACCTACCACCTAACCACCTACCACCTAAAAACAGGATCAATAGAAGGCGCCGATGGGGAGGGTGTCGGGCCAGCCCCAGTTTCGGACGAGTACCTGGCCTGTGCTGCTTTGGCGGATGTACCAGGCGCCGGTGGCGGGGTCAAAGACGGCAATGTCGTCCTGGCCGTCGCCGTCGTAATCATTGGGGACGGGAATGGCCGCGTTCCAGCCCCAGTTGATTTCCGTGATTTGCTGATCGGAGCTGCGCAGGATGTACCAATTGCCCACGGTGGGCCAATAGACGGCGATGTCGGCGATATGGTCGCCGTCATAATCGGCGGGAACCGCGATCGAAGCACTCCAGCCCCATTGTACGGTACGCAATGACTGGCTTTCGCTCTGGCGGATGTACCACGTGCCGTTTTCGGGCCAGAAGATGGTGGGGTCGGCGCGTCCATCGGCATCGAAATCGGCGGGAACGGTGGTGGTGCCACCCCAGCCCCATTGATAGACGGCAACAGACTGCGTGTGACTGAGGCGGATATACCAGGAGCCGTCCACATCGTAAAACACGGCGATGTCGGCCATGTGGTCGCCATCATAGTCGGCGGGCGCCGGTCGCGCGGCCTGCCAGCCCCAATTCATGATGGTGTTTCCTCCTCCACTGTACTGGATATACCAGTTGCCGCCTTGCGGCCAGTAGACGGCGATGTCCGTGATGCCATCGCCATCGAAATCAGCGGCTACCGGCTGGGTGTCGGACCAGCCCCAGTCGACGATGCGTGTGGTGTTTTGCGCGGATTGGAGGATATACCACTGACCGGCCTGGGGCCAGTAAACGGCGATATCCGCTTTGCCGTCGCCGTCAAAATCCTGCCTGGTGGCGAACGGGTAGGACAGGGGATTGTTGGGGTCGGTTCCGCGCCGGGTTTCGGCCCAGTCGTTCCAGAAATCGCCGTCGCTGTCGGGCGCATGGGGATCGGAGCCGGTATTGACATAGGAGACCCAGTTGCCGGTGTCTGTTTCGACCCAGTCGGGAACGCCATCCTGATCGCTGTCGGGCGCGGGCCGATAGTCCCAGTTTACGGCGAGCGAATACGTGCCGGTGGTGAATTCCGCAAACCCGCGGACGCGGAGGAGGGCGGTGACCGGCGCGGCTGCGGGGGACCAGGTGAAGAGCAGGCGGCGGGTGTCGGTGTCCACGGTGGTCAGGTTGGTGAGTACGGTGACGCCATCCGGGGCAAAGAGGGTTGCTTCAGTGTCGCGGATGCTTCCGTTATCGATAGCGATGGTGTAGACGATGCCGGTTTCGAAGGCGATGCTGTACCAATCCTGTTGGGTATCGTAGGCAATGAATCCGGGTGTCGATGCGGCGCCGGGCGTCACGGGAATGGCCGCGATACCGCATTGGCTGCCCAGGGCGTACAGGCCGACGAGGACGAGGCACAGCACGCGCAGGGGGGGTGTTTGCGGATATCTCATGATGGCGTCTCCCCGGTGAGCTGCACGTCGGGCACATATCCGCGTTTTTTTCGGGACTGGTAGATCAGTTTGCAGCGGGCCACATCCACCAGCGCAGTCCCAAGGCGCATGGAGGCATGCAGGAAGTGTCCCGCTCTCCGACAGGTTAGTGTCCAGCCCGGACGGTCATCAAAATAGTCCGGTGGTGGAAGCAGGAAATGGAATGCGTCCTCCAGGCTTTCGGGTTTGAAGCCGCCCATGTGTCCGACGGCTGTCGCCGCGCCGGATTTTTGGATGGCGCTGAGGATGCATGAGGGTGGCGTATGTGTACGGCCCTCCGTGAGCATGTGGTCCTGGACGTTCTGGGGAATGTAGGTGTGGAATAATTTAATGGCTCCGTAGAGAGCGGCATTCATGGCATAGACGATATTCCATTCGCGCGCGCTTTGCAGGATGTATTCCCAATCGATAGCCGTCCCGTAGCGTTGAAGGATCAAGGCCATATCGAGCCAGTATCGCAGTATGCCGTTTTGAAGGATCGGACGGTCCCCGGTTTGTTCAAAGATGTCGGTCACACGGTTCCTGCATTCCTTGATCAGGTTGACACAGGCCAGGAGCAAGAGGTCATCGGGCGCGGGGTAGCGCCAGGTGAAGCCGTTGTGGCTGACGAGTTGCGAGTGATCGAAAATGGCATGGTAATTGATGCGATAGAGTTTGTAGGGATGATCGACGAACCAATGGAGATCACACAGGACATCGGTTTGTTCGTTGCGCAACGGCCAGTGGAGATGATGACGGCGATAGAAGGATAGGGGCACATAGGGATTTCGCAGGGTCCACCCATGGGCCTGGGCCAGGCGCCGCGCCTGTTCGGCCTGGTCCGGATGAACGAGCAGATCAATATCCGCGAAGTAGCGCATACCGGTGTCACCATAGAGCATTTCGCCATGGAACGGGCCTTTGTAGGCAATGCAGGGGATGGCCGCGTCTTCCAGTTGTCGCCAGAGGGTGGCGCCGGCATGCAGGTGATTGCAGCCGTGGAGGAGGCATTTTTTATAGGCCGACTCGCATTCCGAAATCAATGGGCGGAGCACGTCGTATTCCGGCGGCGCTTCCGCCAGGTATTTCCCGAAAACAGGTTCCAGCCGGTTGGTCCGGACCAAGTCCGTGATATCCGGAATATCTTCCCGGCATACGTCGGGAATCGGCGGCGGGGTACCCGCGACAAAGCCCCGCAGGGTATCCAAAATAAATTTTATGCTTTTAGGAACCATTATGGCCCCTTTCTGATACGCAGGGCGGGGTCGCCCAGCAGATTGTAAAACAGTAATTCTGATGAGCCGGGCGACTGGTCCTGCAAGGCGTCGAGTCCGGCCTGCATGATGTCGCCGACGCGGACCTCGCCCGCGGCCCCCGCCAGGGCCTGAAAAAAGCCGGCGGCGAAGATTTCGGAGGTGATTTGTATTGGGAGGGACGCGGCGGCCACGCAGGCGATACCGCCGCCTGGCTGTTCAAGCAGTTGTTGTCCCAGGCAGATGCGCGTGGGGTCGTCAAAGTCGGCGTTGGCGCAGGTCAGGGCGACAAACAACGGATAGATGGAATTATCCATACGCGCCACATCCGCGGCTGTCAGTATTTCCTCATCCGACCAGAAATCGATGGCCCCATGTCCGAAATAGCTGATGGCCAGGACGCCTGCCTGGAGCGAGGCGGACAGGGCGGACCGCACCTGGTTGGCGCTGTTGTAGTCGAGGTAGGCCTGTGTGGCGGTGTACCCGGCGGTTTGCAGCGGGGCGCGGACACAGGTTTCGCTCGCCTGGGTGAAATCCAGATTGCCGTCCGCCTTGTCCGCGGTGAGCAGTGCCCTGGTCCGCCAGGGGGCCGCGGCGTCGGCCTCTTCAAATGAAATGATTTTATCGAGCAGCAGCGAAACCGCTTCCGGCGTGTCGGCGGGAATACGCCCCAGGCGGATATCAGTCAGTTTGTCCGGGCCATCGACGGCGCCATACCAGTTGTCCTGCGCGGTATACTCAAATGGGCCCGGCCCCAGATGCACTGGAATCCAGTCGGTTACATGGTTGTCCGGCAGATAGTGCCGGGGATCGTAGGTGCCGCGCCCGATCATGACGGCATATGCGGGCGCGGGTTTCTGCCAATGGTGCCAGGCGTAGCCGAGGAACTGGCGTATGGCGTCGGCATCTTTGATGCCGTAACTGAATTCATTATAGATATCGCTGATCGGGGCGACCACAACGCGCAGACCCTGGCGGTGCCTGCGCTTGAGGAGTTCATAGACCGGGTCGCGAAATTCGTAGGGGCAGATGACGATGTAGTCGGCTTGCCGGTTGGTATCGCTGAGTTGCCGGAAATGTACGGGAACGATGTCTGGCGCCGGTAGAAGCTGGTTGTTAGGGATGACCGCGACCGAGGGGGATTGTGTACTGACCAGGCTGAATGTGAGTGTATGGTCAGCGGAGGCATACCGAGCGCCGTTCATGAGGACCGGACGCGCCGGTTCCGAAATGTCGAGCGTCCATGTATCCGGGGAGGAGAGATCATGTATTTGGAAGGTATTGGTTCCCGGGGCGCCAGTGAAGAACAGGGTGAGTCCGTTGGCCGTCAATCGGCGGGGGTAGGTCAGGGTAAAATCTTCCAGATAGGCCCGGTCTGTTCCGCCGGCCACGCCGGGCAGGGGAACCTGGCGGAAGCGTATCTGTTGCGCGCCGGATTGGAGCAGGGCCGCATCGAAGGTAAGGGTGGCCACGATGGCGTCCTGTCCGTCGTAAGTGATGTCGCCGACGGACTGTCCATTGACCCATACGCGGGTCCGGTGGTCGGGATATGTCGTGCTGTCGGTTGTCAGTCCGTGGAGCGTCACCTGTATCGAAGCCTCGCCGGCATTGATCAGGGCGCTGTCCGCGGGCCAGGCGATATCCGTATCTTTCGTGTTGGAAAGATAGGCGGAGAACCAATGGTCGATGGAATCATCCCACGGACGATAATAGGGGCGGAAGAGTTCCGGGGACCAGTAGCGTTCTGTATGGAGGCAGGAGTCGTTGGTCGGAATGCGTGGCAGCGGGGAGGCGTTATAGTGGGGCATATCCAGCCCTGTGCCGCCGGTTCCCAGCCAGTAGGTATTGGTTGCCGTATAGTAGCCATCGTGGGCTTCCGCGTAAAACAGCACAAAATCATTCGCATTGAACGTACCCTGGGTGGAGACGTAGCGGCTGATTTCCCGGTCCTTGTTAAACAGCCGAAGGGATTGACCGCTGGCGCCGCCCAGCCCGGCCTGGGCCAGGCGGTCGTGGCTGATGAAAAAGAGGCCCTTGTTTGTGATGGACATCTTCAGTGTCGCCTGCGCCTCCGCGCCGGCCCGTCGTTCCTGGAATTCATCCGGCACGCCCCGTTCGATGGCAGGCAGGAGTCCGGCCTGCATCTCCAGGGCGCACAGCATGGCAAGCGTTAACGTTCCGCGAAAGCCCGCATTCGTTATCTGTGCATATTTCCACATAGACTCATCGTTGTGCGGGCTGCTTTGTGACCGGCAGGGAAGTCCGCCAACCCCAGTCCAGGATCAGGGCTTCGTTGTCGAGGCTGCGCCGGATATACCAGCGTCCGGTAGCGGGCCAGTAGACCGCGGGGTCGGCCTGTCCATCACCGTCGTAATCATCCGGCGCGGGCAGGGTATCCTGCCAGCCCCAGTTGAAGCTGGCTGCGCTGTCGTCGCCGCTCAAGAGGATGTACCACATCCCGCCCTCCGGCCAGAAGACTGCGAGGTCGGTTTGTCCGTCGCCGTCATAATCCGCCGGCACCGGCAGGGTATCCGCCCAGCCCCATTCTTCGCCGTTCATGATACCGCCATCGCTGAAGACCACATACCAGCGGCCCTCTTCGGGCCAGTACACGGCCACATCCGTCATCCCATCGCCGTCGTAGTCACCCGGAACAGGCGTTGCGGCATCCCAGCCCCAGTCCCGGATCACCGGGATACCCGTTGAGCTGGGCAGGATATACCAGCGACCTTCCGTCGGCCAGTACACCGCCAGGTCATCGCGCAGGTCGCCATCATAATCGCCCGGCACCGGCAGGGCGTCCGCCCAGCCCCACTCGTGTTGGACGAGGTGGCCGGACCGGCTTTCAGAAATAAACCATGCGCCGTTTTCGGGCCAGTAGACCGCAAGGTCCGTCTCTCCATCGCCGTCATAATCCGCCGGCACCGGCAGGGTATCCGCCCAGCCCCAGTTCCGTTGCAGCAACGTGCCGGTCCCGCTTTGGAGGATATACCAGTTGCCGGAGTCCGGATCAAAGATGACCACATCGGCCAGGCCATCGGCATCGTAATCGTGACCCGTGCCGTTGCCTGAATTGACCCCCCTGGGGCCGTGCATCGAGGAGGTGAAGTCGTAGGCCACATCTTCCAGCCAGTAGTAGCAGGCGGCATCAGGGACGGTGACGGCATTGGTCAGTCCATAGGCGCGACCGATACCGGAGCCATTGCCCTCGATCAGGACATCATTGACACGCACTTTCTCGCCGTCTCTTGTTTCCGAGCGATATACATTGAACCCGAGGTTGTTGAGTTCCACGGCCGTTGTCCAGAGGACCACATCCTTGTCATCCACGCGTTGGGCCGTGAAGGCCAGCAGTTCAACCGGAGTGGGGGTGCCGTTCATGAAGCCGAAGTTGCGCCCGGTGAACAGGGTTTCCGCGCAGATACGGACCCGGTATTTCATCGGGGTGGTCTTCATGCTCAGATTACTGACGATGGACCCCTGGTCAATCACCACGTCGAACTCGCCATAGGGGACATCGTTGAATTGGTAGAACCCGCGTTCATTTCCGGGCCCAGACTGGGTCGTTGTCGAACGCAGGTAATTGGTTCCGGTGTCGGTGACCTGGTAGAGGTGGACCACGGCGCCGTTGAGGCCATATTCCGTGAGGTCCTCATCCGGGAGTCCGTTCATGTTTACATCGACCCAGACGTGGTTGCCGATTACGCCGACGTTGGGGGTCTGCACAAACCCGAAGTCCACGCGCAGGTTATCCGATGTCAGGTTGATTGCCCGCGGCGGTTCGCCGATGGTGGCCACGGCCTGACGCAGCTTGCCCTGGGGATCGGCCAGATCGACTATGTAGGCTCCGGCGGTCAGGTTGCTGAAGAGGTAGTATCCGATACTGTCGGTCACCTTGTGTCCAACCACGGCGTCCCCGGCGTCCACGATGCCGTCACCATTGACATCACGATACAGCGTTACCTGGATGCCGGAAATGCCATTTTCCCATGGATCAAAAATCTGGTTTTGATTGCAGTCGAAGAAGACCTCATCGCCAAGCAGAAGGGCCCCGTCGGTTACATATCCGAAATCGCCGGTCAGGTTGCTTCCGTTCACCGGCAGTACGATCCGGTAGGGCTGTTGCTGGCTGTTGTTATCGGCGCCGGGGTTCGGTCCGACCGGTCCGGTGGCGAAGCCCGGCGGGAGGGTGGAGGCATCCACCTGCACGAAATACTCGCCGCCGATAAGGCCCGTGAACAGGTACTGGCCGTTGGCGTCGGTGATCCGGTCGGCGATCGGGGTCATGGTCATATCATAGAGCACCACGCGGACGCCTGCGATACCCGCGTCGCCGTCGCCGGTATCAAAGATACCGTCGCGGTTGATATCGCTGAAGACCAGGTTGCCGATCACGCCGCCCTCCGGCGCATACCCAAAGTCGGCATAATGGATTCGACCGCCTTCAGGAAGAAGAACCGTGAAAGGATTCACCTGGCTTTCATTGTCGGTATTCGGGACGCCCAGCGTATGGGTGAGGCCCGCGAGCACACTATTCACATCGGTTACCTCGACGGTATATTCGCCGCCGGCAAGGCCGGTGAAGAGATAGTTGCCGTCGGCATCCGTTACGGTGGTGGCGATAATCAGTCCGTCGGCATTGCGCAGATTGACCGATACACCCGGCATGCCGTAGTCTGCGCCGTCAAAGCGTCCGTTGCCATTCAGGTCCACGAAGACCAGGGTGCCGATTTCGCCGGAGAGGCCGGTGTAGCCGAAATCAGCGGTCAGGTAGCTGTCGCCGGCCTGGACCGTAAACGGATGGGTGATACCCGGATAACTTTGCGGGCCGGAAACAGGGATCAGGCCGGCCAGGGGGGTGCCGGGGCCTTCCGTGGTCTTCACGATATAGGAACCCGGCTCGACATCGGTGAACAGATATTTACCGCTGCCGTCCGTGATGGTCGTGGCGATCAGGATGTCGTCTGGCGTCCCGAAAATGCCATCCGGCCCCGGGGCGATCAGGGAGACTTCCACCCCGGCGATGCCGGATTCACCCGGGTCCTGGATGCCGTCGCCGTTGGTGTCGCTCCAGACATAGTCCCCGACAATGGCGGTTCCGGCGGTATTCAGATAGCCGAAATCCACATCCGGCACGTGGCTGCCGGACGCCACGAAGTGGGTGCTGCTCGGATCGGTGAAGTGGGCGCCCAGGTCAAAGCCCGGCGGCAGTGTCGGGTCATCGACTTCCACGTAATAGTTACCCGGGACCAGCCCGGTGAAGAGGTAGTCGCCGTTGAGGTCGGTGACATTGGTCGCCACCGGCAGCCCGGTGTCGGCATGGTAGAGCACGAGCCGCACATTGGCGAAGGGGATTTCCGTCACCTGCTGGACGCCATCGTCATTGGCGTCGTTGTAGACGGCGCCGGCCAGTGAGCCGAGGGTATACAAGCCGGCGTCGCGGGTCAGGTCGCGTTCGCCCGGGTCGAGGGTAAAGGCGGCGGTGCGTCCGGTCAGCGGATTCACATCGCTGTCTTTGGCGGGATCGACGCCCTGATGTTGCAGGGTGAACGTGTAGCCCGCGGGATGAATGACTTCCACAAAATAGCTGCCGGGGATGAGGTTGCCGAACTCATAATAGCCGGTGATATCTGTATCCATGCTGTCGACCAGGGTCCCGCCCGCGGTGTAGAGGTTGACCTCCACCAGGGCCATGCCCGGTTCGCCGGCATCCTGGATGCCGTTGTAATTCAGGTCATGCCAGACAAAATTACCGACGGCGGCGGGCTGTTCGATGGTATACGGTTCATCCGCTGATTTTGGTGGGACCTGCGGTTCATCCGGCGGGGTGGTCGGGGCCGTGTTCACGGTGTTCAGGTGCGGCTGGCCGCCGGTGGTGGCTTTGGCGGTGAAACGGACTTCGACCCGCCTGCTTTCTCCGACGTTGATCGAGCCGATATTGTTCCACGCCAGGGACCCCGCGCCGACATTGTTGGGGGGTGGTGTGGCGCCCGCATAATCGAGGTAGGTGGCTTCGTACGAATCGGACAACGGGACGGTGACCAGCGTTACATCCCCGGCATTGGCGATGATGATCTCGAAGACGATCTCTTCGCCGACAACCGCGGCGCGCCCGGACGGGCTGACGATATTCTTCACAATCGTGTAGTCCGCCGCGCTTACAGCGTAGGGGGCGTCGTCGCTCAGCGTCGGAACCGCCGGTTCATCGGGCGGGGTGGTCGGCGAGGTCTCGACATGATTCTGCCGATCCCCTTGCGTACTGGCCTGGGCGGTAAAATCGATGGTAATGGTCACGCTGGCACCGGTGGCCAACGGGCCCACATCGTCCCAGGTCAGAATGCCGGAACCGCTGCTGCTCACCGCGGGCGATGCCCCGGCAAAATCAAGATAGGATTCGCCGAAGGTATCCTCGACGGGAACCGTCACCAGCGCCACATCGCCGGTATTCACGATAGTCACCACGAAGGAGACGGTTTCGCCGACCTGGGCGGCGCGTCCGACGGGGGCCGTGCGCACCTTTTCGATGGTGTATCCGGCCCGGCTGATTTCATAGGGGGCCTCGTTGGTCAGGATCGGGACATCGGGCTGCGTGGGCGGTGTTGTCGGTGAGGAAACCACTGTATTGGTTTCCGGTTCGCTCAGTGTGGAGTTCCGGGCGGTGAAGGTGAGTTGGACGACCCGGTTTGTGCCTGGAACGATAGCGCCGATGTCATCCCAGTAGATCACGCCCGCCTCATTGCTGCTCGAAGGCGGCAGGGCCGAGACATAATCCAGATACACGTCATCATAGGTGTCTACCAGCGGGACGGTCGCAAGCGTCACATCGCCTGTGTTGACAATGGTCAGATCAAACGTGATGGTTTCGCCGACCTGGGCGGTGCGTCCGGTGGGCGCCGTCAGTGTCTTGTCCAGGGTGTAGCCCGCCATGCTGATGGCATAAGGCGAGTGATTGCTGACAAGATTCAACGGACCGGACGCTGTATAGGCAAGTTTCTCGACCCAGTTGGTCAGTTCCGTGCCCAGGGTGGACTGGAGTGCGACAAAGCTAACATAGACATTGGTGAAGGCATTGGTTTCCAGCGGGCCGATGTCGTCCCAGTAGACATGGTTGCTGTCATTGCTGCTGCTGGGAGGCGTCGATGAGAAGTAGGACAGGTAGGACCCGTCAAAGGTGTCCACCAGTCGGTTGCTCACGATATTGATGATTCCTGTATTCACACAGATGATCTCGAATGTGACAATCTCGCCGACCTGTGCGGCGCGTCCGGGCGGTACAATGGTGTATTTGTAGAGGTCCACATCCGTTGGAATGATGGTATAGGGCTGGTCAGCGGACTGTGGCGGCACGTCCGGTTCGTCGGGCGGGGTGGTCGGGGCCGTGCCGACGGTGTTGGTTTCCTCATGGCCCATTGTGGATGCCAGGGCCCTGAAACGAACGGTCAGCGTGGTGCTGGCGCCGGATGGCAACGGTCCGACATCATTCCAGACCAGCGTGCCGGGCACGCTGGAATCCGGCGTTGGCGTGGCGGATTCGAAGTCGATATAGACCGTGTTATAGGTGTCGGTCACCGGCACTGTGAGCAATTCCACATCGCCGGTATTGGTAATGCGCAGATCGAATACAATCGGCAGTCCGATGATCCCCGGACGGTTGGTCGGTTCGATGATGATTTTCTCCAGCAGGTAGCCCGCGGAACTGATTTCATACGGGGCGTCATTTGACAGCACCGGGACGGTCGGCTGATTGGGCGGCGTAGTCGGCGCGGTGATCACCGTATTGGTTTCGGGCAGGCTGAGTGTGGAGGCCTGCGCCGTGAAATCGACATACAACGATGTAACGCTTCCGGCAGTTAATGGTCCGACATTGTTCCAGTACACATGATTGCTCTGATTGCTGCTTGCCGGCGGTATGGCGCTGCTGAAGTCCAGATAGCCGTCATCAAAGACGTCGTCCACCGGCACGGTAACGAGCGCCACATCCCCGGTATTGGTGATGTCAATGCGGAAGGAAACGGTTTCACCGAGTTGGGCGGCGCGTCCGGACGGACTCAACAGGGTTTTGGCGAGCGTATAGCCCGCCTCGCTGATGCGGTAAGGCGCCTGATTGGTTGCCGGCGGCACGTCGGGTTCATCCGGCGGGGTGGACGGCGCGGTGACCACGATGTTCGTTTCCGGCAAATCCATGGTCGAGGCCAGGGCGGTGAAGTTGACCACCAGGGTGGTGGAAGCGCCTGAACCCAGAGGACCGACATTGGTCCATGCGACGGTACCCGGACCGCTGCTGTCTGATGGCGGCACCGCGCTGAGGAACGCCAGGTAAGCGCTGCTGAATGTATCGTTGATGGGTATCGTGGTCAGTTGGACATCACCGGTATTGGCCACGGTGACCATAAAGGTGATCACTTCGCCGACTTGGGCGGCGCGTCCCAACGGGCTGGCCAGCATCTTGTTTAGCGTGTACCCGGCACTGCTGATCTCGTAGGGGGTGTCGTTGGTCAGCGGCGGCACGTCGGGTTCATCCGGCGGGGTGGTCGGCGCGGCGGTTACGATGTTGGTCTCGGGCAGGCTGAGCGTGGAGGCCAGGGCGGTAAAGTTGACCACCAGGGTGGTGCTTGCGCCTACGGCTAACGGGCCCGCGTCGTCCCAGTACACCACGCCGATGTCGTTGCTGTCCGCGGGCGGAACGGCGGAAACAAAACTCAGGTATCCGTCATCGAAGGTGTCCACCACCGGGATGGTCACGAGTTGCACATCGCCGGTATTGGTGACGAGCAGGTTGAAGGTGACGGTTTCGCCGACCTGCGCGGCGCGTCCCGCTGGCGAGGTGAGGGTCTTGACCAGGTCGTAGCCCGCGCTGCTGATCTCGTAGGGCACGTCATTGGAGACCGGCGGGAGATCGGGTTCATCCGGGGGCGTCGTGGGTGATGTGATCACAGTGTTGGTTTCCGGCAGGCTGAGCGTCGAGGCCTGTGCGGTGAAGTTGACCACCAGGGTGGTGCTTGCGCCGACTGGGAGGGGGCCGGCATTTGTCCATGACAGGACGCCCGCGGCGCTGGAGTCCACAGGGGGCACCGCGCTGAGGAAATCGAGGTAGGTGTCGTCAAACTGATCTTCGATGGGCACAGTGACCAGTTGGACATCGCCGGTATTGCTGACCGCAAGATGGAAGGTGATGGTTTCACCGACCTGGGCGGCGCGTCCGACCGGGCTGATCAGGGTCTTGAGGGCCGCGTAGCCGACCTGGCTGATTTCGTAGGGCGTGTCATTGGTGCGCGGGGGCAGGTCCGGTTCGTCGGGCGGGGTGGTGGGGGCGGCGACCACCGCGTTGGTCTCGGACAGGCTGAGCGTCGAGGCCTGAGCCGTGAAATTGACGGTGACCGTGGTGGCTGTGCCGACCGGCAAGGCTCCGAGGTCATCCCAGTAGATGATTCCGGTGTCGTTGCTGTCCGCGGGCGGGATCGCGCTGAGGAAGTCGAGATAGGCGTCATCAAACGTATCGGTCAGGGGCAGCGTCACGAAAGCGACATCCCCGGCATTGGTGACCGTCAGGACAAACGTGACAGTCTCGCCGACCTGGGCGGCGCGTCCGGCCGGACTGGTGAGCGTTTTGAACACCAGGTAGTCCGCTTCGCTGATCTCGTAGGGCGCGTCGTTGGTCTTGGACGGCACGTCGGGTTCATCCGGCGGGGTGGTCGGCGCGGTGGTTACGATATTGGTCTCGGGCAACCCGTGGGTTGTTGCCTGGGCGGTAAAGTTAACCACCAGTGTAGTAGAAGCGCCACTGGCCAGCGTGCCCACATCATCCCAGTAAATCATACCGGTGTCGTTACTGTCGGCAGGAGGAACCGCCGAACTGAAATTCAGGTAGGTGTCATCAAAG
>RZZM01000128.1 GCA_009929845.1 Spartobacteria bacterium
TCCTCCTGCCTGAATGGCGCGCCGATTAAATAGTGAATCCGCTGTTCAGGGCGTCGTTGTAAAACATCTTTACGGTATCGAGTGAAAATTCGCCCAGGTCCTTGCCGAAGGCGGCGGCCTTTTTGAGGAGGCCGGGGGTAACGGTGATGATGTGGCAGCCGACCTGTTCAGCCTGGATGATGTTCAGGGCCTCGCGGGGGCTGGCCCAAAGGAGTTCCGCTTGCGGCATGGGCGCGAGAATATCGAGCGACTCCTTCATGAACGGGAGCGGGTCGCGTCCAGTATCGGCGATGCGTCCGGCAAAGACGGAAACGATGGCGGGGACCTTGGGGTTCAGGGCGGCGGCGACATCGCGCACCTGCTGCAAGGGCATCATGGCGGTCACGTTGAGCTTCAACCCCCGGCCGGCCAGTTCGCGGATGAGCGGACAGGCGGATTCACCACGGGTGTTGGTGATGGGGATTTTGACGTACACATTGTCGGCCAGTTCGGCCAGCTTCAGGGCCTGCTCGCGCATCCCGTCGAAGTCATCAGAAAACACCTCGAAGGACACCGACAGGTCGGTCACTACGCGCAGGACTTCCTGCGCGAAGGCCAGATAATTGGTGATGCCCGCCTGCGACATCAGGGTCGGGTTGGTGGTGAAGCCTTTCACAAGCCCCTTGTCGTAGGCCTCGATGATTGAATCCAAATCCGCCCCATCACCGAAAATTTTGATCTTCAATTCTTCTATTCGCGGTACCTGTTGATCTTCCAGCATATGTGCTACCCTCGTTTACCTGTTGTTGAATTTCGGCCGGTTTATTTTTCCGCCACGGCGGATTCCCATTTGGTGGCCACCACCTTGAGCTTGGGGTGCGACACGATGCAATGGCCGACGATGTGGTGAAAGGCCTCGGTGTGCGGCGTCACATGCGCCTCGTTGACCGTTGGAATGATGACACAGGCATCCGCCACCTGGGCGGTGTAGCCGCCTTGCCGTCCGACCACGCCCACGATACTCGCGCCGACGGTCCGGGCGTATTCCAGGGCCTTGACCAGGTTGGGGCTGATATTACGTTCCAGGTCGCCGCCGCCCACGGAAAAGATAAACAGCGCGTCCGCGGCCTTCAGGCGGGAGCCCTTGAGCCATTCGAGGAAGCAGGAATCCCATCCGTCATCATTTACGCGCGCGGTCAGCTCGGAGACATTATCCGTCGGGGTATAGGCCTCGATGTGATTGAGTTTGCGCACATCGTTGACCATATGGGACGCCGCCGCCGCGCTGCCGCCCACGCCCAGGACGAACAGACGGCCTTCGCGTTCACGCACGTTCGCCAACACCTCTACCATGCGCTCAATGCCGTCTGCCGGCAGCTCATTTAACACGCGTTTACTTTCATTCAGGAAATCATCTGAAAAACTCATACTTTTCGCTCTCTCATATTGTCCGTTAGTTATCCATCAGGGTCGACCGCCGCACGTCTATTTTTCGGGCATCAACTTGTTCACGCGCGCCTCGATCTCCGCCACGCGTTTTTTCAGGTCCGGCAGGTTCCGGATATGGGCGTTGAGCCGGGTTGATTTTTCGTGCGGCATGGCGGGATATCCGGAGACAAAGGTCTTGGGCGGGACATTCTTGGTTACCGCCGACTGGCCGCCCACGATGGCGCCGTCGCCGATGCTGATATGACCCGCAACCCCAGCCTGTCCCGCGATGATGACATGGCGACCGATCACCGCGCTGCCCGCGACGCCCACCTGGGCCACGACCACCGAGTGATCCCCGATCATGACATTGTGCGCAATCTGAACCAGGTTATCGATCTTCACGCCGTTTCCGATACGGGTGACACCGAAGCGCGCGCGGTCGATGGTGGAGTTGGCGCCGATCTCGACGTCATCGCCGATTTCCACCGTGCCGATTTGCGGAATCTTTGTGCGCACGCCCTTTTCATCCACCGTGTATCCAAAGCCATCGCTGCCAACCACGGCCCCGTTGTGGAGGATCACGCGGCTGCCGATTGTCGCATACTCACGAATAGAGACACCTGGATAGCAGCGGCATGCCTTGCCGATCGTCACCCCATGCCCGATATAGCAGGCGCCGACCAGCACCGTATCGTCGCCGATCCGCGCGCCGGCCTCGACCACGCAGTGCGGTCCGATGGCCACCCGATGGCCCAGTTCGACCCCTTCGGCGACATAGGCCGTCGGATGGACGCCCACCGGATAGTCAATCGGAGGCGGGGCGAACACTTCGGCCACCCCGGCAAACGCGGCATCGGGGTTGTCCACCCGAATCAACGCGCAGGGACAGGGGCGGTCCCACTTTTTATCGACCACCACCGCGGAGGCCCGGGTTTCCGCGACATCCCCGGCATAGCGCGGGTTGGCCACGAAACTGATCTCGCCGGGCTGCGCGTGACGCACCCCGGCCACACCTGTAATTTCCAGCCTGCCGTCGCCCTCGAAACGGGCGCCGAGACGCTGCGCAATTTCCTCAACCGTTAGCACCACATGCACCGAACTACTCCTTGTCGTCCGCTTCGGACGTATCGTCCGCGAGCTCTTCCTCCGGTAACTTTCCGGCATTCAACTCCTTGAGCACTTTTTCGGTAATATCCCGGTTGCCGTCGGAGTAAAGGATCAGGGGAACGCCATTAAGGCTTTCACCGGAGGAATCGATCACCGAGGAGTAGCCCTGGTTGCGGGCATAGTCGACCAGGACTTCGGTAATTTCGCCGACAATGGTTTCCCGCATGCGGCGCTGCTGGCCGCTGAGCTGCTTGCCGTGCGTTTCGCGGAAACGGCGCATCTTCTGTTCCTCGTCGCTGATTTCAAGCAGCTTGCTTTCCGCATCCGCTTTTTTCTTTTCGCGGGCCTCGGTGCTGAGCGCCCCGTCCTGGGCGGCATCGCGCAGCGCGTTAAATTCCTCGCGCATCACTTCGATATTTTCGACCATCGCCTCGTACTTGCTGTTGAGTTCATCCGCCTGTTCCTGCAACTGGCGGTCGGCCTTTTCGGTCTTATAATATTTTTCAAAGAGGGTGTTCATGTCGACAAAAACGATTTTTTCGTCATAGGCCCTCGCGCTTGATGCAAGGCATGCCACAGCGAGTGTAGCGACAACAAGACTTCTTTTCTTCATGATTTCACATCCTTTCCAACAATGTACAATTCCTGTTTTTTAATCAACGCGGACCGAGCCCGCAAACTAGCTTACTGTGACTCAATAGGTATACCCTATCATAAAACTGAAACGTCCTGAAGGCTTATCATTATTTTCTTCCACCTCGGGCGGCCCCGTGACGGTATAGGTCGAGGTATCAATGGGCCAGGCATAATCAAGGCGGAGGGGGAAGCCCGGCACGTCGATACGAATGCCGATACCCCAGTCGGAATTCAGCTCCGTATCCATATGATAGGCCTGCTCCCAGACCATGCCGATATCATAGAAAAGCGCGAAGCGCAGTTTGGTGACGATGGGCACGGTATACTCGGCGCTGGCGAATGCGGCCGTGCGTCCGCCGATCGGTTCACCGGTATTATCGCGCGGCCCCACATCGCGGTACTTGAAACCGCGCAGGGTGCGGGCGCCGCCCAGGAACAGGCGGTCAAAAATCGGGACAAATTCGGAATCCCCGTACTCCTCGACAACCGCCGACCAGCCGCGCACGTTGAGCACGTGATCGAACCAGAGGGGAAAGAACTGGGACCCGCGGGCTTCAAGCTTGTAAATATCGGTTTCGCCACCCAGGAATCCGCCGGCCAGGGTGGAGCTGAGGGTCAACTGGCTGCCGCGTGTCGGCAGGAATACACTGTCGCGCGTGTCGCGGGCCACGGAGAGGCGCATCCAGCTCTTCGAGCGGCGCCCTTCCTCCGCCTTGATGATGTCGGAAGCGCTCTTCGACACATCATAGACATCAATCTCTTCGAGGCCATAGGCCACCGTACCACGCCAGTTGGGGGCGATGGGCTTGCTGAGGCTCAGGCTGAACCCCATATTTTTCTGATTGTATTCATCGCTCAGGAACCGCCGGTCGTGACTGAACACATCGACACCGAACGCAAGGCGGCGGTTGAAGAGCCAGGGCTCGACAAATGACAGCTCGACATCGGTACGCTCGGTGCCGACCTGCAAGCGCAGTTTCAGTTTCTGTCCAGCGCCCACCGGCGGCCAGTTGAACAGGTCGAAATTCCCCTGCGACAACTCGATAAAGCCGATGAGTTTATCGACGCTGGAGAAGCCGGCGCCGATCATGAACTGGCCGGTGCGCTGCTCCTCTACCTCGAGGGTCAAATCATACTGCGCCGGATCAAAGGTCCGCTCGCGCGTAGAGCCCACATAGGAAAAATAGCCCAGGTTCCAGAGGCGGCGCTCGCTGCGCCGGATGGCGACCTCGTCGAACTCATCGCCGGGATAGACCGACAGCTCCCGCCGGATCACCTTGTCCTTGGTGCGCGTATTGCCCCGGATTTGAATATCCCGGATGTAGGCCAGGCGGCCTTCGCGGACCACAAAGCTCACATCCGCCACCTGGGTGGCCGGATTGGCCTTCTGATCAAGGGCGACATAGGTATCGATATAGCCACGGCTGCCGTAATAGTCCTGAATGGCGCGACGGGCCGTGGTGATATCGGCCACCGAGGCCGTATCCCCCGGCTTAATAGCGACCACCCGCTCAACATTGTTTGCCGGGAACACGCTTATCCCGCTGATTTGCAACGTGCCGATATCATAGGGCAGGTTTTCCTTGACGGGAATGGTGATGGAAATCCGGCCCCGGCCGATATCCTGGATAATCGGCTCGCCGACCTGCACATCGAGATACCCCTTGTCCAGGTACATCTGTTTGATGGTCGCCGTATCCGCGGCGAGGTCATCGGGATTGTATGCGCCCGATCCGGTGATCCACGACAAGATATTCCGGCGTTTCTGACGCATGTGTTTTTTTAGTTCCTTGGCGCGGAAGACGGTATTGCCGATAAACTTTATGGCGGCCACCTTGGCGCGGAGACCTTCCTTGACTGTCACCTCCACATCCGCCAGGCCCGTTTCAGGGTCTTCCTCAATCCGCCAGGTCATCCGCGCATATGGATAGAGGCGCTTGCGGTATTTTTCGTAGACCTTCTGGGCATGCACAGCCATGGTGGCGTCGTCCACCAGATCGCCCGTGCCCAGTTCGAGCAGGTCGCGCACCTTCTTATTACCCATGTAGTCGGCGCCGTTAATGCGCAGACTTCGAATACGCGGCTTACTGCGCACGATGTAGGTGAGAACCACGCCATCGGGCAGCGTTTCAATCTCGGTTTCCACAAATGAAAACCGGCCGGACTTCTGAAGGTTCTTCACATCACGGGCCACGGCGGAACGATCGAAATCGCCGCCAGCCGTCTGGCTCGTGAAGGAAAGGACGGAAGCCGGATCGATTTCCGCGCCGCCCTCGGTACGGACCTTGACATCGACAATGGTTACCGCCCCGGTCGTCGAGGCCCAGGTACACATACACACCAGCACGAGGGCGCAGGTTTTCATCGCGGGAAAAATCTTCATCAGCTATTATCTCCAGGCGGGGCGGCGCCCACCTCGCCACCGTACTCGGTCGCATGGTCAACGCCCTGCATCCGGTTGTCAAAGCGTGTAAATTCGTCAGAAAAATTCAGTTCCACCGGTCCGGTGGGACCGTTACGGTTTTTGGCGACATCCACGATCGCCAGGGTTTTATCGTGCGAGCGTTCATCGTCGGGATATTTGCAGGGGCGCCGCAACATCAGGACGACGTCGGCATCCTGTTCGATGGCGCCCGAGTCACGAAGGTCGGAGAGTTTGGGGGCCGAGGAGCCGCCGCGTGTTTCGGGGGCGCGGCTCAACTGGCTGAGCACGAGCACAGGCACCTTCAGCTCCTTGGCCATCGCCTTGATCGCGCTGGAGATGGCGCTGGTTTCGCGCTGCCGCCCTTCCCGGGCGTGCTGTGAGAAATTGAGCAGTTGCAGGTAGTCGATGACGATCAGCTCGATATTCTTGCGGCTGTGGAGGCGGCGCGCGCGGGAGCGGAGATCGAGTACCTCTATCCCGGCGGCATCGTCTAGAAACAGCGGCGCCTTGATCAGGGCATCGGCCGCGTTGGCCAGGTCCCGGTGGTTGAGATCGCCAATATAGCCCTTGCTCAGCTTGTGCGAAGGCACGCGTGCGTGCGAACAGAGCATGCGGCGCACCAACTGTTCGCCGGACATCTCAAGGCTGAACACCGCCACCGGCCGGGGTTTGGGGTCATCGTTATGGACCGTCGCCACATGCTCGGCGATGTTCAACGCCAGCGATGTTTTGCCCTGCGAGGGACGGGCGGCCAGGACAATCATCTCGCCGGCCTTCATGCCGATGAGTTTTTCGTCCAGGTCGCGATACCCAGTTGAAATCCCCGTCCCGACGCCTTTTCTTGTCTGGAAGATGATCTCGACCTCCTCCATGGCAGCGCGGACAAGCAACGGCCAGTCGGTAAAGGTCACGGCTTGTTTCTGGCAGATTTCAAAGATATCCTGTTCCACGTGCCCCAGGATGATGGAGGGGTCCTCGTCGGCGTTGTAGCAACGGTCGATGGACTTTCGCGCAGTTTCGATAATACGGCGCAACAGGTGCTGCTGGGCGACGAGTTCAGCGTAATACTCGGCGTGCGCCACGGTGGGGGTGCTGTCGAATAGCCCCTCGATAAACGCCTCGCCGCCGACCTCGTCGATATGCTTGAGCGCTTTCAAGCGCTGGCAGAGGGTCAGGGTATCGATGGGGCGGTTCTCATGATACATCCCCAGCATGGTTTCATAGATAATCTGGTGCGAGCGCAAATAAAAGGCGTCGGTAACGACGCCTTTCTGGATACAGATATCGATGACACAATTCGGGTCAAAAAGTAAGGAGCCTAACACCCCTCTTTCGGCTTCTTCGCTATAGGGTAAAATGCGTTCACTTTTTGACGACATGTAAATTTATTCCTCGACCACCCACACTTTGAGCGCGCACTGCACCTTGGGATGGACCTTGACGGTCAATTTAAAGACGCCGGTTTCGCGGATAGCGTCCGGCATTTCGATCTGGTGCTTGTCCAGGGTAATGCCCTGCTCCTTGAGGTTGGCAACCACATCGGCCACGGAGACCGATCCAAACAATTTACCTTCAGGGCCGGTTTTCACGGCGATGGTGCAGGAAGCCTGTTCGATGGTACGGGCCAAGGCGTTCGCGCCTTCGAGTTCCGAGGCTTCCCGGACCGAACGCTCACGCTGTTTCTTCTCAAGTTGGCGCTTGGTGGCGGAGGTGACCGGCGCCGCCAGTTTCTTAGGCATCAGGTAATTACGGGCATACCCGTCGGCCACTTTTACCACATCCCCTTCTCTGCCCAAATCCGGGATATCGGCCATCAAAAATACTTCTTTACTCATATCACTCTCCTGTAGGACCTAGCGTAACAGACCCATGACACGCGCGCGGCGTATGGCTTGTTTGAGCTGACGCTGTTGCAGCGCCGAGGCGCCGGTTAGACGGCGCGGCATGATCTTGCCCCGCTCGGTCATGAATTTTCGCAGCAACTCATGATCTTTGTAATCAATCGACTCGATTCCTTCGAGATACTTACATCCCTTGCGGGTAATGGTCCGGCCAACCCAGGCGGCCGGTTTTCTTGGTTTCATTCTACGGCTCATCATGTACTCCCTTCAAAAAGATTTAAAATGGATCCTCATCCGTATCTGTCTGCTCGTTATCTTCAATTGCTTCAGGTTTCGGCGGCGCGGCGGACCCCGCGGACGTCCCGCCGGTATCGGAAGACGCCGACGCATCCTTGTACTCACCACGAGGGGGCGGGTCCAGGAACTGGACACGCGCGGCCCTGACTTTCACCTTGTTCCGTTTTTCACCCTGCTGATTTTCCCATTGGTCGAACTCCAGGCTTCCCTCGATAAGGACACTCGATCCTTTGGAAAGGTATTCGCCCGATGTTTCGGCCTGCCGTCCCCACACGGTGACATCCACAAAACAGGTCCGCTCAACCGTTTCACCCGTTTTGCTCCGGTAGCTGTCATCCACGGCAATTCCCAGGTCCGCCACCGCGCTCCCGCTGGGCGTATACCGCACCTGGGGATCGCGGGTTAACCGTCCCGCAAGATAGACCCTGTTAAGCGACGCTGTCACGCGGTCACCTCACCCACCTCCGCCTCCTGCTGGGCCGTCGGGACCGCCATGCCGGCGTTGGGGTCGGCGCAGACGATCTGCACGCGAAAGACATTGTCGTTCAGTTTATAGCGCGCCAGCAACGGGGTAATCTGATCGCCTTCAAGATCACAGGTTATCACTACATAGTGCCCGGCATCCTGCTTCTGCATCACACGCGCAAACTGCCGCTTACCCAGGCGCGTGGTGCTGTTTACCGTGCCTCCACACTTCTCGATTTCCGTGCGGACAGTAGTGATCACATCTTCCAGCTCCTCTGCGCTCAGGATTTTTGGAAAAATAAACATGGCTTCATAAGTTTTCTTCAATGCCGTATCCTCCTAGCTTATTCCGTTAAAAGTGTTCATGGCCTTATCGACTCCGTCCCGGAAAATCTCTTCAAGCGCACAGACCGCGCGAGCCGTGGCCCGCATCATGAGCGTACGCTCTTCCGCCGTAAAATCCGATAGTACGTAGTCAATCACATTCTTTCCTTCGGGACATCGCCCGATTCCAATCCGGAGACGAATAAACGCCTGTGTATCCAGTGCCTCAATCACCGACTGCAGCCCTTTGTGACCCCCGGCGCTCCCACGGCTGCGAATTCGCAGTTGGCCGACAGGCAAGTCCAGATCGTCAAAAATAACCACTATATCTTCCGGGGTCATGCGGTATCGGCACATCAGCGCCTTGACCGCGAGTCCACTCAGGTTCATGAACGTTCGGGGTTTGGCCAACAGCACCTTCTCACCGGCCAGTGTACACGGGCAGGAAGACGCCTGGATAAACCAATGTTTCCGAAACGCGCCATCCTGGTTCCGGGCTACTTCATCCACGACCATAAAACCAATGTTATGCCGCGTGGCCGCATATCTGCGACCGGGGTTTCCAAGCCCTGCCACCATTTTCACCGGAAGGGTCTCCTTCGATTGTAATCCGGTTATTCCTCCTTCTTTTCCTTGATCATTACAGGTTCCGCTACAGCGCTCTCTGCGCTTTCAACGCCTGCTTCTTCTTCCTGGACACGCGGCGCGGCCACAGAGGCCACCGCAATGTCCGCCGCCGTGAGAATCTCATACTTTTCCTTGTCCAACGGAATATCCGAGACGAATACGCCTTCCCCAATCTTCAGATGCGAGATATCCACGTTCACCAGTTCCACCACGTCGGCGGGCAGGCATTCCACTTCAATTTCGCGAATCAGGTGTTCTACAATACCGCCCTGCTTGACCACGCCTTCCGGGTCGCCGATGAGTTCGACAGGGATCGTTACACGGAGACGCTCGGTCATGGAGACTTCCAGGAAATCGGCATGCAGGATGCCGCCGGACACGGGGTGATGCTGCACATCCTTGAGCAACACCTTTTTCGGGACCCCGTCCACTTCCAGGTCCATGATCAGGTGTTCACTCGTGTGATGTTTCAACAACTGATCAAATTCATGTTCCTTCAACACGATCGGCAATGCCGTCGGGTTACCCGCCCCGTACAAGATCGCGGGCAAAAGCCCCTTGGCGCGCAGGCGCCGGGCCGGGGCCGTGCCCCGTTCCTTACGTGACTCTGCTGATACTTTAATGTCCTCTGCCATAATCCACTCCGTTTATTTTAGTCTGAATAATGAAGTTACCGACTGATTGTTATGAATCCGCAGGATGGCTTCACCCAGAATTTCCGCCACCGAAAGAACCGTGACGGGGAATCCACCCCAGTTATTACCAGGCACACTATCCGTTGTTACCAGCTCCTTGATAGGAGACTTTTTCAGCCGGTCAATGCCCTGTTCCGTCAATAATGCATGGCTCACCGCCGCGTAGATGTTGCGCGCGCCGTGGTCCTTGAGCAGCCCCGCGGCCGCCACCAGCGTGCCGGCCGTGGTGGTCATGTCGTCCGTCAAGACACAGTCACACCCTTCCACATCGCCCACTAAATTCTTTACCTCAACCTCTGTCGCCGTCTTGCGCTGTTTGGCCACAATGGCCAACCCGGCCTCCAACTCGCCGGCGTAGGCATACGCCATTTTCAGTCCGCCCGGGTCCGGGGAAACCACGGTGAGGTTTTCCAGTTTCTTGGTGTGTAAATACCGTATCACAACCGGTGCCGCATAAAGGTGGTCCACCGGTATATCAAAAAATCCCTGAATCTGCTGCGCATGCAAATCCATGGTCAGGATGCGTGAGGCCCCGGCCGCCACCAGGAGATTGGCCACCAGTTTGGCGGTGATGGGCACCCGCGGCTGGTCCTTGCGGTCCTGACGCGCATACCCAAAGTACGGAATGACCGCCGTGATGCGGGCCGCCGATGAACGGCGCGCCGCGTCAATCATGATGAGCAATTCCATCAGGGTCGCGTTAGGCGGACGACAGGTCGGTTGCACGATATATACATCCCGGCCGCGTACATTTTCGCCGATTTTGATAAAAATCTCGCCATCGGGAAAACGGCTGATGTGCGCTTCACCCAGCGGCTGTCCGATATAATCAGCAATCTTTCCTGCCAACTCCGGATTTGCATTTCCTGCAAATATCTTCAATGTTCCATACTCCATTACTCTTCATCATGGTTGCCCGACTAGGGCTCGAACCTAGACTCTGGCCTCCAAAGGGCCGTGTGCTACCATTACACCATCGGGCAATCGACAGTCTCACCTCGCCCGGATACTCCGGCTTCAGCGATAACACAGTTTGCCTGCCGGTAAAACCGGACAGGCGCGATCAACCTGCTTAACCATAAAATGTGACGCTTAATCCATCATGCCGAACCAAGCGAAGGTCAACACACTAGATAGCGTGCCAAGATAAGTCAAGGACACGTTGAATTTATCATTCACAATATTTAATAAGCCGCTAGGATGTACCCATGAGTTCAAAAAAATGCAAGCAAACTAATACAAATAAACGCAAATATATTTGGCTGGGCCTTTCGGCGGGCACGGTGATCCTGCTGATCGTCCTTCCGTTTCTGCCGTTTGATTCGTCCCAACGTCCCGATGGAGTCCGTATGAAAACCCCAACATATATGATGTGTGAAAACCAGGTACACCTACTGGTTGATGATACGGCTTTTTCAGACGAGGCCGGAGAACGTGTCAGCACACAGGAGATATTTGACGCCATGCTGAGACTGGTCGACCAAGCAGAAACATTCATTATTGTTGACTTTTTCCTGTGGAATCCATGGCGGGGCACCATGCCGGAGGTCCACAGGAACCTCTCCTCGGAACTGGCTGCCGCCCTCATCAATAAAAAAACCGCCCGCCCGGATCTTCCTGTCCTTATATTAACAGACCCCATCAACCGCGTCTACGGCGATATGTACCCGGACTTCTTCAACGACCTGGTCAACGCGGGTGTCCCCGTGGTCTTCACTGACCTGAACCGTCTGCCCGACTCGAATCCGTTTTACGCCAAACCGGCCCGATTTTACGGCCGGCTGCTCAACCGCATCGGAAGCGTCCGCGCCTGGTTGGACAAGCCCCGCTTTGCCAATCCGTTTCAACCCGAAGCAGGAAAGATCAGCGCGCGCCAACTTGCCCGCCTGCTCTTTTTCAAGGCCAACCACCGTAAAGTGCTGGTCGCCGACGTGGGTACGAATGATGTCCGCGCCATCGTCACCAGTTTCAATCCAGCCGACGGCAGCGCGGCCCACAGCAATATGGGAGTGCTCTTCGAGGGCCCGCTGACGGTCGAGGCCGCGCACTCCGAACTCGCCTGCCTGCAATGGTCCGCCAAAGACCCCGCCAACGTCCTGGAAAATGAACCGGGCCTGTGGCAACGCACCCTCCAGGAAATCAGCGGACGGCTCCCCGCCGCGGCGGACCTGATCCCGGCGGAACCATGCCCGGCCACCGGCCAGTGGCTCACCGAAGGGGCCATCGAGGACGCCATTCTTTCGTTGCTCAACGAGGCCATGCCCGGCGACCAGGTGCGCATCGCCATGTTCTATCTCTCCGACCGGGATGTCGTGGATGCGATCAAGCGCGCCGCCCGGGGCGGCGCGACCATCCGGATGATCCTCGACGCCAACAAGGACGCCTTCGGACGCACAAAAAACGGCATTCCCAACCGCATCATCGCCAACGAACTTCACGCCCTGGCGGAAGCCGAGGGCCTACCCCTGGAGATTCGCTGGGCCGATACCCACGGCGAACAGTTTCACACCAAGGCCATGACCATCACCCATCCCCGGCAGAAAACCTGCCGATTCCTGTGCGGATCGGCCAACTGGACACGCCGCAATATCGGCGACCTGAATTTGGAGGCCGACATCCTCATCAGCGACGCCCCCGCCCTCAACGAGACCTTTAACACCCATTTTGACCGGCTCTGGAACAACCAGGACAGCCTGAGCCATACCATCGCATTCGACACCTATAAAGAGAGCGGCCTGCGCTACCGCCTCCGGACCGCCCTCTACCGCTTCCAGGAAAAAACCGGCCTGTGCACCTTTTAAGGCGCACAAACAGGGTTTTCTGGTCCCACGTGCCCTCTTTTGTTTTGACCCGCTCATTCACAGCCAGCCCGATGTCGGCCACCGAGGTCCCTGTCTTCAGCACACGCACTTTCGGATCATGTGTCAACCGTCCTGCCAGCATTACTTCAAGACACACCGCCAGACCTATTATGAGTTGTTGAACCGCGCCCGGCTCGATGGCGATTGGGAAGCCTGGCTGGACTACTTTGCCGAGGCCGTCACCATCACTGCCGGACAGGCCCTGGACACCGTACAGCGGCTGGAGAA
>RZZM01000129.1 GCA_009929845.1 Spartobacteria bacterium
CGCGTGATGGCCCCGGAAAAGTCCGCCGGCGAATACGGCCCGGCATGGAACGAGGAACATCCCGCCGTCAACAGCGCAAAGAGCCAACATACGACACATCGGATGTTCCACGTTATTTCTTTCGCTCTGCTCATGGTCATGGTTCCGGGTTCTTCCTATGCCAAATGTGCGATAGTAATTGGATTGTCCGGCGGTGTAAAGCCGCCATCGACGGATGATTTTTCGTCTTTTTATCCTTACATACAAGGACGACATCGAATAAATTACATACATAAACAGTGACAATTTAAAATATGTACTGCGCCAATTTGTGGAAAAGCCACTTCTGGGCGCCAAGCCAAGGCAGTATAGCTTACCTGCGGATTCCGGAAAGATTATTGGTCTGTCAGGTCCAAGACGTTCGGGAAAAACTTTACCTTTTCCTGGATGAAGTGCAGAATGTGCCGGGATGGGAACGGTGGGTGCGCCGTATACAGGATACCGAAGACGCATCGATTTTTGTTACGGGGTCCTCCTCCCGCCTGCTTACCCGCGACCTTTCCACGGCCTTGAGGGGACGCAGTATCACAATGGAAGTCTTTCCGCCGGAACGGGATATGGGACACAAGCTGGAGACGGCGGTTTTTCTTGAAATGCGCCGACGCCGCAAGAATCTGCATTATTATATCAATGCCCACGCGATTGATTTGTGCGATAGCGAGGGCACGCTATTCATCAATGTTTGTTATAATCTCGCGGAAGGCCCCACCGCCAGACGTGAGTCGGCAGCCATGGCCTACGGACACAGCCGATGGCCCGGCGCCCACGGAAGCCTGATCTATCACGACTATTCGCCGGGTGTATTAAATGAAATTGAAGAGACACAACCGGCCTGTATTTTTTTGCAAATGCTCCAGAGGCTGTTTTGACGAATGGAAGTGCCGCAGGGTAAGGAGTCCTTAATTTTCTGATGAATACCGGTTGACATTCACAGCGCATAGAGTTAGGTTAGCCTTACTTTGTATTATAAGACGTTAAAAAAGGCGTGTAGAGCGAGTATGACGATAATCAATATGCGCAAAATGAAGGTCAACCAGACAGGCGCCATCGCCTCAATCAAGGCGGATGGGGCGTTGGGTCGCCGCATCCGCGACATGGGGCTGATCAACGGCGCGGAGATACGGATTGTGGGACGCGCCCCCCTGCGCGACCCGGTGGCGCTCCGCCTGCGGGGCTACACCCTGACCCTGCGCAACAGCGAAGCGGATTTCATCTTTTGCGAAGTCAAGGACAGTCATGAGTGACAAGGTCCTCTATGTCGCCGTAGCCGGGCAGCCCAACAGCGGTAAAAGCACCATGTTCAATGCAATGACGGGGGCCACCGCTCGCGTCGGCAACTATCCGGGTATCTCCGTCGAACGAACAGAGGGCAACGTGCGGCTCCCCGACGGAACCACCATCCGGCTGGTTGACCTGCCGGGCACCTATTCCCTGACGGCGTACAGCCAGGAAGAGGTGATCGCGCGCAACGTGATCTTCAACGAGAAGCCCGATGCGGTGATCAACCTGCTGGACGCGACCTCCCTTGAACGCAGCCTGTACCTGACCCTGCAAACAATGGAAATCGGCGCCAATGTCGTTATCGGCCTGAACATGATGGATGAGGTCAAAAAACAGCACATCCATATTGATTCCGAAAAACTTTCGGCCCTGCTGGGGGTGCCGGTGGTTGAATGCTGCGCCCGGCGGGGCATGGGAGCGGATAAACTGCTGGAGATGGCGCGCCAACAGGCGCTTGCCCGCCCCGAAACCATCGAACCGCTGTACATCTCCTATGGACCGGATATCGACCCGGTACTGGAGGAATTCACGGCAAAAATCGAAGCGGCCGGGTTCATGACCGAACGCTATCCGGCGCGTTGGCTGGCAATAAAATACCTGGAGGAAGACGAAGTCATTGTGGCCCAGGGCCGCAAGGCGGGCCCGCTCGGACAAGCGCTGGAGCAGCGCGTCGCGGAAGTGTCGGCCGCCCTGCAGGCGACCCGCAACACCTATCCGGAGGCCATGATCGCGGACTATCGCTACGGCTTCATCAACGGCCTGACCCGCCAGGACGTCATCAGCCGCGAAGACGACATGCGGTTCAACTATTCCGACAAGATTGACAAGGTCGTCACGCACCGCCTGCTGGGCCCGGTCATCATGTGCATGCTGCTGTATGCCATGTTTTACATCACTTTTACCCTGGGGGCCTATCCGCAGGGCTGGGTCGAGAATCTCTTCGCGCTGCTTGGCGCCCTGGTGGAGTCGGCGCTGCCGGAGGGTCTCCTGCGCTCCATGATCGTTAACGGCGCCATTGACGGCGTCGGCGCAGTCATGAGTTTCACGCCGCTGATCCTGCTGATGTTCCTGATGCTGGTGTTCCTGGAAGACCTCGGCTACATGGGACGTGTCGCCTACATGCTTGACCGCGTCATGCAGACCTTCGGACTGCACGGGGCGTCGGTGATGCCCTTCATCATTTCGGGCGGACTCCCCGGCGGCTGCGCGGTACCCGGCGTAATGGCCGCGCGCACCCTGCGGAGCAAGCGTGAACGGCTGGCCACCATTTTCACCGCCCCGTTCATGGTGTGCGGCGCCAAAACCACCGCCTTCATCATGCTGACCGCCGCGTTCTTTCCGGAGAATCCCACACGGGCCATGTTCATTATCGTCCTGCTGGCATGGGCCTTTGCGCTGCTGACCGCGCTGCTCCTGCGCAAAACCGTTATCCGGGGGGCCTCCACGCCCTTCATCATGGAACTGCCGCCCTACCGGCTGCCGACCCTGCATGGCGTACTGATTCATACGTGGGACCGCGTCTGGCAATACATCAAAAAAGCCGGCACAGTCATCCTGGCGGTAAGCATCCTGATGTGGGCGCTGATGACGTTCCCGGAGCTGCCGGAGGCTGAACGGGAGGCCTTTGAAGCCCAGCGCCGCGGGATCGAACAGCAAGCCCGGGCGCACACCGGCGATGGACCTTCCGGTCAAATCGCCGAAGGGTTGATCACCGACGCCCTGACCGCCATGGATGACGCGGAGGCCCAGGCCTCACTGCTGCACACCTTCGCCGGACGGCTTGGCAAGGGACTTGAACCGGTCACGCAATACGCCGGCTTCCCCTGGCAGGCCAATATTGCCCTCATCGGCGCCTTTGCCGCCAAGGAAGTCTTTGTCTCGACCATGGCCACCACCTATTCCATGAACAGCGCCGCTGAAATCGAGGAAAGCACCGACCTCAGCAAACGGCTGGCAACGGACCCGGCCTACACACGGCCCGTCGTTTTCAGCCTGATTGTCTTTCTGCTGCTCTACGCCCCGTGCCTGGTGACCGTCGTGGCCATCATCCGGGAAACCAGCCTTGGATGGGGCCTTTTCACACTCTTCGGTTCACTCGCCTTTTCCTACCTTGTCGCCGTCGGCGTCTACCAGCTCAGCTCGCTGTTTTTTTAGCAGTTTACGGAGTAGGGTTCATCGGAAACCGACTGAAAAACTGGTAGAGGCGCAGGGGGTCGAACCCTGGACCCGCGGATTAAGAGTCCGCTGCTCTGCCAACTGAGCTACGCCTCCAACAGTTTACCTGCGGCCAGCAAGAAAGCCCCTTATTAGTGCAAGTCGCTTTTTATGGCAAGCGCTTTCTTCAAATTATTCAAAAGATGTACCGAATGCCGAAACGCGCGAAGAACCCCTTCAACTCGTTGTCGCGCAAATCCTCGTCGGCAAGCGAAAGTTTGCCTTTGACAATATCCTGCTGCAACCCCACCCCGCCAAACACGCGCCACGCCTCGTTCAAAGCATAGTCCCCGTCCAGGGCCGCCACCAGGATGAAGCCGTGTCCGACATCAACATCCTCTTTTTCGCCCGTGTCCTTCCAGGTATACTCCATGTTGGAGGTGATGAAGACATAGCGTAAGCCCAGTTCAAAGGTCACGCCCCATTCTTCCGAAAAATAAAGTTGATAAAGCGCGGACGCGCCGAGGGGATACTGGATGATATCCCCGTCAAAGGACCCTTTTTCCTCCGGCAGCACCGAGTCACTGCTCGAATCAGCTTCTGTACGGTATATCCCGCCATCCAACGCGAATCCAAACGGATCCCATGACCAATTGCGGTACTGCACCCCCACCCCATAGGTGCTTTTATACAAGTCAAAATCGCCCTGCCCCGGAAACCCCACGAGAAAATACCCCGCGAACTCATTGACCGGCTCCTCTTCCTCCACCCATTCCTCGACCTCCCATTGGCGGCTGGTATACTCATAGGTGGTTTGCGCAAATACCGATGCCGCAACGAACCCGATTAAAAGTGACCTCACAAGAATCTTCATGAACCAACTCCTTTATTCAGCCTCTGGGCTGTACACCTTTGCCTCATGCACATGATCGAAAACTACAGGAAGCATATACACTTTCCTGCTTAAGGCAAGCAGAGAGACGCCTCCTGTTAATCTTCTTTGCCCGCGGCGGACCAGATCACCAGCAGGGCGATACAAAGCAGCAATTTCGGGTGGGCGGCCAGCATCTCCCGGTAGGGGGTCAGGTCCGGCAGCTCCAGGGCGGGTGCGGCGGCGCGCATCGCATGCAACAGCCCATCTATGGCCTGCGCCTCCTGCGGCGCGGTCCGGCAGGCGCGCAGTTGCGGCAGCCAAGCTATGGCCGATGCGCCTTCAATGGCATCCGTGAACAGGGTCCATCCACTTTCCGGACGCTGGTTCCACGCGCGAATAAACCGATAGAGCGCATCCCCGAAACCGCACAGGTTGGCCAGCGAGGTCAGCAGGGAATCACGCACTGGGCCGGGAAAGTCGTTGTCCAGGGCCTTGTGCAGCATCACAGCCACATGACGCCTGTTTCCCAGCAGGGCCAGCGCGCCCGCGCCATGGATCAGCACCCGGGGATTGTCGGAGGATTCATAGATCCGCAAAATATCCGGAATGGAATCCTCATCGCCCAAACGGGCCAGGGCGACCATGCACTCCCCCTGCAGGTAGATATCGTCCGACCACAGGGCGCGCCGCAACGCCGGGATCGATCGTCGGATGTCATGCTCCCCCAGGATGGCCGCGGCGATATACGCGGTGGTATATTCCCCCGTGGCCAACTCCCCCAGCAGCGCCTCTTCGGTCTGTTCGCCAAAATCAATCTGGCGCATTGCCCGCAGGGCGCTGGCCCGGACCACCATGCTCCCGGACTTCAGGTAGCTCAACAGGGCCTCTTCCGAAAGCGAGGACCCGATCTGCGCCAGCCAGTCCACATGCCGCACGTCCGTCTCGTAGCTCACACAGCCCCTTATGCGACTGAGCGCAAAGAGCGCGCGCAGGTCCCTGAACGAAAAAAATACGCCGAAGATGTCCTGTATATTCCATTCTTTTAACCGATCCAACTGCCACATGATGGTCACCATTCCCAGCATTACACACGTTACCATACGAAAGTATATCCGGTACAAGCCAATGCCGTCATACCCGATATACTCGAGAAGGCGCAGCGCCCCCCCGGCGCCGAGCGAACCGGCCAGTCCGGCGATCAAGCCGGAGATCATCTGCATGAACAACGCGACCCCCACCCGGTCTTCCTTGCGCGACACGCTCAGGAAATAATGTGCCACGGCCACCGCCATTCCGATCGCCGAAAAGCCCCCCAGGAAAAAGACCATGGCGACCACATACGGAATGAAAACCGGGGGCGCGAACGCCCAGAACATTGCCACGACCAGCAGGCAGCCCGCGTAAATCAGCAACATGGGCCGCGGCCCGGCCTGGTCCGAAACCAGCGAACTTAAAAACGCGGCCACAATACCGCCAACCAGTCCCACAAGGGAAAAGAACAGCGCCACATGATCAGAGATACCGTAGCCGCTTTTTAGGCTTACCACGGCGATGGGATTAATCAGGACAATCCCCACCACCATCGCCGTCCAAGCCCACAGCAACTTCCGGTACGTGCGGTACGAGAACAACAGCTTCAGCGAGGCCTGCACCGGCTGGCGGGCCGACAGGCGGGGCGCCGACGACTCGGGAATAGTACGGATGATCATGCTGGTTCCAAACCCCAGCAGCGCCCCGGCGCCGATCAGGCATTGAAACGTGGACATCTGGTCCCGCCAGCGCAGAATCAGCACCACCAGGATCATGCTCACCAGGTAGGAACTATTGAAGGCAATCATGTTGCTGGAGATAAACGACCCCCGGTTGGCGCCGGTCGTTATCTCCCCCAGCAGCGGGGTGTTGCAAATCATCCCGATACTCCGAAACACAAACAACCCGAAGGCCCCGCCCAGGATCAGCAGTGGAACCATCCAGGCGGTCGCGCCGCCCGTCAAGAAGGGCGCCGGGATCAGGACCAGTACCGAACAGTACCGCAAAAACCAGCACAAGCTCCACGTGCGCGCCAGGCCGATGCGGGCCACCAGGTATTTCCCCAGGATCATGAACGGCATCGTCAGGTACATGAAAGAGGCCATGACCGCAACCGCCGGCGAACTGACCCCGTTGCGCAAGGCGTACAGGATGAGAACATTCTCCATCAGCATCGTGACCGACACCGCATTGAGCAGCATGAATAACACATAACACCGCCGCCCCCTGGCACGTTGAACCGGTGTCAGTCTCTCTGTCAGTTTCTTCATTTCCATCCGTCTATTTGGATTTTCCAATCATTGGAAACTTTTTTTGCGATTTTTCCAATCATTGGAAACTTTTTTTGCTTTTTTTCCAATCATTGGAAACTTTTTTACGATTTTTTCCAATCATTGGAAACTTTTTTCGCGATTTTTCCAATCATTGGAAAAAGTGTTTCGACACGCCTAATCACCTACAACCTACCCCCCTAATCACCTACAACCTAACCCCCTAATCACCTACAACCTACCCCCCTAATCACCTACAACCTAACCCCCTAAATTTCCTCAACGAATAAGATGACACCCTCGGCGGCGTATGGTATACATGGCGTCATGAGTGTGAATATTGTCCACCATACAACACAGGAGGAAGAATCATGAGATGTTCCATACATAAATACAGTCCGTACATGCTCGGTATTTTCGCGGCATGCGCTTCCATCAGTTTGGCGTGCACCACCACTATCGTCACCCCGGGGGCCTCTCAAAGCGGCGCCATGTTTGTGACGCACTCCGACGACGGGCATCTCTCCGATGCGCGCATCATGTATGTGCCGGCCGCCGACCACGAACCGGGCAGCGAGCGTCCGGTGTACTACGATGCTGTATCCATGGGCGAACTGGAACAATATGCGAGTTTTGAGTATCGCCGTTATGCGGGCGCCTCCCGCGGACCGGATTATGAAGACCCCACCGCGCCGCAAACGGAGCCGATCGGCTACATCCCGCAGGTGGCGCACACCTACGGGTACCTGGACGGCAATTACGGGTTGATGAATGAGCACCAACTGATGTTCGGCGAGTGTACGGACGGGTCGAAAACCGACAACGCGCAACCGGGCCCGACCCGTTTGTTCTACAGCGCGGAGCTGGCGCGCGTGGCGCTGGAACGGTGCAAAACCGCGAAGGAAGCGGTAGTCCTGATCGGTGAATTGATCGATACCTATGGGCTGTACGGGACCGGCGAAACACTCCCCATTGGGGATCCCGAGGAGGCCTGGGTCATTGAAATGGTCCCCGGCCCCAAGGATATGCCCAGTCTGTGGGCGGCGCAGAAGGTGCCGGATGGCGAGGTGTTTGTCGCCGCGAATGAATTACGCATCCGGGATATCGACCCGGACAACCCGGACCAGCTTTTCAGCACCAACCTGCACACGGTCGCGCAGGCCATGGGCTGGTGGAAACCTGAAGACGGCAAGCTCGACTGGCTGCGGACCGTCAGCCTCGGCGAATATAACCACCCCTATTACTCGCTGCGGCGCGTCTGGCGCCTGATGAATAAACTGGCCCCCTCGAAAGGGTTCTCGCCCTGGGTGGAGGATGGCTACACACGCGCCTATCCGTTCACGATCAAGCCGGACAACAAACTGAGCCGCCAGGATGTGATGGCCCTGCACCGTGACCATTATGAGGATACGATGTTTGACATGACCAAGGGCGTGGCGGCCGGGCCCTACGGCTGCCCCTACCGCATCCTCGGCCCCTACGATGCCGGCGGCGATGTCGCCGACCCCACCGCGAAGCTCGAAGGCGCCTGGGAGCGTCCGCTTTCCGTGTACTACTGCACGTATGTGTATGTGTGCGAGGGCCGGAAAGACCTGCCGGACCCCATCGGCGGCATTTTCTGGTTCGGCAACGGCAAGCCGGCGGAAACGTGCTTCACACCCATCTACTGCGGTGTAACCTCCGTGGCCAAGCCCTACCGCACGTGCGACGCGCGCATGTATACCCGCGACTCCGCCTTCTGGACCTTTAACTTCGTCGAAAACTGGGCGGCGCTCAATTATGCGAGTATCCACGCGGATATCGTGGCCAAGCGGAGCGTCCTCGAACATGAGGCGGCGGAAGGTGTCAAGGCGGCCGACGCGCAGGCGCTGGCCCTTTACAAGGAAGACCCGGAAAAAGCGCGGGCCTACCTGACCAAGTTCTCCGAGAATACCGCCGTCAATATCTTCACGACCTGGCAGGAATTCGGCGACCGGCTGGTCGCGAAATACGCGGATGGCGGAATGAATTACCCCGGGCGGCTCAACGACAAGCTCGGATATCCCGCCGAGTGGCTCCAGACCACAAGCTGGCCCAACGGCCCGACCTCTTACGAGCAACGAAAGGGCGAACAATAGACCCCATCACGGAAGCACACAGTCTGCATACCATCCGCAACAAGTCACCCCTTTGGCCGGTCGGCCCGAGGCGGTTGACCGGGTGTCGCTTTTGCAGGCGCCATCCCGTGTTGTCCGCGGGCCCTGACGGCAGAACCCGACGATGAAGAACGTAGTGCACATCAAGAACCTGGAGGTGGTCTTTGATACCGACGAGGGCTGTATTGAGGCCGTGCGCGACATCACGCTTTCCATTCGCGAAGGGGAAACCCTGGGATTGGTCGGTGAGTCGGGCTGTGGTAAATCGGTTACCTCCATGAGCATTTTGCGACTGATCCCCTGTCCCCCCGGACGCATCACCGGCGGGGAAATTCTTTTTGACGGGCAGGATTTGCTGACGTTGCCCATTCCGCAATTGCGGCGCATTCGCGGGCAGGCCATCGGGATGATCTTCCAGGAGCCGATGACCGCGCTGTCGCCGTTGCACCGCATCGGCAGTCAACTGGTGGAGGCCTGGCAGTTTCACTATCCCCTCAAACGCCGGGAGGCGTGGGAGCAGAGCCTGGCCTGGCTGGAAAAGGTCGGCATCCCGGACCCGGCACAGCAGATGTACGCCTATCCGTACCAGTTGTCGGGCGGCATGCGCCAACGGGTCATGATCGCGGCCGCCATGATGATGGCGCCCCGCCTGTTGATCGCGGATGAACCCACCACGGCATTGGATGTCACGATCCAGGCCCAGATTCTAGACCTGATGCGGGCCATGAAAAAGGCTGACACCTCGGTGCTGCTGATCACGCACGACATGGGGGTCATCTGGGAAATGTGTGAGCGCGTCGCCGTGATGTATGCCGGCGAGATTGTCGAGGTCGGCGACGTGGAGCCCCTGTTCAACACCCCGCTGCATCCCTATACGGAGGCGCTGCTGCAATCGATTCCCTCGCTCGCGGAGGGCCGGGGGCGTTTGCCCACCATCAAGGGACAGGTCCCCTCCCCCCTGGAGTACCCGGCGGGCTGCCGGTTCAGCAGCCGCTGTCCGCACGCCTTTGACCGCTGTTTGGCGGAACACCCGACGCTGAAAAAACAGGGAGCGCGACAAGTCCGCTGTTTTCTGCATGACGAAGGCGAGGTCGCCTCATGACCGCGCCGCTCCTTGAATTGCGCGATGTGCGCACCTGGTTCCCCATCCGGCGGGGTATCCTCTCGCGCACCATCGGCCATGTGCGCGCGGTCGATGGCGTCAACCTGTCCATTCATCCGGGCGAAACCGTCGGACTGGTGGGCGAATCCGGTTGCGGAAAAACCACCCTGGCGCGCACCATAATGGGACTGGATAAAGTCCACAGCGGACACCTGCTCTTCAGAGAAACGGAATGCGCCGGCATCTCCACCGCAGCCATGAAACCGCTGCGCCGGAAGCTGCAGATCATCTTTCAGGACCCCTTTTCCTCCCTCAACCCGCGCATGACCGTGCTGGATATCATTACCGAGGGCCTGCTCCAGCATAAAATGATAACCCCGGGCGAGCGGCAACAGGCGGCAGAACAGTTGTTGCGGGATGTCGGCCTGACACAGGACGCGTTGCACCGCTACCCGCACGAATTTTCCGGGGGGCAGCGCCAGCGCATCAGCATCGCGCGGGCCGTCTCCCTGCGCCCGGAACTGATCCTCTGTGATGAAGCGGTCAGCGCCCTGGATGTCTCCATCCAGGCCCAGATCATCAATCTGCTCATGGATTTACGGGATGCCTACCACCTGGCCTACCTGTTTATCTCCCATGATTTGAGCGTGGTCCGCCATATCGCCGACCGCGTTTCGGTCATGTACCTGGGGCAGATCGTGGAAGAAGGCCCGGTAGCGGCCATCCTGGACAACCCGAAACACCCCTATACACGCGCCTTGATCTCGGCCATCCCGAAAGTCGGCTCCACCGAACGTAAGCGCATCATCCTGCCCGGTGACGTCCCCTCCCCCTCGGCGCCCCCGGAGGGCTGCCGCTTTCATCCCCGCTGTCCCTACGCACAGGAACGCTGCCGGTCGTCCATTCCCCGGCTCGACACCCTCTCAGATGGATTGACTTCACACCGCATTGCGTGTATACGGAAGGATGAAATTTAATTTGGAGGGCTGTTATGGTCCATTTTATAAGTGATTCAACCGAAAAGAAAAAACAACCGAATAAAGCCATCACCCGCAGGAAGACCATTGTGGATTCGCAGGCGCATCACGACGACGTGAAACCCTACGCGCCCGGCAAAGGCCTGCGCACCCGGGAAAAGAAACCAGACGCCCGCTCCGGGAACCCACCACCAAAAGCGGAACATGCGGAAGCAAAGAAAGATACAGTCCCCTCCATGGATAATAACGAAGAACGGCAACCCACCGCACCCAAAAGCAGACGCAGGAAACGCTCCCGGCAGAAGCCCAGGGAGCCCCGCCAGGACCAGCCCAGGCAACCGAACGAATCCGGCGAACAGCCGCAACAACCACCGAAGACGCCCCACGAGCATCCGACCGGCCCCTCGGAGGAAACAACCGAACAACCGACGCAAACACAGGCTAAATCGCGCCGGCGACGCCCCAAAAAGAAAACCCGCCCGCCCGAAGCCGACACCCCGCGGGCGCGGGAAGAAGAGGCGCCCCGCAAGAAAAGCGAGGAAGCCAAACCCGCCGCCCCCTGGTTCCCGACGGACTATGTCGTCCCCGAAAAAGAAGGCGCCGTCCGTTTTCATGACCTGAATCTGCCGGACCCGATCCTGCACGCGATTGCGGATTTGAAATTTGAATACTGCACCCCGATCCAGGCGCAGGCCCTGCCGCCCGCCCTCGACGGACAGGACGTTTCGGGGCGCGCCCAGACCGGCACCGGGAAGACCGCCGCCTTTTTGATTACCATTTTCACACGGTTGTTGAATAACCCCCTGGACACCACGCTGCGCAAAGCGACGCCCCGCGCGCTGGTGATCGCCCCCACCCGGGAACTGGCGACCCAGATCGGCAAGGAGGCCGAGCAACTCGCCACGCATACCGGCCTGCATATCGTCACGATCTATGGCGGCAAAGAATATGCCAAACAAAAGAATCAGCTCCTGAAGGGCGCCGTGGACCTGGTCATCGCCACGCCCGGGCGCCTGCTCGATTTGAAGAGCAGGCACGACATCCATCTGGGGCACGTGGAGATCATGGTCATTGACGAGGCCGACCGCATGCTGGACATGGGCTTTATCCCGAGTGTGCGCCAGATCATCAACAGCACCCCGCCCCGCGCGCAACGGCAAACCATGCTCTTCAGCGCCACCCTCACGCCGGACATCATTCGCCTGGCCGGACAATGGATGAAAGACCCTGTAACCGTCGAGATCGAGCCCCAGCAAGTGGCGGCGGAAAATATCGACCAGCGGGTGTATATCGTGACCAACAAGGAAAAATTCTCGCTGTTGTTCAATCTGCTTCAAAAAGAAAATCCGGAGCGAGCGCTTATTTTTGTCAACCGCCGTGACACCGCCGACTTCCTTATGAAGCGGCTCAACCGCTACAAGATCCCCTGCTCGGTCCTTTCCGGCGCGCTGCCGCAAAACCAGCGGGAACGTACCCTGGAGGCCTTCCGCAAAAGCAGCATCAAAGTGCTGGTGGCCACGGATGTGGCCGGACGCGGCCTGCACGTTGAAGGAATCAGTCACGTCTTCAATTATAATATCCCGGTGGACGCCGAAGATTACGTGCACCGTATCGGCCGTACGGGCCGCGCCGGCTCCGAGGGCGTCTCCATCAGTTTCGCCTGCGATGATGAATCCTTCTACATCCCCGACATCGAGGCCTACCTGGGCCGGGAACTGGTCTGTCTGCATCCCGACGCGGAGTGGCTGGCGCCCCCGCCGCCCCTGCCGGACGGCGAGCAGGACATGGACGAAAAAACCGCCCGCAAGGCCGCCCGCCGCCAACAGCGTTCCTCCCAGTCAAGGCGCCCGCGCAGGCCGGGAAAACGCTGAGCGCAGGTTCAGAACTCCTTACCTAGACCATTGGCCGCAGCATGATATTTTTCATTGATTTGCCAGTAATCGCGGTGATTTTTCAATTTCATCTGATGTTGAAGTCAACCTGCGTCTGGAAAATGAAACGCACGAATGCGCACGCTTTTACAAGCACGCC
>RZZM01000130.1 GCA_009929845.1 Spartobacteria bacterium
TATATTCGTTGCGTAAAGATATGCGTATCCTTCGTCCTGGGCGCGCGTAAATTCCGGGTCAATCTCTGATATATTGATGACATCGCCCGTGGCGGTCACCGCATTGCCCTCAAATGTCAGCGGGGCCGCCTGGCCGTAATTCGTTCCATTGACCGTGATATACGGAATTGCATTCGTTGCGGATGCCGTCACACTCTGAGGAACGGCAGAAATGTGCAGGTTGTTGAGCTGCATGTCGGCGTGTGAGATCACCGTTAACATAGATAAGCTTAAATATGCAGTTTTAATGATATTCTTCATTCGTTTAATCCTCAACCTTGTACATACATTCAAAAGTGCTATATTTTTTAGGGTAATTTATGTGTACTTCGGAGCTGCCACCAAGAGACATTACGGAGTTTGTGGGCGGATATGAGTTTGTTGCCCCAAGACCAGACAAGACTTCCCAGCCTGCCCCCCACACAGTTCCGTTTGTGTGAACAAGTGGATTTGTTCCAATATAGTTTAAGTCGTAAGCCTTGTCGCCAGACTGTACTATATACTCAAATTCAAGTATCCCATTTGTTAAATAGCTGCCAGTTATTTCTGTTCTTACCTCTCGATTTTCTAAGTCAAGAAACAGAAACGGAGTACCTCCAACGGTAACTACATTTGTTCTATAAACAACCTGCACAGTTACAGTATCGCCCGTATAATAGTACCCATCTTCTTTTGCGCTAATGTTGTAAATATTGTAATCCGGCCTATTAACTGAAAAACTTTTGTTTGCAGACAGGGACCCATCGTCACCGGGGGTCGGCAGCCATGTGTCCAACGCCCACATATGTTCGTCAAGAATCCCACCACCGGCCAGCGAATTGCTTGCCGAATAGTCCAAGTCCCAGGTCGCATCGTATGGCCCGACAACGTAATTGAATGCCAGCGTGTCACTGGGAAGTAAAATCGAATTAGTGTAGAATGCGTTACGGTTGGTGCCATCCATTTCAAGGCCAATCACCGGTGTCCCCAGAACCGTATAGACCGGATCGGAGAAAACAACATATACTGTAATGGTGTCGCCAGAGAAATAAACTCCATCCGGGTTAGGTGACGTTACTCTTAATATACATTGATTTGTAGGAATGACTGCTCTGTTTTTTTCGATAGATGTAAAAACAACGTCAGTGATCTCAAACAAATTTGTTCCAAAGCTGTTTGTCGCGGGTAACGAGCCTGAGTATGTCTTGTCTTCAAAATGAGTATTTATTTTTGCATCCCAACTAACAGCTGTATCAAGGGAGTCGCTTGGTAATGCCACGTAACAATCAGCTTCGCCATTCACGTTGTAGACATTGAACTTAAACGATGCATTTACTACGTTTCCAACCCTTTGATATATTCCGCTAACTGTTTCTATTGAGCTGTATGATTGCCCTGTTATACTTATGCTTGGCTCAAACGTTCCGCTCAATGAAGATGATGCAGAATTGGTCGCCAGCCAATTCGTAAACGCTGGGTCCGATTCAGCATAGACAGGCGTCCCGGTAATTGTCCCACCCCCAACGAAAAGGACGCCAGAAACATTAGTGACGCTGTTTCCATTCAGGTTGATGTCTTCCTCTACCGTCAAATCCTGATCAATCAACACGCTTCCGCTTATTGTCAGGTCATTGTCAATATCTACAGTGCCTTGAAATTCCGCGTGATCTCCGGTAAAGTTTATCGTTTCTGCGTCAGCATACACCGGCGATCCGGTCGCATAACTTCCAGCCGCCAGCCCCCCCAAAAGCGATGCATTAAGGTATGCCCCGGTAATAAATCCCGTCACGGTATCTATTCCAATGCCGCGCACATATTGCGAATTCGTAAACACAAGCTGCTTGACGTTGCGAATCGAGTAACTGTCCACGTCGATGTTGGTAGTCGCTTTGCTCCCGGCCCAATCAGCCAGCGAATAAACCGGCGTCCCAGTTGCAAAGGTGCCTCCATCGAAAGTAAAGTTGCCGTATGCGTCAACGGCAATCTCCACATAATCGTCCGCATCCGGGTCATACAGGTAAATATTCGTTGTGCTTATGCTGCCTGCGTTGGTGAGGCTGTTACCCGCCATGTTGACGGTATCCGTAGCGGCATATCCAGACCACGCCGCAGCGTTAATCGTCGCGTTCGTTTCTAGCCAGTTGGTGAACACGGGATCGGTTTCGCCGGACAGCATGGTGTTGGTATCAAGCCAATTGGTGAACACGGGATCGGTTTCCGTTTTGATGTATTCGTTCGTTCCAAGCCAAGTATGAAAATCTGGATCAGCCTCGTTGGTTACAGACGCCTGTAGGTTTGTGATTTCTGATGGCGTCCATTCTCCGCCAACATATTGTAATATTTCGGATTCGGCTGGGGCGTTAGTTGAAACATCATAGCCGTTCAAAGATGAAGCATTAGCAAAGATATTGGACAGTTCACTCCCGTCCCCATAGATCGGGCCTCCGATGAAATATGATCCGCCCTGTGCATAGACGTTAAACGTGTCGTCGCCCATACTGCCCTTGCTGGTTGAATAGAAAGAATCGCCCCAAACAAATGCGCCGACATTTGTAGCTTTTGCCAACTTTCCTGCCGCAAAAGAAAAATTCTTGCCCGCAAAATTTTGCTGTCCGCCCGCAACTGCTGAATAATCGCCAGATACGATATTCATATACCCTCCGCCAACAAAAGAGTACTGGCTATCTAGCTGATTGTAAAATCCGCCACCAATAGAAGAGTAGCCGCCGGCGGCATGATTGTTATATCCTCCACCAACAGAACAATAAGCCCCATCCGCCTTACACCTAACGCCAAACACAGTCTTGTTACTGACAGTCATTGCGCCAGTGAACGTTTTTGCTCCGCTAATGGCTTGTGCATCATTAGCAGTGACGATGTTTGTGTTATATATGCTTCCCGACACATACAAATTTCCAATTGGTGACAAAGTATAAATCTTAAGATTGGTCAGCGCGGTTGTTTCTGTGAAGTTTTCCACCTCTATATATGGCCCATTGGTAGTAATTGCGTAAAAATATAGATGCTCCGTGACGTTTGTTGGTACAATATCAACCACATAAGACCCCATGCTGCATGTATATGATCGAACCGCATTCGTTGCCTCAAATTGCGCATCCCAACGATATATATTTCCTGCAACAACTGAGGAGGAACCGGTATACGCAATATGATGAATATCATGCAATGGGCCATCTATAGCACTAAAAACAATGCCATTATTCCACGCTGCATACCCAGACCAATCAGAATGCAAAAACGACACATCCCAATTGCTTTTGCTGTTTGTGTAAGCAAGCATCAAACTATCCGCAATGGGCGTATTGGTCAGCACGACCGACGAAACGGCTCCATATTCACCCACACGCATATAAAGGTTACTGGCCGCGGACCACACCGGATCGGCCTCGGATATCGCGGCCGTACCGTAAACACTTCCCTGCACACGCAAATCCCCTGCTACCCACATATTACCATTGGTCACTTGGCGAACCGACACATTATCTATGGTCTGCATTCCGTTCGTCGCCGTCACTCGGATAGCCAGGTTACTTCCAGGCACGGATACGTATATTTGTTTGGTATCTGTACCGGCGCCAAGCCCAGGGATTGATTGCTCCATGCCGCCAAGCATTATGTCACACGAACCGACTGACGTTGAAAAATCGAGCGATACAACATATACACCAGCGGTACCAAGTGAAAGTGGGGTTATTGGCGAGATTACACACGTATCGTACGACACAACAACACGCTCAGACATTATATTTCCGCCGGTAATGGTCCAATCAGAGACATTGGTGAAGGCTCCATTGATAACCATTTCCGCGCCAAGCTCCGTGATATCCGCCACATACAATCTATCAAATCGGGTCGTCTGTATTCCGGAATCCTGCAAATACTCAATATCCGCACGCAAAGCGTTAGATGCCGCGCCAATACCCGTCCACAGATCGCCTGTTGCCGCGCCCATAGCTGTCCACAGATCGCCTGTTGCGCCGCGCAATGCAGTGATGGCATTGCTGTTGGCCGTAATGTAGGTGCGATTGGTCGCGATGGCTCCCCACAGCTTGTTGGTGGCAGGCGCATACGTGGAAACGGCCACCTTCCCGGTAGCAGATTCGGTAGACTCCAAAACAGTCACCCGGTTACTCAAGTTAGCGACAATAGCCACCGTGGTCGTCTGGGCTGTATAATACACATTGGTAAAGTAAACGATACCCTCATAATTCGTGCGAATGGCCGCCCACAGCGCGTTAGTTGCGCTGCTGAATACCGTCGAGGCCAGCAATCCCGTGACGGACAGCGCGGAGGCATAGCGTGCATCCAAAAAAACGACATCGAGCGCATTGGAGTCCACCGAATCTTTTGTAATCTGTAGATTTGTCCACGCCCCATAGACATCCCCGGTAAACACGACATGCTCCATCAAACCGGTAAGATATCCCCCATAACCATAATAGAACGCGCCGGTGACAACCGGGGCGTAGAGGGTTCCCCCGACAGTCAAATCGCCATAATTGTTCGTGGAGCGGATGGATACCGTGCCATCCGTCCGGATAATAACGTTGCTTTCCGTGGCGTCGGCGGCATTGGTCGTGATGAAGCCCGCATCGGCCATGTAGATCGACCGCACATTGGTCAGGTCGTGGTCCGTCATATCAATATTACCGCCGACAGAAAACCCAACAGCGGCGGCATTGGTCCACATGGGATCGGCCTCGACGGCAATGGTCCCGCCCGTGCTGAAGGATGAGGCGTCTATCGAAAGATGGATTTCGCGGTTGGTATTGATGATAGTCACAAACGCATTGCTGGATGCCACATTCGTAATGGCCGCATCCAGATCACTGGTCAGGGCCACATCATTGGTCCGGGTCAGTGTGCCAAGCTGCGCGGCCTGCGTTATACCGGCACACGAAAATATCACAACGCCAATTTTCAAAAACTTCATGTTATCCTCGCAATTTGGCAAGCATGGTGGCCACTACTTCGTAAAGTTCGTCAATGGTGGCCGTTTGCACATTAAATGTTTCTCTGGTTGTGTAAGTCCCCTCCACATCGAAATCCGCAAAACTGTCGATAGCAAGAAAACGCCCGTTTGCCTCTGCCTTGGTGTAATAATCGGACGCCGATTCCTCCGTTGGCTCGTCGTCGGATTGCGGATTGTTGATGATGTCTATCGCACCGGTGGCAATCAGCGTATCATTTACCGCATCCCACACGTAGAGCGTCATGGATCGGCGCATGTTGCCGAAATAGCGAGTAAACAAGGCGGCCATCTCGGTCGTGTTGGTATTCATGATGCCAACGGCATTGCCGTCATCATCCAACGCAAAATCGTCGCAAACCGCGTAGCGCGTATCGCGCTCGGTGATTCCTACCTCCAGCGACGCGGCAGGCACACCCGCATTGACGATGATAATTTGAGCATTCTCGCGTTCGGCTATGGCCCCTTCAAGCTCAAAGGTCTTGTATACCGGGTCAACGGTCACTATGCATTGTGTACTTTGGCTCATCCTTCAAACTTCCTTTGCTGTGGTATGACCATACGCGGGTTAACACGCCGGTAATATGCGTTCAGCAGATGCACAAATTTTGCATCATGCGAGGTGTAGGCGGCATCATCCAGACACAGGTACGCGCACACATAGTTGACGAGGGCCTGGACATATGTGTCGATAATGTTCAGTTCCGTTTCGCTTCCGGCGACAAGGTCCCCTTCGACATAATCCGTGCGGCGCGTGCTGCAAGAACGCAGGAAAAAGGCTTCCGGGCGATGATTTTTGATATCCTGTTCGCCCAGGTTCATGTAGAGGATAATATCGGCATCAACGGGATCAACGAGGCCGATCCGCGCTATGCGCTGTGCGACAAGTGCCTTGAAATCCGTGCAGAGCATCAGTAAAAATCCCTCCGTATGGTCATCCGCCTGGCGTTGCCCCTCTGGTATTTGCTTGTATCCGTTTCAATGCGCGCCTCATTGACCGCTCGCACAAAAACAGCGCGATTCTCCATTGCCAATTCTGCATTACTCCAATCCCGGTCAGGAATGCGCATCAACGAGGACAGCGCCCCGGCGCGGATGCCCTCGTACCAACGGTCCAGAAATTCCGGGGGCACGGTGGCGTTGAGCGGATCAGGGGTTGTGACCGCCTTGACAAGCATACCCGCAGCCGAATCCGAAGTAGGTGGATAAAGCAGCGTCAGCGTTTCGTACCCATCAAACTCATACAAACTGTTGTCTTGTACAACATCTGAAATCAACAGCTCGTTTATGCGCCTGATACGCCCCGAAAGAACCGGATAGATGGTATAATCCTCCTGGTCAGCAACAATATCGACACTGATCTCGTCGATGTACGCCTCCGATGCCGCACAAAACCGCGTAATACTCAAAGACAGATGCTGTTCCAGTAGAGGTTCCGGCACACCCGGAACCTCTACGAACATCATTTCTTTGAGTTGGTCGAGCGTTATCACGCATCCACTCCCTGTTCGGCACGCGCAATGATATCATGTATGCTGGCAATGATATCTTTTTTGAGCATGCCGGGATTAAGACGCTCTCCATAACAGGTCAGCGCATAATCCAACAGTTCATCCTTTTTCATGGAGTCGAAATCGGGCGTGGGCGAACATTCGCCGGACGCGGTATCCACGGCGGGGTCGGGCTCGTCGTCGTCAGCAAAACCGATTGTTTCGTTGGGGGGCGCCAAATCGGGATCAACAGCCGTTTCCGTATTTCCAAATTCCGCCATGACCGTTTTCAGCCGCGCGCGTTCGCGCAACGCAGGCCGCAGAACCTTTCCGGATTCGTTAATGACCTGAAAGCCCGGCTCCCGCGCAAGCACATGCGAGTAGCTGTATACGTGGCCGTCGCTGATGCGGCGCAAGAACAGTTTACATTCTTTCTTAACAGTTTTCTTTTTCATTTCACTCCATTTGTTGTTTTTGAGAAATTCTGTCCAATACCCGGACCGGCACAGATACAGACCGGTCCGGGTCCCAGGAGTCCGGATGAGGGGGACTATGCTTCGTTGCCAAGACAGATATCGAGAATCACATCAATGTCCGCTTCATCCAGGGCGTCGGTGTCCTTGTTTGTGATGACAAGCTGGCTCGCCGCTGTAATAAGTACAGGAAAATTGGCGGTCACACCGGCTTTGAATCCGGTAGTGGCCAGCGTAGCTCCATCGACCAGCCCCGCATTGGTGCTGCCATCGGTTGAGTAACCCACATCAATGTCGGTCACATCCGCCTGGGCCGTGTTCACTTTGATGCACGCCCCGCGAACAATCGTGCCCGCGGGCAGATTGGCGATGGCCATCGTCTCATTCTGATCCAGGTCATTGCCATCTTCCGAGAAATCTACATTCCATGCCGCGGGCACATTCTGCGCGTCGCGATACGGAATCGAATCTCCCGCTGGTCTGTTATCCACTGTTGCTGCCATTATTCACCTCGTTTCTTATGTTTTTGTTGATTGTTGATGCTTTCAGCTCAGGCCCTGGCCGTCCAAGGGCAGGGCCTGAGCTACATGGTTATTGCGGCGTTACCACCGAATGACCCAACCCTTCGGGGATGGTCGTTTTGAAACCGAACACCTGCAAACCACGGTAGAGCTTGCCAAAATACTGGCCGGTTTTCAGAGACTCATTCTCGACAAGCTGCGTCGCGAACGTAAGCGCCGTCTTGTGCCCGAAACTGACATCGAATTCAGTCTTGCCGCCAACGACCGTTTTCGTCTGCTGCATGGTCTGGTGGATGTTGAACCCTTTGAGCTGACCAATATACCGGTTTTTGTAAAACCGTGATTTTTCGTCGCCGCTGTATGCCGCATTCGCCAGCTCACTCTTGTCGATGAGGTTCGTGATCCAGGGAGCCAGACCCAGCCACCGGTCAACATTGTCATCCGGCACACTCTCTTCGTGAAGCACGCAGGCCATGTCGGCAATCCAGTCGAGCACGTTGTCTTTGGTCAGCACTTTGGGGTCTGTCGTCACACCAAGGTCGAAGCTGCCGCTGTCCGCCCCAGCCGACACGCCGTCGTTGTTGCTTCCTGCGGTACCGCGAATCACCCCGAAAACCGTGCCGTCAATCGCTATTTCCATAGCGTATTCGGCTTTCTTCAGGAATTTCGGAGACAGAATAAACCGGCTCTGTGCCTGGTCTATGCTGCCAATGCGAAATTTGTACTTCTTCGCGTAGTCGATATCGAGTTTTACGCTCGGGCTCGACAACTGCTCGTAATCTCCAACCGGAGCACCTTTTTCGTGATCTTCGATCGACACCTCGGGCATCGTGGAGATGATTACCTGGTCTCCCTGTTCCTTGATCTCGCCTTCGTAATCATTGTTTGAAATGCCGGGTACCACTGCCGTTTCGAGATACTCAAGAAGCATCTGCTTTGCGTACAGTATCGGGACATAATCAATGCCCCCACCGTTTCCATAGTTAATTTCGCCTGCTACTCTTTCAATACCCATGTTTTCCTACCTTTCAGTGGGCGGCGATACCGGCACATTGGTCACAAAACCAAATTCATGCTATTTCATCGGCACGTCATGTATGACGCGGCCCTCGGCCAACGCCGCCTGGATTTGTCTTTCGATTTGTTTTGCTTGTTCGATCGTTCCTGTGTAGCGCCCGCGTGTGCGGTCGTCATAGAACGCATTGATTTGCGACATTTTGTAGCTCGGGCGGGTTTGTGCATCTACACCCCCACCACCACCGGCGGCACCCACCGGCATAAGCTGCATACCAATGTCGTTGTTTTGCGCAGCGGCACCCGCTGCATGTTGTAAATAGTCGCTCATTGCAGCGCACAAAGTCTGCGGTGACGCCCCGGCAAGTATCTGGCGACGAGGCACCTGATAGCGTGGGTCAACGGCATCCAGGTACTGTGCCCAGCCCGCTTGCGTGTTGATTTCGCGCGCGTTGGGCAATATGAGCTCGCAGTTACGCCAAAAACTGTCTGCAAGCTGCTCCCGGCGGGATTGCTCGGCCCGTTGCTCTTCGGTTTGCTGTGCGGCAATACGTTCCTGTTCTTCGCGTTCCCTGTTCAGATCAAGCAGTATTTCCCGGCGGTCGTTTTTGCGCAGCGCTATCTGCGTCTTGAGCAATTCCATGCCGTAATCTTCGATTACTTGAGACGTGTATACTTTTTTGACTTCATCGTCGGTTATGTCGTCCGACGTATACTCTTTTTCGTCAACCTGAGTTGACTTTTCGGCAGATGATATGGCGGTCGTTTTCTGCGATTCGAGTAATGTTATGCGCGCCTGCATGTTCTCGATGAGCATGTCCTTTTGCTGCATATCCGCTTGCAATGTTTCGCGCTCTTTGATGAGCATGCCGTGCAGTGTACCGGCCCGATCCTTCCAATAGGCCGCCGACTGGTCTTTTTCCTGGTCCGGGGCCAACAACTTAGATTGCGATGGTGATTCTTTCGTCTCTTCTTTGCTGCCGCCACCTTCAAGTTCGATAGGCTCCGGTTTGATCCAGCCCGTTTTTTCTGTGACGAGCGTGTCGGGCGATACTGGCGGTTGCACGCCATCCGGGCGCGTTTGCTGCTCTTGCGCGCTAAGTTGCGCTATTTCGGCATTCAGTGTTTCACGGGTCGGGTTCGGCATTTTCTTACCTTTCTATCCTCTGGCCTTTTGGCCGGTGATGGATTCAGTTTCCGTATTTGTGGCCATCATTCATGGTCGATCAAATACGCCTTATCAAATAAATGGCTGCTTGAATTCCTCTCGTTTGCCCAATGCGCTTCGATTGTTGGCATGCTCAGTCAACATATCTCGGAGTTGTTGGGCGCGTCCACGCAGTATTGCGTCGTCACGGTCTACCAGCCGTTCTTTCAGGTTTTCATAATCTTCTTTGAGCGCATTGATAAATGCCTCGTACTGACGGCTGTGGGTCGTCTGTAAATCATGGATGGCATCCTGGAGGCGTATTGTTACAGCATGAGGTCTCATTGCCGGTCTCCAGGTTGTGCCTGATTATTCGCATCTACTTCCTGTTGCCCGACACCCGCCTGCGCCTGCGCCTGCGCCAGCGCCTGCTGCTGTAACCGTTTTTCAATCACATCCTGCGGCGGGACTACATCGTCATCGGCAAAATCCAACAGCTTAACTCGTTTTCGCAGCAGTTTAGCCCGCCCATCCACACCAATGATGGACATGTCAATTGGGTTATTTGTCTCTGCAAGCAAATTACCCGCCGAAATCTGCGCCTGGTGCTTCGCTATTACGGCTAACGGCCCACGCACGACAACCTGACAATCCCCTTTGATGCCCTCGTCTGGATTATAGAGCATGTTCCACGTGTATTGATCTTCAACACGCGGGATAATGACATCCGAAGAAATGTTCGATACAATTTCCCGGATGCCTTTGGCGGCAGAGTCCATGAGCATGGCCAGCCCGCGCGCGGTCTCGCCCGCGCCCTCCGTTTCTCCGCTGCCCCGCACAAAGGCGGGGATGCCGGTAATGTCGTCGGCTTCTTTTTTCAGCTTGTCGTAGACAAGTAGATACTCTTTTGCGTTCGACGGTATTTCGTGAAACTCGAGCGCCTTTTGCGCCCCCTGTAGCTTCGAGCCGTCATACTCGTGTAACATCCAGGGGCCGAGTTTTTGAGGTTCCTGGCCTGCGGCAATGGCGTTGATATCCACCGATTGGATAGGGCCTGACGACATAGCCATGTTGTTGACAATCGACCGTATGGCCGCGCAGGCCGACTTCTGGATGTCTTCCATGCATTCGGGCAGGGCCTGGCCCCAAAACGATCCCGGCATGGTACGAAAACTGCACGAACTGTACGGACGATGGCCCAACGGGTCGGGATTGACGATGGCCTTGATGACATGCCCCGCCACCCATAAGGCACAAACTGAATAGTCTCTTTGTGGATCATCTACCTGGATGCCGATTTCCGTTAACCACGTACCGCGCACATCGCCATTGAACCAAACGGCTTCATACGTGTCATCACGGTTGAATTCGTGCTTGTACGGCAGCAACAACAATTCGGCGCGCTCAATATCGCTGTGCACATAGGGCAATCGGTTTTTGGTGGATTCGGAAAGCACTTCACGAATGGCGGCATTGTTGAAACCCGGCTGGTTTATAAGGGATTCGAGTTGGCGGCGGGTGTAACTGTCGCGCTCGTAAAGTTCGCCATCCTGAACGGATGTTGCGTTCGGCGAGGGGAAAATATTGGCCGGATCAATGCGTTTCCAGCACAACACCGGCACATCCTGCACAATCGCGCGCGTGCCGGCCCATTGCAGCATGCGTTTTGTCTGCAAAAACGGCCCCCGAATAAAAGCATTTGGGTAAATTTTGAAATCGTCAATGAATGCGCGAAAGGCCGCATGCCAGCCGCCATCCTTCTGCTGATCTTTTATGGTACGAGTCATGGCCGCCGCCCGATCTTTTGCTTCGTCGGCTTGCGATTTCAAAAGATTTTCACGCATTCTTTTAGCGGCATTAAACGCCCAGTCTCTCAACTGGGATTCGGTTAACATGACGCCAGCCATCTGCATGGCATAAAATTCGTTTTCTGCCGCCGCGCCAACCTGCTCGATAATCATTTGCGTTACTTCCGGCGGCAAATTTGCGAGAGGAGTGGGCTGTATATCCCAAGGCTGGTCTTCGGTCGGAGACAACACGTCCTTTAGCCATGACCCTAAATCCTCGCATTTTTCGGTGGTGAGCCGCCTGAAAACCCGGGTGCCGCCCATCTGTTCGATATGTGCGAGTGTCAGCGGATCATACTCGCCTTTGTAGCTTCGCAGGCAGGCGATCAGGCGATCATCAACACCTTTTTGCGCCCGATGCTCCTTCGCCACCGCAAAACCGGTGGTGATGTAGGCACTTAATTGTGACTGTATGCGATAATACAATGCATTACCACCGCCAACACCTTTATTACCGCCGCCGTCGGCTGCATTGTACGAAAATGCAGGGTCAAGAGCGATTGGATTCGGCCTCTCATTTGTCTGCATCAGTACACTTTGCATGGCTTATCTCCTGCGTGGTGGTGGCCGGACACACAAGAACTTGGTTTGACTAACACAAGCAACGGGATCATGTGTGTCCGGCCGGTGGCAATCAGGGCGTCGGAGTCAGCGCACCGGACGTGCTTACGCTTCCATCCGGCAAAATAACGCTGAGATACCAGGTGTCATTGGTCGTGGTGTCTCCAAGCGTAAAAAGAAACTGACCGTTTGTATTACTGACCAGCCCGAAAAAATTTGAGGAAACATGACAGGTAATCGAGCCGTAGCCGTTTGAAACGTTAATCCCCCCCGTCGGCGTATTCGTTGTGATGGTCAGCCCTGTTGAATTATCCGACAGAAATGCCAACGCTCCAACAGCATAATTGACTGCCGCCCCGGCGCCATCCATAAACTGAACCGAAGAAAGAATGGTGTTGTTGGTGACGGTGGATATGGTGTTGGTGGCCTGCTGGACAGCAACCCGGCCCGTCGTGCCGTCGATGGGGTCTCCCCCCACGGTCAGCGATTGCACATGTATGCTGTCGCTTCGCAGCGTTCCAATCGCTGCCGACTGGCGCATCAATGCCCAGGCGGAGGCGGTGAAGGTAATAACGACGGTGAGGACCAGTAATGTAACCCTGTTTTTCATATTCAACTCCTTACATCTGTTTTGTCGCTTAACGACTTCTTAATACATTTTCAGATGTAAACCGAAGTTGATTTTTCCGTCAAAATGTTTTTTCCGCTTTTTTTCGGCAGGTCAACGCGCACGCGCACCGCCATCGGTCCAGGATGCCGTCAGTATCTATGCGCTCAGGCAATCTCATTATTCACGCCGGTCCCCGGC
>RZZM01000131.1 GCA_009929845.1 Spartobacteria bacterium
GCCATAGGCTGATGCGGTATCTATCATCCGTGGGCTAAAGCGCCACGGCTATTATCGTTCTGTCGCTACGCGACGTGGATTTAATCTCAGCGACTGGATTATCCAATCCGTTTCAGATTCAACAGAAGGCTACTTGGTTAACCCGGACATTGAGGACCAAAAGAGTGCGATTATGATCAGTGAATCCCGGGACAACCCGCCCAGGACTACACCTTGGTGTCACGTTAACTTCCACGAGGTAAGGAGTTCTGAAGTTAAAGTGACACCGGGATTCGGAAGGCCCGGGGGCACCGCGGTCTTTTTTGGGGTAGACGGGACACGGGTACAGGTCGGCTCGATAGTGGCGTCGCAGACAGAGATGATGCAAAATCTTTCGTAGATGTCGTTTTCGCGTGTGGCGGCTAATCATCTACTCCGGCGCCGCTTCCGCCTCCATCAGCAGTTTTTCCATGGCCTCCTGCGCGGCGAAGATTTCAGAGATTTGTTTGCTGTGCCCGGTGCCCGTACCCTGCACGACGCCGTCAATGCTGACTTCACTGGTGAACAGTTTGGCGTGCGGCGGGCCGACTTCCCGCACGATGCGGTATTTCGGCCCGACCTTCCAGCGGCCCTGCGCCAGTTCCTGCAGGGCGCCTTTCGGATTCACGGTCCAGGAGGCCTTGAGGATGCTGTCCAGCTCCGGCACAAAATGACGCATGAATATTTCCCGCACCTTCTCCATGCCCCCGTCGAGGTAAATGGCCCCGAGCACGGCTTCCAGGCAGTCGGTCAGGTTCGAGGGGCGGCTGTTGCCGCCGGATTGCAATTCGCCTTTTCCCAGTAGGAGGAAGTCACCGAGTTTCCATCGTTCCCCCAGTTTGGCCAGGGTGCGTCCGTTGGCCAGTGAACTGCGTATGCGGGTCAGTTGCCCCTCCTGCATATCCGGGAAATTCGTGTACAGGTAATCCGCGGCCAGCAGGCCCAGCACCGCGTCGCCCAGAAACTCAAGCCGTTGGTTGTCCGTTTCAATTTCGTTGTATTCATACCGATAGGACCGATGGGTCAGCGCGCACGCCAGGTGGTCCGGGTTTTTGAAGGCATAGCCGATGAAGGTTTCGAGTTCCTGGTAGGTTTCGTTCATGAGCGTGGATGGAACTGGGCGTGAACCGCCTTGAGGCGGGAGGCGTCCACATGGGTGTAGATTTGCGTGGTCGAGATGTCCGCGTGCCCCAACATCTCCTGGATGACGCGCAACGGGGCCTCGTTGGCCAGCAGGTGGCTGGCAAACGAATGCCGGAGTGTATGCGGTGTCACATTCTTCATAATTCCCGCCAGCCTGGCATATTTCTTGATCATTTTCCAGATTGTTTTTCGGGTAAACGGGCCTTTGCGGTTGGTCAGGAAAAGATAGCGGTTTTGCGGGTCATGCGTCAGGGTGGGGCGGACCTCCTCCAGGTAGCGGGTGAGCCAGTCGCGCGCTTTCTGCCCGAGCGGGACCACGCGCTCCTTACGTCCCTTGCCCATGCAACGCAGATAGTTGCTGTCGAAATGCACATCATCGAGGGTCAGCGACGCAAGTTCGGAAACGCGCAGCCCGGTTCCGTACAGGGTCTCGATCAGGGCGCGGTCGCGCACGCCCAGCTTGCGGCGGGTATCCGGCGCGGCCAGCAGACGCTCGACTTCCTTGTAGGTCAGGGTCGACGGCAGGATTTTCCAGAGCCGGGGGGAGTCCATCGTTTCGGTGACATTGGCGTTCAGCAGGCCTTCCTGTTGCAGGTAGCGGAAGAACACTTTGATCGAAACGAGCTTGCGTGAAATGGAATTGGTCGAGAGGCCCCGGTCTTTTTCCTCCATCAGGAAATTGACGATCATGTTGCGCTTGACGGTATTGAGCGACTTGACGCCGTGGGCCTCCAGGTAGTCCATGAAGGAGGTCAGGTCCATCCCGTACGCCGTATTTGTATTGTCGCTCAGGCCGCGCTCCAGCGTGATGAAATCCAGGAACTGTTCGACCAGCACATGCATGGCGTGTCGCGTTACGCGAAGGTCCGACCGGTGAGCAGCTCGTAGGCCTGCACGTATTTGGCGCGGGTTTGCGCGACCACCTCGTCGGGCAGGGGCGGGGCCGGCGGCGTCTTGTCCCAGTCGAGTGTTTCCAGGTAGTCTCGCACATACTGCTTGTCAAAGGAGAAGGGGGACTGCCCGGGGGTGTAGGTATCGGCCGGCCAGAAGCGCGAACTGTCGGGGGTCAGCGCCTCGTCAATCAGCATCAGTTCCCCATCCAGCAGTCCGAATTCAAATTTGGTATCGGCGATGATGATGCCTTTGGTCAGGGCATATTCCGCGGCGAAGCTGTACAGCGCCAGACTCGTGTCGCGAATCTTTTCCGCCATCGCCTGCCCGTAGCGCTCCACAACCACCTCGAAGGAGATGTTTTCATCGTGCCCCGATTCGGCCTTGTGGGCGGGCGTGAAGATGGGGGTATCGAGCCGGTCGGCCATTTGGTAGCCGGGGCGCAGGGTGATTCCGCTGACAGCGCCGTCCCGCTGATATTCTTTCCAGCCCGATCCGATCAGATAGCCGCGCACCACGCATTCCACGGTCAGCGCTTCAGTTTTGTGCGCCAGGATGGAGCGTCCGGCCAGCAGCTCCTTGTGGGCCTGAAGCGGTGCGGGCCAGTCTTTTGGATCAATCGAAATCATGTGGTTCCTGATGATGTCGCCGGTCTGCTCGAACCACCATGCGGACAATTGGTTGAGTACTGTGCCCTTTTGCGGAATGCCGTCGGGCAGGATGCAATCAAACGCCGATATGCGGTCGGAGGCCACCAGGAACAATTGCTTGCCCAGGTCGTAGACCTCACGCACCTTGCCGCTTTTGAATTTCTGTATACCGGGAATATCAATGGCGGTAACCGCCGGTGGAAACTTGCTGCTCATGGTTTTGATTCCTTCCTTCTTCTCAAATTTGCGATTATTTTTTAGGGCTAGTTGCAGCCCTCGGGTAGGTTGGCCTTGGCGTCCGGCTTGGCCTCGCTCGTGTCCACGTCGAATCCCAGGCCGGTGATCATATATTCGATGTTCTTTATCGCCACCTTTTTGCTGTCGAAAATAACAGCCATTGTTTTCTGGTCGTAGTTGGGGGTCGCGGATTTAACGCCTTCCATCCCGAGCAGGCCTTTCTGGATGATCTCGGCGCATTCCGGTCCGTTCATTGCCGGCACGTTGAATACCTTCTCGCGAATGTCGTTTCGGCACGCGCTCAGCAGCATTGCGCCGCCCAGTAACATCATTGGTATGAGTAATGCTTTCTTCATTTTATATAGGTCCTTTCAAATTGATTGGCCCATAGCCTATAGAAAGGACGGACCGGCGTCAACGAACGGATTAAAAAAAAGATTTTGATTGAACATTTGAAAAAAAGCATTTGTCCAAGTATACTAGTAAGTGCGGAAGGCGAGTTGTGCGTTTTCCCCAGGGTTTCCCCAACCCGACCTCCTTGGCGCACAGCCCTTCCGCACTTTTTTATTTATTTCCTCGAGCCTTTTCGACAAAGCGCGCGGCAAAGCGTGTGTTCAGGATTGACGCATTTTTTTATTTATCTTTCCCGATGTTCCGGTTACGATATCCAGGACAGTTGCCAAACTGAATAGCGGCGCGTCAGATGTCAAGCGTTTCAAGGCAGGAAAACATGATATGAGAACGAACCTGAGAGTGCTTATTGCCGATGATGACCAGACCATGCGGCTGATCCTTAAAAAAATTACCGGGATGCTGCTTATGGAGGTGGTGGGTGAGGCCCAGAACGGGGAAGACGCGGTAACGCTCTATAAGGAGATTAAACCTGACGTGATGTTGCTCGACATCAACATGCCCCTTAAAAACGGAGTCGCCGTCCTCGAAGAATTGAAAGGCGAGTTTCCAGAGGCCTGTATCATCATGCTTACCTCTTTTGCCGATAAGAAGATCGTTCAGAAGTGTATTCAACTTGGGGCAACCAATTACGTCCTGAAAAGCAACAAGGCTGAAAAAATCAAGGAGATACTCCAGGAGACCTTTGAGGAGTGTTTCTAGCCGGGCGCCCGTGCGTATGGATAAACGTTTTGAAACCTGTTTTGCCCCCGCGGAGCGCGCATCCGACGAGATGGTGCGTGACGAGGTGGCCGACATCCTGAAGCAGGACTGGGTCCGGCAGGTCTATGATTCACTCGACGAAATCCTCATGATCCTTAACGAGCAGCGCCAGCTCGTGTTTGCCAACAGGCCATTGCAGGCCCTGCTCGGGCTCGAAACCCTGGACGCCGTTTATGGAAAGCGGCCCGGGGAAGTCTTGCATTGTCAGTATGCGGACAACGAAACCGGGGGCTGCGGCACCTCGCGACACTGTCGGCAGTGCGGCGCGGTGAATGCCATCCTGGCCAGCCGCCATTCAAACGCCCGGGAGGTTCGCGAATGCCATATCATCCAGAAAGGCACCAGCGAGGCCCTGACCCTGCGCGTTGTAGCCTCGCCCCTGATTCTCCATGATCATCACTTCACCATCCTGGCCATCCAGGATATCAGCGACCACCACCGCCGCCGGGTGCTCGAACGTATCTTCTTTCACGATATCATGAATACCGCGGTCGGGTTGCGCGGACTCTCCATGCTCCTCGCCATGGCCGAACCCGGGGAAATGGACGACCTGCAGCGGCGGATCAGCATCGGAACCGACGAACTGGTCCGTGAACTCGAAAGCCAGCGCAACCTCAACGCTGTCGAAAATAAAGAATACAACCCCGAGTTTACCGACACCTCCGTGAAGACCGTGCTTGATGAACTCGAGGCCCTCTACCGCGACCATCCTGAAACCACCAAACGCAACCTCGTGATCCTCTTTCCCCCGGAAGATATCCCGTTCAAGACCGACCCGGCGCTCCTCTTCCGCGTCCTCTCCAATATGACCAAAAACGCCCTCGAAGCGACCCCCTCCGAAGGCACGGTCACCGTCAGCGGCGTGGCCGATTCCGACACGGTGTATTTCAAGGTCAACAACCCCGGCGTCATGCCTGAAGCCGTCCAGTTGCAAATCTTCCAACGGGCCTTCTCCACCAAGGGGCCCAGCCGCGGACTGGGCACCTACAGCATGAAACTCATCAGCGAACGCTACCTGGGCGGGTGGATATCCTTCGCCTCCAACGAGGAAATGGGCACCACCTTCATTGCCGCCTATCCGCGGCACCTCAACCCCGATGACCTCGCCGTGCCGGCCGGCGAAGTGGCCCCCGAACAAGCACCGTCCGAATCCGCCGGCCAACGCGCTCTGTCCGTCATGCTCGCCGAGGACAACAAAGTCAACGCCCTCGTCGGCAGCCGCATGATCGAAGAAATCGGTCACACCTGCGTCACCGCCCCCGACGGCCAGGCGGTCCTTGACATGCTCCGCGACACCCCCGTTGACGTGATTCTCATGGATGTCCAGATGCCCCGCATGGACGGCCTTGCCGCGACCCAGGCTATCCGCAACCAATCCATCAAACAACCCTATATCATCGGCCTCACCGCCGATGCCTCCACCGAGGCCCGCGACCACTGCCTCAACGCCGGCATGAACGACTACCTCACCAAACCCATCAATCCCGAAAAACTCCGCGACACCCTCAAACGTGTCCCTTGAGTATCTCATAAAAAACCCAGGTGGGTTTCATCTTGACGAAAATGAATCATGGCTTATGATTGCGCACTTATCTGTTGAACAATAAGGAAGTTACACAGGTTGCACTGTGGCTTTGTTTGATTTGAAAGAAAAAAGGAACAGGAGCATATGACGACAACAAAACGAGATTTGGTGGTGCGCATCTCCGATGAGACCGGGCTGATTCAGCACGATGTCTATGAAGTGATTCAAAAGACGCTCGATTATATTACGGAAAGCCTCACCCGTGGCGAGAGTGTTGAGTTTCGGAATTTTGGGGTGTTCGAGGTACAGGATCGTAAGGCGCGGATCGGGCGGAATCCCAACCGGCCCAACCAGGTCGTGACCATTCCGCCGCGCAAGGTGGTCAAGTTCAAGCCCGGCAAAATCATGAAGCAGGAAATCACCGGGCTGTAGGTTCGGCTTCCCTATGTAACCATTTGTTGTCGGCGGATATGAGACCGGCCCTGCTGATGCGGAATCGGCGGGCCGATTGTTTTCAGGATACATCATGGCAAGTTCCAGTTTCCAACCAATTCAGGGTATGAGCGACCTGACCACGCCGGAGATTTATCTGTGGCAGATGGTTGAGTCGCGCAGTCGTGATGTTTTTCAGCGCTACGGGTTCAGCGAAATCCGCACGCCCATCATGGAGCACACGAAGGTGTTTGTTCGCTCGCTGGGGGAAACCACGGATGTGGTCAGCAAGGAGATGTACTCGCTGGAGGACCGCGGCGGAAGGCATCTGTCGCTGCGTCCGGAAGGGACGGCGGGCGTCATTCGTCATGTGGGCGGGCAGGGGCAGGAGGCCGCCGAGTTGCGGCTGTACTATATGGGCCCAATGTTTCGCGCCGAACGACCGCAGGCCGGACGCAAACGCCAGTTCCACCAGGTGGGCGTGGAGTCGCTCGGCGCGCCCAACCCGGCGTCCGACGCCGAATGCATCGCGCTCCAACACCACCTTTTCAACGAGTGGGGCCTTAAAAATTTTTCCATTCGGCTCAATACACGCGGCCTGCCCGAAGACCGACAGGCGGTGGCCGACGGGTTGCGCGCGTGGCTTCGTCCGCGCCTGCCGGAGTTGTGTGAGGACTGCCGGCGGCGCTTCGACTTGAACGTGCTGCGCGTTCTCGATTGCAAACAAGAGGCTTGTCAGGTCATCGTGGACCAGGCCCCGCCCGTCACCGAATTCATGTCTGAACCGGCGCGCGTTTATCTGGACGAAGTGACGCGGTTGCTGGGCAAGCTGAGCATCGCGGTCACGCGCGATCCGAAGCTGGTGCGCGGGTTGGATTATTACGCGCACACGGTTTGGGAGATCACGCACCCGGCGCTTGGCGCGCAGGATGCGATGGCCGGCGGCGGCCGCTACCGGGTGACATTGGGCAATCGGGTGATTGAAGGCGTCGGGTTTGCGGCGGGTCTTGAGCGGGTGATGACGGCGCTCGAAGGCGAGGGGATCACGGCGCAGAGCCTGGCGCCTGGACCGAACGTCTGGCTGGTCTCGATGGGCGACCGGGCGTTTGAAGAGAACCTGGAATTGTTGCAGATGCTGCGGCGGCACGGCATTGCCTGCGGCATGGATATGAACGGTCGCAGCATGAAGGCGCAGATGCGCGTTGCCGGAAAATCGGGCGCGCCGCGGGTGATTATCCGCGGCGAAAGTGAACTCGAGAACGGCACCTTTCAGCTCAAGGATATGCAGGAAGGCACCCAGGAGGACGTGACCATGCCGGAATTGATGGCGCGCCTGACCCCGCTGCGGGTTCAATGACCGTCCGCAAACCATTTTAAAAGTTTCCAATGATTGGAAAAAACGCGAAAAAAGTTTCCAATGATTGGAAAAAAAGCAAAAAAAGTTTCCAATGATTGGAAAAAAACGTGAAAAAGTTTCCAATGATTGGAAAAATGGACAAAAAAGTTTCCAATGATTGGAAAAATGGACAAAAAAGTTTCCAATGATTGGAAAAATGGGTTTTTGAGAAAGAAGAGACGAATTTATGAGTACGATGCGAACACATACATGCGGGGTTTTGCGCAAAGAGGATGATGGGCAGCAGGTGAGGCTGTGCGGCTGGGTGGATACGGTCCGGGACCACGGCGGGGTGATTTTTATTGATTTGCGTGACCGGTACGGGCGTACGCAGGTGATTTTTGATCCGGACGACTCGCGCGAGGCGTGGGCGCAGGCGGAAAAGTGTCGTGCGGAGTACGTCATCCAGGTGGAAGGGGTGGTGGAGCTGCGTCCGGGCGACATGGCCAACAAGAAGATTGCGACGGGCGACATCGAGGTACGCTGCAACAGCATCCGGGTATTGAACAAGAGCAATACGCCGCCGTTCCCGTTGGAGGACGCGCAGGCGATCAAGGTCAGCGAAGATTTGCGCCTGACCTATCGCTACCTGGATTTGCGCCGCGTCGGGATGCAGAAGAACATCCGCATGCGCCACAAGATTACGCAGGCGGTGCGCGCGTATCTCGACGGGGCGGAGTTCGTGGAAATCGAGACACCGATCATGACCAAGAGCACGCCGGAGGGCGCGCGGGACTACCTGATTCCCAGTCGCGTGGCGCCTGGCACATTTTACGCGCTTCCGCAGGCCCCGCAGCAGTACAAGCAGTTGCTGATGGTGGCCGGCATGGACCGGTATTTCCAGATTGCGCGCTGCTTCCGCGATGAGGACCTGCGCTCTGACCGCCAGCCGGAGTTTTCGCAGATTGACATGGAGATGTCGTTCATCACACCGGAGGATATTTTCGCGGTGGTCGATGGCATGCTGGTCGAGATCATGAAGACGGCAGGGCACGGCGATATCCAGACGCCCATCCAGCGCATCACGTACGCAGAGGCGATGGACCGGTACGGCAGCGACAAGCCGGATATCCGTTTCGGCATGGAGATTAATGACCTCAGCGATTTGTTTGAAAAGACTGACTTCAAAGTATTCGGACGTGTCATCGAAGGCGGCGGGGTGGTCAAGGCGATCAACGCCAAGGGCCTGGGCGGGGCGCCTATCCGCGTGATGGATGACTGGACGGCGATGGCGAAGGACGCCGGGCTGGGCGGACTGGCCTACATCCGCGTGCAGGAGGACGGGACGTGGAAGTCGCCGATCGTCAAGTTCTTTTCCGACGCCGAAAAGGCCGCCCTCCAGGAACGGCTGGGGATGGAAGTCGGGGACCTGGTGTTGTTTGCCGCGGATAGCAAAGAAAAGGCCAACGTCGCGCTCGGGCGCCTGCGCCTGCTGGCGGGCGAGATGGCCGGGGTGATTGATAAGAAGGCCTTTGCCTTCACCTGGGTGACTGATTTTCCGCTTTTCGAGCGCAACGACGAAGGGCGGTTGCAATCCATGCACCATCCGTTTACCAGTCCGCGTTTCGAAGACCTCGCGTTGCTGGACGAAGCGCCGGAGACGGTACGCGCGCAGGCGTACGACATCGTGCTCAACGGCGTCGAGCTGGGCGGCGGCAGCATCCGTATCCACGACCCGGCGTTGCAGGAGCGGATGTTCAAGGCCTTGCAGATTCCCGCGGACGAGATCAAGGACCGGTTTGGGCACCTGATCCGCGGTTTGGGCTTTGGCGCGCCGCCGCACGGGGGCATTGCGCTGGGCCTCGACCGGCTGTTGATGCTGATGGTGGGCGCGGAAACCATTCGCGACGTGATCGCCTTCCCCAAAAACCAGAAAGCGCAGGACCTCATGATGAACGCGCCCGCGCGGGTGGACGCGCAGCAGTTGAAGGATGTGTACATCGAGGTCATCATTGATGAAGACGCGGACGAGAATTAACCCGACAGGAAACGAGTAGGCCATGCTTGACGCCGTATCGAACAAGATCAATTTTCCCGGCATGGAAGAGGACATCCTCGCGTACTGGGAGGAGCAGGACACCTTCAAGAAGTCGCTGGAGCAGCGCCGGGGCGGCACGGAGTACGTGTTTTATGACGGCCCGCCGTTTGCCACCGGGCTGCCGCACTATGGGCATTTGCTGGCGGGCACGATCAAAGATATTGTTCCGCGTTACCAGGCCATGCGCGGGCATTATGTCGCCCGGCGTTTCGGATGGGACTGCCACGGGCTGCCCATCGAGGCGCTGGCCCAGGAAAAACTGGGGCTGGCGGGCACGGGGGCCATTGTCGAGAAGGGGGTGGATGTATTCAACGAGACCTGCCGTTCGATGGTGACGATGTACGTCGAGGAATGGCGCAAGACCGTCACGCGCATGGGACGCTGGGTGGACTTCGACAACGATTACAAGACCATGGATGTGAATTTCATGGAGAGCATCTGGTGGGTCTTCAGCCGTCTCTGGGAGCAGGGGCGCATCTATAAATCGTACCGCATCATGCCCTACAGTTGGAAGCTCACCACCCCGCTATCGAATTTCGAAGCCGGACGCAACTACCAGGATGTGCAGGACCCGTCGATTACCGTGCGCGTTCGGCTCACCGTCTGTGACGAAGAGCTTGCCGCCATGGGCGATTGTTACGCGCTGATCTGGACGACCACCCCCTGGACATTGCCGGGCAACCTGGCCATCTGCGCGGGTCCCGACATCGACTATGTCGCCGTGCGCGACAAGGCGGAGGATGTCATCTACGTGCTGGCCGAGGCGCGCCTGGGGGCCTACTACAAGGACGAAGACGCCTGCGCCGTGCTCAAACGCTTCAAAGGCCGCGACCTGGCGGACTGGACGTACGAGCCGCTGTTTGATTATTTCAAGGACCAGCCGCGGGCCTTTCGCGTGTTGCTGGGCGATTTTGTCAGCACCGCGGACGGGTCGGGCATTGTGCATATGGCGCCCGCGTATGGCGAGGACGACTTCGCCACCTGCACCGCCGCGGGGATTGAGCTGGTGGACCCGCTGAATGCGGATTGTGTCTTCACGGACCAGGCGCCCGATTACGCGGGGCAGTTCTGCAAGGACGCCGACCGGCAGATTATCCGGCGTTTAAAAGACGAAAAGAAGCTCATTCATCAGAGTACCATTGTACACAGCTATCCGTTCTGCGACCGGACGGATACGCCGTTGATCTACCGCGCTATTGACGCGTGGTATGTGCGGGTCGAGGACCTGCGGGACCGGCTGGCGGAGAACAACAGCAAGGTCCATTGGGTACCCGACTATGTCGGCGGCAAGCGTTTCGAGAACTGGTTGCGCGAGGCCAAGGACTGGAACATCAGCCGCAACCGCTTCTGGGGTTCGTGCATTCCGGTGTGGGCGGCCGAGGATGGCTCGGACATGGTCTGTGTCGGTTCAATCAGGGAACTCGAAGAACTCTCCGGGGTGAAGGTCACCGACCTGCATAAGCATATTATCGACAAGATCACCTTTAAGAAAGACGGCAAAACCTACCGGCGGACGCCGGAGGTGCTCGACTGCTGGTTTGAATCCGGCTCAATGCCGTATGCCCAGCAGCATTATCCCTTTGAACGTAAAGACGAACTGGATTCCTTTTTCCCGGCGCACTTCATTGCCGAGGGGTTGGACCAGACCCGCGGCTGGTTCTATACCCTGCTGGTGCTTTCCACCGCGCTCTTCGACACCTCTGCCTTTAAAAACGTGGTGGTGAACGGGTTGGTGCTTGCCGAAGACGGCAAGAAGATGAGCAAGCGGCTGAAGAATTATCCCGACCCGATGTACATGCTCCACGAGTATGGGGCGGATGCCCTGCGGCTGTACATGATCAATTCGCCGGTGGTGCGCGCGGAAGACCTTTGTTTCAGCGAGGACGGCGTCAAGCACTCGTTGCGGCATTTCCTGATCCCGTGGTGGAATGCCTACAGTTTCTTTGTCACCTACGCGCGCATTGACGAGTGGACACCCGACAAGATGTCGGGCGCGCCCTCGGCGAATCTGCTCGATCAATGGATTCAGAGCAGCCTGGAGCATTTGAACCAGGACGTGGTGGAGGCCATGGACGGCTATGACCTGCAGCGGGCTGTGCGTCCGTTTGTGCATTTTCTGGAGGACCTGACCAACTGGTATATCCGGCGAAGTCGGCGGCGGTTCTGGAAATCGACCGATGATGCCGATAAGATGCAGGCCTACGAGACCTTGTACCGCGTGCTGTTGCGTCTCAGCAAGATTGCCGCGCCCTTTGTGCCGTTTATGAGCGAAGCCATCTATCGCAATTTGCGCACGGAGGACATGCCCGAGTCGGTGCACCTGTGCGATTTTCCGGTGGCCGATGGCGCCGGGCGGGATGCCGCGCTCGAAGCGCGGATGCGGGCGGTGATGGAGGCCGTGAGCATGGCCCGGCAGATTCGCGCCGACCACAATTTGAAGGTGCGGCAGCCGCTCGCGGGCATGCATGTGGTCTGTCGCGACCGTGACCTTCTCGCGCAGATCGAGTCCCTGCGGGACATCATCGCCGACGAACTGAACGTTAAGAACGTGACCTTCAGTGACCACGAGGTGGACCTGGTGCATTTGAAAGCCAAGGCCAATTTCCGCAACCTGGGGCCACGCTTCGGCAAAAACGTCAAGCAGGCCGCCGCCGCCATTCAGCAGTTGCCGGATAACGATATCGAGACCCTGCTGGAGGGCGGGCGCTGTGAAGTCGAGGTGGACGGGCAGGTCTATTCGCTGGAGGCCGACGATATTGTCGTTGAGCGGCAGCCCAGGGAGAACCTCGCGGTTTCGTCCCAGGACAACCTGGTTGTAGCGCTGGATGTCGCATTGGACGACGACCTTATTGAAGAAGGGTTGGCGCGCGAATTTGTCAATAAAGTGCAGAATATCCGGAAAAACATGGAGTTGGAGGTGACGGACCGCATCCTGATCACCTTCACCGGCGTGACCGTTGTCGAAGAGGCGGTGTTCGCTCATCGCAGCTATATTGAGAACGAAACGCTCTGTGTGGAATTGTGCTTTACGGAGGATTTGCCGGATGACGCCGAGGAAATTGACCTCAACGGCCATCCCTGTCATGTAACAATTTCCAAGTCTACGGGTTGACAAGCAGTCTGGTGTGTGGTAGATACGCCCGCCTTGTAATGCTGAACAGAGAGCGCACGGTGGCCGATAAAGGCGGTCCAACAACGGAGAAACAGGTGAAAAATGGCTAAAACGGCTAAGAAAACGACAAAAAAGAAAGCGGTTAAGAAAGCAGCAGCAAAGACCGCAACAAAAAAAGCACCCGTTAAAAAGACGCCTGCCGTGAAAAAGGCGGTCAAGAAGGCTGTCGC